>USHX01000005.1 GCA_900554565.1 uncultured Clostridium sp.
GCTTCAATAAAAGAACTTGAAAGAGTTTACAGAATTACAGATGATATAATCAAATACATCGTAATAAGAAAAGAAAACTAATAAAATTAGTAAAAATAAAGATAAGGGGCCTTTATTTGAAAGTAAAGAAAGGTGATAAAAAATGAACAAAGTAATATTAATGGGAAGATTAACAAGAGACCCAGAAGTAAGATACACACAAACAAACAACACACTAGTAGCATCTTTTAGTTTAGCAGTAAACAGAAGATTTGTAAGACAAGGAGAAGAAAGACAAGCAGACTTTATAAACATAGTAGCTTGGAGCAAACTAGGTGAATTTTGTAGTAAATACTTCAAAAAAGGTCAACAAGTAGGAATTATAGGAAGAATACAAACAAGAACTTGGGATGATGACCAAGGAACAAAACACTATGTAACAGAAGTAGTTGCAGAAGAAGCATATTTTGCAGATAGCAGAAGAGATGGAGAAACTGCAGGAAATACTTTTGAAAATACATTTGGAAATACAGCACCAGGAAACATGGGAGCAGATTTCGAAGTATCTTCAAATGATGACCTACCATTCTAATTAAAGAGGGGTGAAATAAAATGGCAGACAAAAAACAAAATAGAAGAAATAAAAACTATGATGAGGATTACAATCCAAGATTCAGAAAACAAAGAAAAAAAGTATGTGTATTATGTAGTGACAAAAACTTTGAATTAGACTACAAAAATCCAGAACAATTAAAGAAATTTGTAAATGACAAAGGTAAAATCTTACCAAGAAGAACAACTGGAGCATGCAGTAAACATCAAAGAGATATCACAACAGCAGTAAAAAGAGCAAGACACATTGCTATATTACCATATGCACAAAACTAATTTAAGATAATATAAAAACCGTTGAGAAATCAACGGTTTTACTTTTGTATATAAGAATAATATTGAATGTAAACTTTACAATTAGCAACTATAGTTTTAATAAAAACAATGTGTAATAAAAAACAAAAATTAAAAATTTCTTAAACCGTTTACAATTAAAAAAGCTTATGGTATAATTTTTTGTGAGAAATAGGAAGGTGAAAAAATTTGAATCAAATATTAAGTGTAGAAACACCGAAAAAAGAAAAAAATAAAAAATCAAAAAACAATGGCACAATAGAAATACAAAAAATAGTAAGATTCTTTTCAATTGTAATATTAATATTTGGAATATGTATGATTGGAAGTGGTTCATACTCAATGTACAAAGGAACATCAGCAGAAACAGGAACAGCAAAACCAACAATATATGTACAAGAAACATCAGGAACAGAAATAACACTTCAAGTATCACATAACAAAGCACTAGAAAAAGTAACATACAAATGGAATAATGAAGATGAAACAGAAATAAACAGCAATGGTAAAAAACAAGTAACACAACAAATCCAAATACCAACAGGAAAAAATACATTGACAGTATATGCAAAAGACATAAACGGACAAGAAACAAGTTACCAAAAACAATATACAATTCAAGGAGATATAGACATAGAACTAGAAGTTGATGGAGCAAACTTAAAAATAAATGCAACAGGAAAAGAAGAGCTATCATATCTAACATATAGATGGGATGAAGAAGAAGAAACAAAAATAGATATAAATGATACACAAACAGAACAAACAATAGAAATACCAAAAGGACAACACACATTAACAGTTGTAGCAGTAGATGTAAACAACAAAACCGAAACAAAAGAACAAGAAGTAAAAGGAGTAACAAAGCCAAAAGTAGAAGTAACAACAGATGGAGAAGCAAACTTCGTAATAAAAGCATCAGATGAAGAAGGTATTAAAAAAGTAGAATTCATAATAAATGAAACAGATAAAAATGTACTAAATCTAGACCAAGTATATTCACTAGATCAAAGAAAAGACTTTGAATACAAATACCCATTACACGATGGAGAAAACAAACTAGAAATAAGAGTATACAACGAAAGCGATGTATGTGAAGTATCAAGAGTAATAGTAAATAAATAAGCAAATACCTCCTACAAGCTATATTGTAGGAGATATTTATTTAAAAAGGGGAAAACATGAAAGAGCAATTATTTAATATATTAACATATTTTGTTATATATTCTTTCCTAGGATGGGTTATGGAATCCATAGTAAGGTCAGTATCAGAAAAAAAATTAATAAACACAGGATTTTTGGTAGGGCCAATGTGCCCAATATATGGGATAGGAGCAATGATAATGCTCTTATTTCTAGATAGATTTGAAAATAATATACTACTTTTATTTATAGTTTCAATAGTAGTATTAACAATATGGGAATACCTAGTAGGTGTATTGCTAGAGACAATATTCAAAACAAAATATTGGGATTATTCAGATCAAAAATTTAATTTTCAAGGAAGAGTATGTTTAACAAATTCCATATGTTGGGGAATACTTGGAGTGCTATTCGTAAAAGGAATACATCCAGCCATAATTAAACTGTTAGAAAAAGTAGATATACACATTTTACACTATGTAATATTTATAATAACAATAGTAGCAATAGTGGACATGATAGTAAGTATTATAAAATTAAAAAATATAAAAGTGACATTAGAAAAAATAGAAGAACTAAATAAAGAAATAAAAGAAAAATTAAAAGAAGTTAAAAAGCTAACCAAAGAAACTGAAAAAGCAAGTAAGAAAGCAGAAAAAGAAAAGAACTCAGAAGAAAATATTCAAATAATAGTAGAAAATTTGAAAAAGAAGAGAAATAGAATCTTAAGAAGACTATACAGAAATGTATATAGACTAAAAAAGGCATTCCCAGCAATTAACACAAAAGAAATAACAGAAGTATTAAATAAAAAACTAGATGAAATCAAAAATAAAAGAAATAAATAACAAAGGAGTAAAACATGGTACAAGAAATATATATTATAGATGATGATGATTCTTCAATAGTAATATTTAGAGAATTATTTAGAAATGATCCAGAATTCAAATTTATAAGTGTAAAAACAGAACAAATAGATGTAGCACTAAAAAACATTCCATCATTAATAGTAATAAATGAAGATGCTATAGATAGAGATGTTGTCGAATTATGTAGAAAAATAAGAAAAGATGAAGACAATACAATAACACCAGTTATAATAGTGTCTTCAAAAACAAGCAAAGAACACAGAATGAGAATTTTGCAAGAATCAGTAGAATACTTTATAAAAAAACCAGTAGATGAAGAGTATCTATATTATACAGTCAAAAACTTAAACAGGTTGCTTGCAAGTAATAGAACTGTAAGTCCATTAACAGGCTTACCAGGAAATGTACAAATACATGCAGAACTAAAGAAAAGAATAGCAAGACAGGAGCCATTTTCAGTATTATATCTAGATTTAGATAACTTCAAAGCATATAATGATGTATATGGATTTTTAAAAGGCGATGAAATAATAGAATTTACAGCAGAAACAATAGTAAATTCAGTACATAGTGATAAAATAGAAAATACATTTGTTGGACACATAGGTGGAGATGACTTTGTAGCAATTGTACCAGGAACAAGTTGTGAGAAATTGTGCCAAAATGTAATATCAGAGTTTGATAATAATGTTCAAAAATTCTTTACAGAAGATGATTTAGAAAAAGGATATATAGAAGTTGCGAATAGAAGAGGAATAATAGAACAATTTCCATTAACATCAATATCAATAGGTGTTGTTGTATCAGATGTTGGTAGATTTCATAATATCTTAGAAATTGGTGAAATTGGAGCACAAGTAAAACATGCTGCTAAATCTGTAATGGGAAGCAGTTATGCAATAGATAGAAGAAAATAAAAAAGGACTTGAAAAAGTTCTTTTTTTTGTCAAAATATACTCATTAAAACATGAATAAAGAACAAACAAGGTCAATATACTATAGTATAAAAATAAACAAGGGGAGCTATAATTATGATGATTATAGACAAAAAAAGAATAAAAATTATACTAGGTTGTATATTGATAGCATTATTTACTTTCACATTTCAGGTGGCAAATCAGAAAGAAAGCACAAATAAAATCCAGGAACAAACGGCGCAAACAACATCAACTCCTGTATCAGGCAAAACAGTAGTACTTGATGCAGGGCATGGAATACCAGATGAAGGGGTTTGCTTACTGCATTAAGTAAAAAATAAAAGTAACTATTCTTTTATAAAAAAGTTGCAAATGTAAAAGTTTGCAACTTTTTATGATTTTGATTGATAGAATAAAAGTAAAGTGATAAAATGTAGAAAATAAAAGAAAAAAATTTAAGAATAAACAATAAAAGAGAAACATAAAAATTGACAAAACAAATTAAAACAAGGAGGTATTATGTATAATCGAATTTCTATTGTAGGTGGTTCTGGAAGTGGTAAAAGTACATTATGTAATATTTTATCAAAAGAGTTAAATCTCCCAGCAATACATTTAGATGCCATTAATTATGAACCTAATTGGGTTGAAATAGATAAAGTAGAAAGAGATAAAATAATAGCTACTAAGTCATCAAGAGATAAATGGATTATAGATGGTAATTATAATAAGACTCTTAAGGAACGTTTTAAAAAAGCAGATTTAATAATATGGCTAGATTACTCAACATTTATGCAATTAAAAGGCGTTTTAAAAAGATATTTTAAAACACGTAATAATGAAAGACCAGAGATACCTGGCTGTAAAGAAAAATTAGAGTTTAAATTTATAAAATATGTTCTTACTTATAATAAAAAGAAAAGACATATAATTAAAGAGTATTTAATGGATATACCGAAAGAAAAAGTATTAATTTTTAATAAACAAAAAGATTTAAATAAATGGCTTAAGAAATTTACAGGTAACAACAATATTTTAGAAAATTTAAAATAAATATAAAAATAAGGAAGTAATAAAAATATGGAATTAGTAGATATTGTAGATGAAAATAATAAATTAACTGGACAAGTGGAAGATAGATGGGTAGCATATAATAAAGGATTATGGAGAAGGACAGTTTCTTGTTGGATAATTAATGAAAAAGGAGAAATACTTTTGCAAAAAAGAACAGCAAATAAATTAAAAAATCCAAATAAATGGGCAAAAACTGGAGGACAAGTTGACAGTGGAGAAACAGTTGAAGAAGCTATATTTCGAGAAGTAAAAGAAGAATTAGGAATTAAAATTCCAAAAGAGCAAATTAAAATTGTGGATATTTATAAAAGTAATGATAAAAACAAACGATTTGGATATAATTTTATTTTTGTAGTTAATTATAAAATTAAAGACTACATATTACAAAAAGAAGAAGTAGCAGAAGTTAAGTATGTTACAATTGAAGATATGGAATTAATCAAAAAAGAGAATGATTCTAATTATACTTTTTGTAATTGGGTGGATGAGGATTTTTATAGGGAAATAAAATTATTAAAAAATAAAAGAAAACAAATTTTAGGTGGCAAAAATGAAGGTTAAAATTTACATTTTACAAAGGAATAATAAAAATTTTCTATGGAAAAGAATAGTCTGAAAAAACTAAATAGTAAATTTTTTTACATGTTTTCAGATGGAAAAATCACAAATTCAACTAAGAAACACGGAAATAATAAGGCTGTAGCTTATATGCAGGATATAGAAGCATGGAGTATATATAAAGATGAGGAAGGATATGCAGAATATGTAATAGGTGGACCAAGCGTCGAAATGTTATATGATAGCTATAAGCAAACACATTCAAACTCTGATAAAAAACATATGTATACAGTTACAGGTGAAAATAAAGAAACAAATGAAAATAATGCAAAAGGTACTGGTTCTGCAGGATACCAAATAAGTTGGGATGGTGGACAAACTTGGAAAACTATAACAGAAATTAATTTTAGTTATTTATCAAGTGATATTGATAAATTATATACTGGAGATGGAACACATCAAAAAGCCTATGGATATTGGCTTTTATCTCCTTCAGCACAAAATGATGAAACCATTATGGGTGTGTATTATTATGGAAAAGTTTCGCTATTATCATTATAATAATGAACTAATGGCATTTAGACCGGTGGTATATTTATCATCTGATGTAACATTAAGTTTGAATGAGCAAACTGGAAAATATGAAATAAGCAAGTAACAGAAAAATATAATAATTAAAATACGAATAATGAACAAACAAGGTCAATATACTATAGTATAAAAAATAAACAAGGGGAGTTATAATTATGATGATTATAGACAAAAAAAGAATAAAAATTATACTAGGTTGTATATTGATAGCAATATTTACTTTCACATTTCAAATAGCAAATCAAAAAGAAAATTCAAATAAGATTCAAGAACAAACAGCACAAACAACATCAACACCTGTATCGGGCAAAACAGTAGTACTAGATGCAGGACATGGAGTACCAGATGAAGGTGCACAAAGTTCAAATGGAACAACAGAAGCAGAAACAAACTTAAAAATAACATTAAAAATTCAAAAGCTATTAGAGCAAAGCGGATGCACAGTAATATTAACTCGTTCAGATGAAAATGCGATATATGATTTAGATGCAACAACATTAAAACAAAAGAAAATATCAGACATACATAATAGAGTCAAAATAGGAAACGAAAATTCAGCTGATATATTTGTATCAATACATTTAAACAAAATTCCACAAAGCCAATACTCAGGTTGGCAATGCTTTTACAAAGATGGAAATGAAAATAGCAATAAGCTAGCAAAAACTATACAAGAAAATTTAAATAAATCTATACAAAAAGAAAATAAAAGAGTGCCTATGAAATTGGATAATGTTTATATTATAAAACATGTAGAAATTCCAATATCAATAGTCGAATGTGGATTTTTATCCAACCCAGAAGAAGAAAAAGAATTACTAGAAGATAGCTATCAAAATAAACTGGCTTGGGGAATTTATAATGGAATTATAAATTATTTTTATTAAAACTATAGAACCTGTTAATCGATAAACAAAAAACTAAAAAATAAAAAGTTTTGTTAATCTAATAACAAAACTTTTTTAAAAGTGGTATAACAAAAAAGAAAAAATAAAAGAGAAAGGAAGAATAAAATGAAAGAAATAAAAAAAGAAAACTTAGAAAATATAGAAAATGAATACAAAAAAGACATTACAAATACAATAGCAAGAAGAGCATTAGTAAAAAGCAAAATAAGTGACATAACAAAAGTAAATGAACAAACAGAATTTACAAGAAATATGTTCTCAATAAACTTAAAAACACTACCAGTAACAAACCAAAAAAGAAGCGGAAGATGCTGGATATTTGCAGGATGCAATGTTATTAGAGAAAAAATAGCAGAAAAATACAATCTAAAAGATTTCGAAATATCACAAAACTATATAGCATTTTATGATAAACTAGAAAAATGCAATTACTTATTAGAAAGCATAATATCATTAAAGAATAGTCCAAAAGATGACAGAACACTAGACTACTTATTAAGTACAGGAGTACAAGATGGTGGACAATGGGATTTATTTGTAAATATTGTAAACAAATATGGAGTTGTGCCTAAAAATGCATTTCCAGAAACATTTCAAAGTTCAAACACAAATGAAATAGATGGACTACTTAATAAATACATTCGTAAATTTGCATATGACATAAGAAATAATGAAGAAAACATAGAAGCAAGAAAAGAAAAAAGCATAAAGGAAATATATTCAATATTATGCAGTTGTTTTGGAATACCACCAAAAACATTCACATTTGAATATGTAGACAAAGACAAAAAATATAACATAATAAAAGATTTAACACCTATGAAATTTTATAAAGAAATAGTACCAATAAACCTAGATGATTATGTAAGTATAATAAATAGCCCAACAGATGACAAGCCATTTGGAAAAACATATACTGTAGATTACTTAGGAAATGTTATTGAAGGAAATGAAGTTTTATATTTGAACCTAGAAATAGAAAGATTAAAAGAACTAGCAATAAATCAACTAAAAAATGGAGAAACAGTATGGTTTGGCTCAGACTGTGGAAAAGCAGGAGATAGAGAAGGCGGAGTATGGGATGATGCTACATTTGACATAGATACGCTATTTAAAATAAATAGCCAAATGTCAAAAGGAGCTATGTTAGATACTAGAGAAAGTGCAATGAACCATGCAATGGTAATAACAGGTGTAAACTTAGATAATGAAATACCTACAAAATGGAAAATTGAAAATAGCTGGGGAGATGAAGTTGCAGACAAAGGATATTATGTGGCAACAGATAGCTGGTTTACAAAGTATGTATATCAAGTAGTTGTAAACAAAAAATATTTAACACAAGAAGAAAAAGAGAGTCTAAAGGCAGAAAAAATGAGACTAAAACCATGGGACCCAATGGGAACATTAGCTTAAAATAATGCGAAAAAATTAATATTTATGAAGAAAAAGCAAAAAATATAAATAAAATTTTATAAATTTTGCTTTTTTGGTTTTTTAGTGTTATAATATAAATGTCGAATATCATTCAAAGGAGAAAAAATATGGGAAATAATAAATTTAAAGATGCCTTAAAAGTTTATAATAGAATGAATTCTAGAGGAAAAAAAGTAGTAGGAGTTGCAGGAATAACGTTAGCAGCTGCAATTGGTGCAGGAGTTTATGTTACAACTAATAGTAATAACAAAGATGAACAACGAAGTCCTTCAATTCAAGAAGTACTAGAAAAAGGTACAACAATGAGAGAACTAGGCATAAGCAAAGAAAGAAAAAGCAAAATTGAAAAATTTGAAAAATTTATAAATAATATAGATGAAACGACTCCAAATTCAGAAATATATAGACAAATATCAGTAGGACGCCAAAATTATGGAGATGTATTAAAGGAAAAAATTGCAGAAAAAATGGACACTACTACAGAAAATATAATTTTTAATATAAACGAAAGCCAAGGGAACAAACTTTGCCAAGCAATTGTAGATGGAACTTTATATGAAGAAAAAGATACAATATCTCAAATATTTGGTGATAAAAATGAAATTTCAGAAGACTTAGCAGATGCTATAACTTATATGGGAGATATTAATACGCTTGAACAAAAGATGCAATTTGGAAACGTAAAACTAGATAGAAACAAAGCAATAGAAGTACTAAATGAACTAGGAGATAGAGTAAATAAAGCAGCAACAAGTGAAATTCAATATTCAGATGGCAAAATTTCAATGGAATATGCAGAACTAATAAATAATAAAGAAATAACAGCACAAAAAGAAACTGAAAATGCTAAATGGACAGTAACAACAGTTAAGAATGATAAAGCAAAAACAGCAGAAAATAATGAGATGGAATTATAAAAATAACAATGTATAAAATTACCACTCTTTGCAAACAATATCAATAAAAGATATTTGCAAGGAGTGGAATTTTTTTGAAAACAAATAAAATATTAAAAATAAATGGAGCCAGACTAGACCAAAATCAACTAGAAAATCATCTACAAAAAATAGCATCAAACCATAACTTAACAAGCAAATCGCAAAAAAACACATACCCAATACCACACATGATAGAAAGCTACCAAATAATACAAGAAGTATACAAACTACTAAATGAGCACTTAAAGCTAGGAATTAGCATACATCCAGCAGGAGAATGGCTATTAGACAACTTTTATATAATAGAAGAAACAGCAAAACAAATAGAAAAAGAACTAACACTATCAAAATACACAAATTTTTTAGGAATAGCAAATGGACAATACAAAGGATTTGCACGCATATATGTTCTAGCTTCCGAAATTGTAGCATACACAGACAACAAAATAGAACAAAAAGCGCTAGAAAATTATTTGGCAAGCTATCAAACTAAAAAGACATTAAGTATGGAAGAAATATGGAATATTGGGCTTTTCTTAGAAATTGCAATAATAGAAAATATAAGAGAAATATGTGAAAAAATATATAGTGCACAAATACAAAAATACAAAGCAGAAAACATTGTTGAAAGATTAGTAGAAAACAAGCCAAAATCAGAATTAACATTTAAGAACAATCAAATTAGAAAAATAAAAAAAGATATATTAGAAGAGATGGAATATCCATTTATAGAATATATGTCATATATCTTAAAAAGATATGGTAAAAAGGGATATAGTTATTTAAAAATATTAGAAGAAACCGTTGAACTAAAAGGCACAACAGTTTCTGATGTGATAAAAAAAGAACATTTTGACATAGCCGTTAGAAAAGTATCAATAGGAAACAGTATAACAAGTATCAAAAAAATACAAAGAATGAACTTCCTGGATATTTTTGAAAAAGTAAATGGAGTAGAAGAATTGCTAAAACAAGACCCAAGTGGAATATATGAAAAAATGGACAACAAAACAAAGGAGTATTATAGAAATAAAATAAAAGAAATATCTAAGAAAACGAAAATATCAGAATTATATATAACAAGAAAAATACTAGAATTAGCACAGCAAAATCCTAAAAGCATCAAAAAATCACATATAGGTTATTATTTAATAGATGCTGGAACAGAAGAGCTATACAAAATATTAAACTATAAACCAAGAAAAAACAAAAAGCCACAAACTAAAACAAAAATATATATTGCAACTATCTCATTTTTTACAATAATAATTTCAACATTACTTACATGTATGTTAAAAATACCAAATAACTATGTAAAAATAATAGCATTTATTTTATTTATAATTCCATCATCAGAGCTAACAATTCAAATAATACAATATATTTTAAGCAAAATTGTAAAACCCAAAATAATACCTAAATTAGATTTATATGGTGGAATAGAGCCACAATATCAAACAATGGTAGTAATTCCAACAATAATAAAATCAAAAGAAAAAGTAAAAGAATTATTTGAAAAATTAGAAGTATATTATTTGGCAAATAAATCTGAAAACTTGTATTTTACACTATTAGGAGATTGTAGTGAAAGTAATCACAAAGAAGAAGAGTATGACATAGAAGTTATTCAAGAAGGAAAAAATCAAGTTCAAAAATTGAATGAAAAATATGGAAATATATTTAACTTTTTATATAGAGAAAGGGAATATAACCCAAAAGAAGGAACTTATTTAGGCTGGGAAAGAAAAAGGGGAATGCTAAACCAGCTAAATGACTACCTTTTAGGAAATATAAAAAATCCATTTAGAACAAATACAATAGAAGAAAATAGCAAGCAAAAAGAAATTTTAAAAAATACAAAATATATAATAACATTAGATGCAGACACAGACCTGATTTTAGACTCTGCATTTGAATTGGTTGGTGCAATGGCACACATATTAAACAAACCAAAAATAGAAGGGAAAATAGTTGTAGATGGATATGGAATAATGCAACCAAGAGTAGGAGTTAACCTAGATGTTAGCTATAAAAACCTTTTTACAAAGATTTTTGCAGGAGCAGGTGGAATAGATTCATACACAAATGCCATATCAGATATATACCAAGACAATTTCAAAGAAGGAATTTTTACAGGAAAAGGAATATATGACTTAAAAGTTTTTTCAGAAGTTATGAAAGGAGCAATACCTGAAAACACAGTACTTAGCCATGATTTATTAGAAGGGTCATATTTAAGATGTGGACTGGTTTCAGATATTATGCTTATGGATGGATATCCAAGCAAATACAACAGTTTTATGAACAGACTATCAAGATGGACACGTGGAGACTGGCAAATAACAAGTTGGTTAGGAAGAAACAGTCCATTAAATTTGCTATCTAAATATAAAATATTTGATAATTTACGAAGAAGTTTATTAGAAATAAGTATAATAGTAGCGATTATTTTTACAAATATAATAAAAATTGCTTATGCTAAAAGCATAAGCATAGTAATACTTATACTATTAGCTATTCTAATTTTACCATTTCTATTAGAAATATTTAATATGATAATATTCAAAAAAGAAGGAGAAGAAAAACAGAAAACATTTACACCAAAAATATCAGGTTTTAAAGGAAGTATTTTAAGAGCATTAATTATACTTGGAACTATGCCATATAAAGCATATGTTCTAGCAAAATCAATAATTAAAACAATATATAGAAAACATATTTCAAAAAAGCATTTACTAGAATGGATGACATCAGAAGAAGCTGAAAAACAAGCGAAAACAAGTGTTATATCATATTATAATCAAATGGCAATAAATGTACTTGTAGGAATCTGCGCAATAGGAATAGGATTATTAGAAAAAAGCATTTTAGCAGTTATGCTAGGAGCATACTTTATAGTAATTCCATTTATAATGTATTATGTAAGTAAAGAAAAAGAAAAGCCAGAACCAATACAAAAATTAGATAAGCAAGAACAAGAATATATAAAAGAAATAGGTAAAAAAACGTGGAATTATTTTGAAAGATACTTAAATAAAGAAAACAATTATCTAATACCAGACAATTATCAAGAAGATAGAAAAGAAAAAACTGTACCACGAACATCTTCAACAAATATAGGACTTTCACTTTTAGCAATAATATCAGCATATGATTTAAAATATATAGAAAAAGAAAAAGCAGAAGAATTATTAGAAAAAGTAATAACTTCAATAGACAGCCTTCCAAAATGGAATGGACATTTATACAACTGGTATCAAACCCAAACAAAACAACCATTAATACCAAGATATGTTTCAACAGTAGATAGTGGGAATTTTGTAGGATATTTATATGTTACAAAAGCTTTTTTACGAAATGAAGTAAGAAATGAAAATTTAGTAAACATAGTAAATAACATAATAGAAAAAACAGACTTTTCTGTATTATATAATTGGGAACAGCAAATATTTTCAATAGGATTTTCAATAGAAGAAAATAAATTAACAGACTCATATTATGACTTACTAGCATCTGAAGCAAGACAAGCCAGCTTAGTAGCAATTGCTAAAAAAGATGTACCAGCAAAACATTGGGAACACTTAAGTAGAAGTTTAACAATATTAGGAAAATACAAAGGACTTATTTCATGGTCTGGAACAGCATTTGAATATTTAATGCCAAATATAAATATTCCAAGATATGAAGGGAGTTTATTAGATGAATCTTGCAAATTTATGATAATGAGTCAAAAAGAATATGCAAAACAATTAGGAATACCATGGGGAATATCAGAAGCAGCATTTAATGTAAAAGACTTAAAATCAAATTATCAATACAAAGCATTTGGAATTCCATGGCTAGGATTAAAAAGAGGACTTGCAGATGAACTAGTGGTATCTAGCTATGGTGGAATATTAGCAATATTAGATGACCCAAAAGGTGAAATAGAAAACCTAAAAAGATTAGAAAAAGAAGGAATGTATAACAAATATGGATTTTATGAATCAATTGACTATACACCAGAAAGAGTAGAAAAGGGAAAAACAAGTAGTGTAGTAAAAACTTATATGGCACACCATCAAGGGCTTATATTGTTATCAATAAATAACTTATTTAATAAAAAAATATTACAAAAAAGATTTATTGAAAATCCAGAAATAAAAGCAGTATCAATCTTACTACAAGAAACTATGCCAGAAAAAGCATTAATAACAAAGGAAAATAAGGAAAAAATTGAAAAATTAAAATATAAAGATTACGAAAATTATGTGGTAACAACAAATAACAAAATAGATGACAGATTAATTACAGGAAATGTTATATCAAACGAAAACTACACAATTGCAATGAATGAAAAAGGAGAAGGAATAAGTAAGTACAAAGATATTTATATAAATAGATATAAATTGACAGATGATTATTCTCAAGGAATATTTTTCGCAATAAAAAATATAAAAACAAAGAAAATACTAAGTTCAAACTATAAATTAAACGAAAAAAACAATTACCAAATTAGCTTTATGCCAGATAAAGACAAGCAAGAAATATCAGGAGAAAATATAAAAACACAAATAATTACAACAGTAAGCTCAAATGAGCCAGTAGAACTAAGAAGAGTAATATTAGAAAATATAGGTCAAGAAGAAGAAATACTAGAAGTAACATCATATTTTGAACCAGTATTATCAAAAAAAGAACAAGAATATGCACATCCGGCATTTAATAATCTATTTTTAATAAGCAAATTTGATGAAGAAAAAAATAGTGTAATAGTAGAAAGAAAAAACAGAGAACCAAATGGTAGAAAAATGTTTTTAGCAACAACATTATCCACAAATAGTGAAACAATTGGGGATTTAGAATATGAAATAAATGAAGAAAAGTTTATAGGAAGAGGTAACTTAAAAACGCCACAAATGGTAGAAAATTTAGTTCCATTATCGAAAAAAATAGGACTTGTTTTAGAACCAATAGTTGCACTAAAAAGAACCATAAAACTAAAACCAAAAGAAGAAAAAATAGTTGATTTAATAATAAGTGTGGGAGAAGAAGAAAGTGCAGTAAAAGAAAATTTAGAAAAATACAAATCAATTGAAAATGTAAAAACAGAAATCGAAATATCAAAAGCACGAGTAGAAGCCGAAAGTAGATATCTACGAATAAAAGGAAAAGAAATAGCAATATATCAAAAAATACTATCATATATAATATTTGACAATTCACCTAAAAGCATAACATTAAGCAAAAATTTGCAAACAAGCTACAAGCAGAGTCAACTATGGAAATATGGAATATCAGGAGACTTGCCAATAATTTTAGTAAAAATAAAAGATGCAAATGACTCATATGTAATAAAGGAAATACTAAAAGCACATGAATTTTTCAGAACAAAAAATGTTCAGACAGAAGTTGTAATTTTAGATGAAGAAAAACACAGTTATGAAAACTATGTGAAAGAAGAAATAGAAAATGATATCCTAAATAGTCAAATGGCATATTTAAGAAATATAAAAGGAGGAATCTTTACTTTATCTAAGGGTGAAATAGATGAAAAAGACATAAAACTCCTAGAACTAATTTCAGTAATAAAAATAGATACAAGCAAAGGTGGAATAGAAAATACAGTAAAAGAAATAGAAGAAGAATACCTAGAAAAATACAAACAAATAGGAGAAGAAGATAAACCAGAAGTAATAGAAGAAACAGATGGAGATATCAATATTTTGGAAAACATAGATAAATTAAAATATTATAACGAATATGGTGGATTTTCAGAAGATGGAAAAGAATATTTAATAAAAGTAAATAAAAAGAATAGACTTCCAACAGTATGGAGCCATATAATGGCAAACAAAACATTTGGAACAATAGTAACAGAAAACATGGGTGGATACACATGGTACAAAAATAGTAGGTTAAATCGTGTAAGTAGTTGGGAAAACAATCCAAGTTATGACATTCCAAGCGAAATAATTTATTTAAAAGATGATGAAACAAAAAAAGCATGGTCACTAGGATTAAACCCAATGCCAGATGAAAAAAATTATAATATAATATATGGATTTGGATATTGCAAATATATACACAAAAGTGATGGAATAGAGCAAGAACTAGAGATATTTGTACCAAAAGAAGAAACATGTAAAATTAATATTTTAACATTAAAAAATACAACACCAAATAGAAAAAAATTGAAATTATATTATTATATAAAACCAGTAATAGGTGAAGATGAAATAAAAAGCAACCAATATATAACTGTAAATTTAGACAAAAATAGTAATATAGTATGGGCAAAAAACTTATATCAAACAGAAGAATTAGAAAATTTAATATATATATCAACAAGTGAAAAAATCAAATCATATACAGGTGATAAAAACTTCTTTTTAGGAAATGAAGGTCTTTCAAATCCACAAGGGTTGCGAAAAGAAAGATTAAACAATGAAACAGGACTAGGAAAGAAAAGTTGCATGGTATTTGAAATAGAAATACAACTAGAAAGTTATGCCAAAAAAGAAATAACACTAATTCTAGGTGCAGATGAAAAAATAATAAACTGCAAGAACACAGCATACAAATATAGCAAAATACAAAATGCAAGACAAGAATTAGAAATTTGCAAAAATGCATGGAAAGAATTACTTCGGAAGACTACAAGTATATACCCCATTAGAATCAACAAATATATTATTAAATGGTTGGATACCATATCAAACTTTAGTAAGTAGATTATATGGCAGAAGTGGATATTATCAATCTGGTGGAGCATATGGATTTAGAGACCAATTACAAGACACATTAGGCCTAAAATATTTAGAACCACAAATAATGAAAAATCAAATAATAAAGCATAGTAAACATCAATTTATAGAAGGAGATGTAGAACACTGGTGGCATGAAGAAACACAAAGAGGAATAAGAACAAGATTTTCAGATGACCTATTATGGCTAGTATATGTAACAATTGAATATATAGAATTTACAGGAGATAGAACAATATTAGAAATAAAAACGCCTTTTTTACAAGGAGCAATATTAGAAGAAAATCAAGATGAAAAATATGACAAATATGTACAAACACAGGAAGAGCAAACAATATATGATCATTGCATAAAAGCAATAGAAAAAGCATTAAACTTTGGAGAACATGGGCTACCTAAAATTGGTTCAGGTGACTGGAATGATGGATTTAGCACAGTGGGAAATAAAGGAAAAGGTGAAAGTGTATGGCTAGGATTTTTCTTATATCTAATATTGGAAAAATTCATACCAATATGTAAAGAAAAAGAAGATTATGAGAAAGCCGAAAAATATGAACAAATAAAAATAAATCTAAAAAAATCATTAAATACAAAAGCATGGGATGGAAGATGGTATAAAAGGGCATATATGGATGATGGAAACTGGCTTGGAAGCATGAAAAACGAAGAGTGCAGAATAGATAGTATAGCACAAAGCTGGAGTACAATTTCTAATGCAGGTGATAATGACAAAAAATATATTTCAATAGAAAGTTTAGAAAATCACTTAGTAGACAGAGAAAACGGAATAATTAAGCTATTAGATCCACCATTTGAAAAAAGCAAATTAGAACCAGGATATATAAAGGCTTATCTGCCAGGGGTAAGAGAAAATGGTGGACAATATACTCATAGCAGTTGTTGGGTAATTATTGCAGAAAGCTTACTTGGATTTGGAGACAAAGCGGTAGAATTATATAGAATGATAAATCCAATAGAACACTCTAGAACAAAAGAAGCAAGCGCAAAATACAAAGTAGAACCATATGTAATTCCAGCAGACATATATGGTGCCAGTAATTTGGCAGGACAAGGTGGCTGGACATGGTATACGGGTTCTAGCAGCTGGTATTACAAAGCAGGAATAGAATATATACTGGGGCTAAAAATAAATGAAGGATATTTAGAAATAAATCCATGTATACCAAAAGACTGGAAAAACTATCAAATTCAATATAAATGGAAAGAAACTATTTACAATATAGAAGTGAAAAATCCAAATGGAAAAAACACAGGAGTAACTAAAATTTTATTAGATGGAAATGAAACCGAAAATCATATAAAACTAGATGGCACAAGAAAAATTTATAAAGTAGAAATTCTATTATAGGATTTAAAATTCAATATATAATTATTTTCTATACCGTTATAGAAGAGGTATTTGAGAAATAATATATATTGAATTTTTTTAATAATATAATAACCTAATTCATATATTGAATTGGGGGTAAAAATGAAAATAATAGTTTGTACCAAGAAAAAAATATTAGTAATAATAGGGCTTATAGCCATAATTTTAATATTAAGTACAATTCAAGCTAAAATTGAAAAAACAATTCAAACAAATAGCGAGTTAGAAAGCAGCAATGAATTACAAAAAGAACTAAACCAGCTTGAAAATTCACAAGAAAAAGTTGCATATTTAACATTTGATGATGGACCAACTAAAAAATCAACATCAAAAATATTAGACATCTTAAAAGAAGAGAATGTTAAAGCAACCTTTTTCGTAATTGGCAAAAATGTAAAAGAAAATCCCGAATTAGTAAAAAGGGAATATGAAGAAGGACATTACATAGCAAATCATGGATATGACCATAGTAATAAGAAATTATATGAAAATGAGAAAAGTTTTATAGAAGAAATCAAAAATACAGATGTAGAAATTGGTAAAGCAATAGGAAAAGAGGACTACCAATCGAAAATCTTTAGATTTCCAAATGGTTTTATGTCTAAAAATAATAAATATCAAAAAATTAAATGTGCTAAATTACTACATGAAATGGGATATGGATATATTGATTGGAATTGTTTAAATAATGATTCTATTAGAAAATATAGTACAAGTGGGCTAGTGAACAATTTGAAAAAGTCTGCAAAAAATAAAGGAACATTAGTGATTTTGATGCATGATATGGTGTATGTTAGTGATAGTTCAAAAGCCCTAAAAGAATCTATAAAATTTTTAAAAGAGCAAGGATATGAGTTTAAAAATTTCTATGGATTAGTAACACTGTCTGCTTCAGATTGAGTAATATAACCATTTTCAACCATCTTCTTTAAAACATGAGCTTGTCTCTTCTTAGCTAAATCCATATTAACAGTTGGAGCATACAAAGAAGGAGCATTAGGAACGCCTGCCAACATAGAAGCTTCACTCAAATTTAAATCCTTAGGTTCCTTATTATAATATCCCATACTTGCATCATAAATAGAATAATATCCATTTCCAAAATAGCAAGAATTAGCATATATAGCAAGGATTTCATCTTTAGAATAATTTTTTTCTAAATCATATGAAGCAAAAATTTCTCCAACCTTTCTAATTAAAGTTTTATCTTGGTTAAATATAACATTTTTAGCAACTTGTTGAGTTATAGTGCTTCCTCCTTCATCAAAATCTTTATCACGAATATTGGTATAAAAAGCTCTAGCAATACCAATAAAATCAACAGGTCCATGACTATAATATCTTCTATCTTCTGTTGCTACAACAGCATTTATATAATTTTTTGGCAAATTCTCAAAACTTGTATAATGTTCTTTTTTTGTAACTTCTTCTACTCTTCCGGTTAAGGATTTTTCATGTAAAGTGTTTGAGTAATATCCATAACCTATTAGAAATAGAAATGAACAAGCAAGTGTTAAGAGAATTATTAAAAATACAAATAATTTCCTTATAAATTTCATAATTTTCACCTTTCTTTCGTGATTATTATATAACAAGAAAAGGTATTTTTAAAGTGAATTAATGAAAAATTAAGAATAATAGGGTACAATGATAACAAAAAAATGTTCGCAAACTATTGACTTTTAAATTTCAAAAATATATAATATGAAAATAGAAAAAACAAAGAAAAATAGGTGATAAGAAATGAAAGAAAAATTTTTAGAAATACTAAGAAAAGTAAATAGAGAAGGAATAGAAGAACTAATAAACTTTTTAGAAAAATCAGATTTTTTTACAGCTCCAGCAAGCACGAGATTTCATGGAAATCACGAAGGAGGACTTGCAGAACACAGTATAAAAGTATATGAAATACTAAAACACAAAGTAGAAAACTGTGTAATGGACATTGAAATACCAGAAGAATCAATAATATTAATAGGATTATTACATGACATATGCAAAACGAACTTCTATAAAATAGACTATAGAAATGCAAAAAACGCATTAGGAGTATGGGAAAAAGTACCATATTATACAGTTGAAGATACAATACCATATGGACATGGAGAAAAATCAGTAATGATGATAACAGAATATATGAAACTAACACCAGAAGAAAAATATGCAATTCGTTGGCACATGGGTTATACAGAACCAAAAGAAAATTATAATGCAATAGGAGCAACATATAAAAAATATCCAATAGCATTGTTAACACATGAAGCAGACTTAGAAGCGACATATTTTTATGATACATAAAAAAGGTTTATAGGCAAAACCAATAAAAACCTAAATACAAACAAGGAGAATATGGCTAAAAATAGTCATATAAGGAGCAAATGTTAGCATATATAAAAGGAACACTAGAAATGAAAATGACAGGATATGTAGTAATAGATGTAGGAGGATTAGGCTACAAAATTTACATGTCAGATGTCGGAATAGAAAACATAGGAAAAATAGGAGACACAGTAAAAGTACACACATATTATAAAGTAAGAGAAGATGACATAAGCATATTTGGATTTAACACATTAGAAGAACTAAAGATGTTCGAATTATTAATAGGTGTAAGTGGAGTGGGAGCAAAAACAGCATTAGCAATGCTTGCAGTGTGTGAACCAACAGAATTTGCATTAGCTGTAGTATCAGAAGATGTAAAAACATTAACAACAATACCAGGAATTGGACCAAAATCAGCCAAAAGAATAATATTAGAATTAAAAGACAAAATAAAAACAAGTCAAGAAGCAGAAGCAATAAAAGCACAAATAGAAAACAAAGAAAATACACAAACAAAAATCCAAAAAGTAATAATGGAAAACAGCAAAATAGAAGAAGCAACAACAGCACTTCAAGTCTTAGGATATAACAAAAAAGAAATAGAAAAAGCATTTGAAAAAATAGATGTAAAAGATTTAAAAATAGAAGAATTAATCAAAAAAGCTTTAAAAATATTAGGAAGCTAATAATAAAAACAAAAGGAGAAGTCTAGAAAATGAATCAAAATGAGCCGTTAGCATTTAGAATGAGACCAAAAACATTAGAAGAATATGTAGGACAAGAACACATATTGGCAAAAGACAAAATATTATATAGAACAATAAAAGCAGATAGACTATCTAGCATAATTTTATTTGGACCACCAGGATGTGGAAAAACATCATTAGCAAGAGTAATTAGTGAAACAACAAAATACAAATTCTACAAAATAAATGCAGTAACAGCAGGTGTAGCAGACATAAAAAAAGTAATAGAAGAAACTAAAAACTTCATGTTAAATCCAAATGGGAAAAGCATTTTATTTATAGATGAGATTCATAGATTCAATAAATTACAACAAGATGCATTATTACCATATGTAGAAAATGGAACAGTGATACTAATAGGAGCAACAACAGAAAATCCATATTTTGAAGTAAACAAAGCTTTAATATCAAGATCAATGGTAATAAAATTAAATCCATTAACAGAAGAAAATATATATCAAATACTAAAAAATGCATTAACAAGCAAAGAAGGACTTCGGAGAATACAGCATAAAAATAGAAGATGAAACATTAAAAAAACTTGCAGCAATAAGCAATGGAGATGTAAGAACAGCACTAAATGGATTAGAAATAGCAGCATTAACAACACGGAATGCAAGCAGACCGGATATATACATATAACAGATGAGGATATAAAAAATAGTGTACAATCTAGAAAAGCAATATTTGACAAAAATGGAGAACAACACTATGACAATATAAGTGCATTTATAAAATCAATGCGTGGCTCAGATCCAGATGCTACAGCATTTTATTTAGCGAGAGCATTAAACGGCGGAGAAGACCCAATGTTTCTAGCAAGAAGAATAGTAATAGCTGCATCAGAAGATGTTGGAATGGCAAATCCAAATGCACTAGTAGTAGCGAATAGTGCAATGCAAGCAGTACA
Organism: uncultured Clostridium sp.; assembly: GCA_900554565.1. GTDB lineage: Bacteria > Bacillota > Clostridia > TANB77 > CAG-508 > CAG-269. The sequence continues at coordinate 21,435 of USHX01000005.1, forward strand.
TATGATAGGAATGCCAGAAGCAAGAATCATATTAGCAGAAGCTGCAATATATGTAGCAACATCAAAAAAATCAAATGCATCATATTTAGCAATAAACAAAGCACTAGAAGATGTAAAAAGCAAAGATACAGGAGAAGTTCCAATGCATATTAGAAATGCACCAATAGAAAAAATGAGAGAACTTGGATATAACGAGGGATATTTATATCCACATGATTTTCCAGGCCATTATGTAGAACAACAATATCTACCAGACAAAATGGTTGGAACAAAGTACTATGAATTTGATTAAAAAGAGGATAATAAAATAATTTTGAATCAAAAACATAAAAACAATAAAAAATGGGAAACCTACTAAAAAAGAGAAGTAGGTTTTTTATTATGTTAAAAAAAGCAAATATAGGTTTACTAGCAGGAATAGTAAGCGGACTATTTTCAACAGGTGGTGGAATGATATTAGTACCTGCATTTATATATTTACTAAAAATGGAAGACACAAAATCAAGAGGAACATCAGTATTTTGCATATTACCAATGGTAACAACAAGTAGTTTTTTCTATTACAAAGGTCATTATATAAATTGGGAAACATCAATTCTATGTGCAATAGGAGGAGCAATAGGAGGATTTTTTGGAGCAAAACTTTTAAAAAAGTTGCCAGAAAAAACACTAAAAATAGCATTTACAATTTTCTTAATATATGCATCATACAAAATGTTAACAACATAAAACCAATTCTAAAAGTCAGAAAGGAATACCAAAATGACAGAAATACTAATAGGTGTAATATCAGGAATAGTAAGTGGTACAGGCATGCGGTGGTGGAACAATATTAATATTTTTACTAACAATAATGTTAGGTATAGAGCAGCACATAGCACAAGCAACAAATCTAATATTTTTTATACCAACATCAATAGTTGCAATAATAGTAAATTTAAAAAATAAAAACATAGACTTAAAACTAGCAATAGTAATATCAATATTTGGAATATTAGGAGCAATAATAGGTGCAAATATTTCAATCCATATAGATGTAAAAATTCTAAAAAAATGTTTTGGAATATTTTTAGCAATAATAGCAATAAATGAAATATATACCATTTCCAAAAAGTATAAAAAAGAAAAAATAAACAATACTAAATAAAAAGGGGTGAGCGTATGAAATTTATAAAAGGCGTTATGATAGGTGGATTAATAACAACAGGACTAGTAATGATGTATACAGAAACAGACATGATGAATAAGAAAAAAATGATGAAAAAAGGAAAACAAATGGCAAAAAAATTAGGAATAATGTAAAGTAAAAGAGCTGAAATCGATTAAAGAAATCAGCTCTTATACTTTTTGCTACTTAATCCTAAATAAAGAAAATTGAAAGCATCTTAAAAAACTAGCAGTTTTCTTGTTTGCAATCTTCCTTACCTAAGCAATCATCACTATTACAACAATCAATATTTCTATCACATTTATCATCTAAAAAGCAATCGCATTTATCATGTTTATCACCTTTTAAGCATTTGCCTTCATGATGACATTTAGCACAAATTTTTATTTTTTTAGTATCATTTACCCAAATTTGAAGTGCATATTCTTTACCTGGACATAAAGGGCCAAATACGAATTCTCCTTCTTTATCTGTGAAAGTATGACCAATAGGTCTTCTTTCTTCTTTTCCGTGTTCGAAAACAACCTCAACTAATTTTACAACTGCATCACATACAGGTTCTTTAAAACAATTTTTAACAACTCCATATATTACATCACGATTATCTTCTGGAAGAGTAATATCAAGGTCAAATTGTTTGCCACCAGAAATGACTCCATCAACATCTAATACAGGGCAGTGTGGTCTTTTTTTATCTATTTCCATATATATTCATTCCTTTCAAATTTTACAACATATGTTGTTTATATTATTATATGAATTAGAAAAAATAATGCCATATAAAGAAATAAAAATACAAAAATGTGATAAAAATCATAAAAAAGATTAAAAAAGTGTGATTAAAAACATGAAAAACGCTGCAAAAGTGTGATAAAATAATAAAAAAACATTGAAAAAATGTGATTTTGTAGTATAATTAATAGTAGATAGTAATATAATAAATATAGGAGATGAGTTAGATGAAAAGATTTATTATAGAAAAATTAGTAGAATGGAAAAACAATAAATATAGAAAACCATTGATTTTAAAGGGTGCAAGACAAATAGGTAAAACATATATACTAAAAGAATTTGGAAAAGAATATTATGAAGGTGTAGCATATTTTAACTTTGACCATGATGAAGATTTATATAACATATTTGAAAACACCAAAGAGCCAAGAAGAATATTAGAACAATTGTCATTTATATATGGAAAAGCAATATTGCCAGGAAAAACACTAATAATATTTGATGAAATACAAGAATGTCCAAATGCATTAAATAGTTTAAAATATTTTCAAGAAGAGGCAAATGAATATCATATTGCATGTGCAGGAAGCTTATTAGGAATAAGATTATCACACACATCATTCCCAGTGGGAAAAGTAGAATTTCTAAATATGTATCCAATGACATTTAGTGAATTTCTAATAGCAGACAATTGTGAAAATTTAGTTGAGTATATGAAGTCAATCACTAAAGTAGAGAAAATTCCTGATATATTTTTTAATCAGTTGGAAGAAAAGCTAAAAGCGTATTTCATAATAGGAGGAATGCCAGAAGCAGTTGAAATATGGGCAAATGAAAAAAACATTGAACTTGTAAACAATGTGCAGGAAAATATATTAAAAGCATATGAAAGTGATTTTTCAAAACATACCGGAAATAATGAAGCAAATAAAATATCTTTAATATGGAATAGTATACCATCACAATTAGCAAAAGAAAATAAAAAATTTTTATATCAAACAGTAAAAAAGGGTGCTAGAGCAAGAGAATATGAAGATGCATTAAATTGGTTAAATGATGCAAATTTAATATATAAAATTTATGATGTAAAAAAGGCAGAATTTCCACTAAAAGCATATACAGATTTATCAGCATTTAAAATATACATGAATGATGTAGGATTGCTAAGAAGAATGGCAAACCTAGATAGCAGAATTGTAGTAGAAGGCGATAAATTATTTAAAGAATTTAAAGGAGCTTTTACAGAGAATTACATACTTAATATGTTAAATATTGTATTTGACTTAGTACCAAATTACTTTACATTTGATAGAAATGAGATAGATTTTGTTATTCAAAACAAAAATAAAATTATTCCAATAGAAGTAAAATCAAATAAATTTACAAACAATATAAGTTTAACTAAATATAGTGAAAAATTTGATAATGAATTGTCAATTAGGTTTTCTATGAATAATTTAGCTAAAGATGGAAAAATATTAAATGTGCCATTATTTTTAATCGAATATATAGAAAAATTCATATAAATAAAATCTACAAGAATAAGTAGTTAAATAAGCTTATTTTTGTAGATTTTTTGTTATATAAAATAAATTTTGAAATTATTTCACATATATTTTTATATGTTTGATAAAAAATATGCGGAATTTATCGAAAAAACTAGTATATTAATTTTATATAATGTAATGTTTATCATCTGTAAAACCAATTAACCAAATAGGAGATACATCAAAAAAATCAGCAATCTTAGTAATTGTAGAAATATCAGGTTTTAATTTACCATTAGCATACTTTGAAATAGTTCCTTTTGATTTTATGTCTAGACTTAAAGCAATTTTTTCATAACTTAAATTTGAATCTTTTAAAAGTTCAGTAAACCTTTCTGGAAAACGATAATTTAACATATTAACCTCCTATTAATATCAAGATTATAACACGATGAAAAAACTTTGTAAACAAAATAATAGTTAGAAAAATCAATTTTTGGTATCAGAAAAGTGGAAAGTATTGACATTTTTGACTAAATATTATATTATGTTTCCATCAAGGAAACGGTCGGAGGAAGATATGAGTTCAATAGATATAGGAAATAAAGTAAAAGAATTAATGAAAAAAAACAAAATGACAAACCTAGAATTAGCAAAGTTACTTAACATAGAAGAACAGGAATTAAGCGAGAAATTATCAGGTAAAGAAGAATTTTTAGCAACAGAGGCAACAAAAATTTCAAATATATTTAAAATAAGTATAAATGATTTTGCAAATATTTTCTTTAATACAAATAAAGAAAAAATAAAAAATATAAAATAGGAGAATCATATGAAAAAACAAACGGTACAACCACCAAAAACATGGAAAAACGTAGAAAATCATTATCTAAAGGCAATAGACAATGAATGGTATTTAGATTTAATAGAAATAGAAAATATGATAAATAAATATACAACACTATTCTATTCAGAAAAAAATATAAAGACACTACATATGCCAATTACAACAGGTTCAATATCAAGCCCAATGGGATTAGGAAGCGATTCATTACCAGTAAAAATAAAATTGCACAATATAGATACATATTTAGCCGATTCAATGCAATTTTCTTTAGAATACGCAACAAGACTATTTAAAAATGGTGCATATTACATAATGCCATCATTTAGAGGAGAAAAGGAAGATGAGAGACATCTAAGTCAATTTTATCATAGTGAAGTGGAAATTGCAGGAACGTTAGAAGATGTAATGCAACTTGCAGAAGAATATATAAAATATCTATCAAAAAATATTTTAAGAGAATTTGGAAATGAATTAGAAAAAATAGCCGGAGATACTGAGCATATAAAGAAATTGATTGAAACTAAGAAATTTCCAGTAGTAACATTTGAAGAAGCTTGTGAAATTTTAGAAAATTCAGATAGATATATTGAATACCATGAAGAAGGATTTAGAACAATAAATTCTCTTGGAGAAAAAGAACTTATAAAATATTTTGATGGTATTGTATGGCTAAAAAACTTTGATATCTTGTCAGTACCATTCTATCAAAACTGTACTCCAGATAAAAAATATGCAATGAATGCAGATTTATTATTTGGAATAGGAGAAACACTAGGTGCGGGGGAAAGACATGAAACTGGTGAAGAGGCTAGACAAGCACTAAAAATGCATAATGTAAATGAAAATGAATATGGATGGTATATAAAAATGAAAGATAAATATCCGCTAAAGACTTCTGGATATGGAATGGGAATAGAACGATACATATTATGGTTAACGAAAAAAGATGACATTAGAGACTGTCAATTGTTACCAAGATTTAATGGTGAAGAGATTGTAGTTTAAACAAAAATAGGAGAGTGTAATGGATTTAAATGAAATATACAAAGTTACAAAAGATTCTAGAAGAGAAGAATTTGAAGTGGCTTTTGAGAAAATAAAAAAAGACTTTATAAGACAGCAATCAAAAAAATGCGAGAAACCATTATTCATATTAGCTGGTGGACAACCTGGAAGTGGAAAAACAGGAATTATAGAGACTATAAAAAACAGCCATAGAGACAGGGAGTTTATAGTAATAGATTTGGATGAATATAGAAAATATCATCCAAATTTTAAAGAAATAAGAGAAAAGTATCCTCAAGATGCAGTAACATTAACAAATGAATTTGTATTTGAAATAGAAAACGAAATGTTGTCATATGTGAAAAAAAATAAAATAGATACTATAAATGTATCAACACTAAGAAATACAAGTCTGATATTAAAGTCAATAGAAGAAATAAGAGAATGTGGTTTTAAAATTGAAGTTTATGTTATTGCAGTATCAGCAGAAGAAAGTTACTTTTCAACATTAACCAGATATCAAGAGCAAGAAAAAGACATGAGTGAAGTGCCTAGATTTGTTAGCAAAGATTTTCATGATATTTCATATAAGAGTTTAATGAATACAATAGAAAATTTTGAAAGAATTAATATACCAATAACGGTTTTGAAAAGAGCTAAAGAAAAGAAACAACCAGCAATTATAGTTGATAGAGACAAAAATGTGATAGATGCAATAGAAAATATAAGAAAAGATACAAAAAATGAAGCAATAGAAAAGATTAAAAATAGTAAATTAAATTTTCATGAAAAAATAATTCAATTAGAATATGAAAAATTTCTTAAAGAAATAGGTGAATAATAAAATGAATGTAGAACCAATATTAATAGAAAGAAATGGCAGTAAATATATTGATAATATAAATTTAGAAAGTATAAAGGAAAAAGAACATGGTCCGATAATAATTTTTAATAAAAAAAGATTAATAACATTATCTGAATTTATAGATAAAAGCTTTAAAAAATATTATAAAAATACAGAAATACATTATGCTATAAAAGCGTGCTATACACCAGAAGTATTGAAAACATTTCTTGAAAATGAACTAAGATTAGAAGTTATGTCAGAATTTGAATATAAATTAGCTAAAAAAGTAGGAGCGAATACTCAAGAATTAGTAGTAAATGGACCTGGAAAAACAGATGGACTGCTAGAAATGGTAATAAAAGAAAATGTGGAATCAATAAATGTAGATTCTGAAGAAGAATTAGAAAAAATTATAGAAATATCTAAAAAATATAGTAAAAAAGTAAAAATAGGATTAAGAATACAACCAGATGTACCAAAAGATTCATTTTTAAAACGTGGTGAAAAATTAGGGGTCGATGAAAAAACGGGACAAGCAGAGAAAATAATAAAAAAAGCAATTAATGAACCTAATATAGAGTTAATAGGAATACAATTTCATTCTTTTATAAATCAAAGTAGTGATACTAATATAGTAAATGCATTAAAATATGTAATTAAATTTGTTTTAAATATGAAAGAAAGCTATGGATTTAAACCCGAATATATAGACATAGGTGGTGGACTAGCAACATTAGATAATTGGGAAAAGAATGGAATAGATATATTTGCTAAAAATGTAAGTTTAGAAATGAAAAAGATGAATTGGAATCCAAAATTAATACTAGAACCAGGAAGATTTTTGGTATCTGACTGCGCAATAGTAATAGCAAAGATAATACGAAAAAAAATGAATGGCGACAAAAGATGGATTATTGTAAATGGGAATACAAATATGTTAATTCCATTAGCAAGTGCAGATTTTAAAGTGGAAAGCCTAAAATGTTATAATGATAATTTGGTTGAATATAATGTAGGGGATTGTTTATGCTCTGCAAGTGGTACAATACAAAGAGATGTAATGCTATCAGATGAGGTAGGAACAGGAGATTATATAATAATAAGAAATGCAGGATCATATACGATAAATTTATCAGAGCCATTTGCAGAACCAATAATGCCAATATTTATAACAAATAGTGGAAAATTAGAAAAAATACATAATGGTGTAGATATTGATAAAATGTTAGCATACTTTTTAAAAGGATAAATTATGAAAAAGTTAGTTGGGAAAAGAATAATATTAAGACAATGGAAAAAAGAAGATTTGAAAGATCTATTTGAATATGCAAAGTTAGATTCGGTTGGCCCTAATGCAGGGTGGAAACCACATAAAAACATTAAAGAATCAAAAGAAATATTAGAAAGCTTTATAAAAGGAAATGAAGTATATGCTATAGAATTAAAAAATGAAAGCAAAGTAATTGGAAGCATAGGATTTCATGATAGGATAATAGATAAAAAGTATGAAGCATTAAATCAAAGAGAAATAGGAATTGCCTTAAATCCTAAATATTGGGGAAATGAATACTCAAAAGAAGCAATTAATTTATTAATACAATATGGATTTAAAACTTTAAAATTAGATATGATATGGATGTGTCATCATGAAGAAAATACAAAATCAGAAAAAATGATAAAGAAATGTGGTTTTAAATATTGCCTAGAAAAAGAAATAACTTTAGAAAGATTGAACAACGAAAAAGTATTAGCAAAGTTTTATACTCTAAAAAATAAATTTTAAATTGGAAGATATAAATATCATAATCTCTAAGAACAAGCATACAATTAAAGTAGCTTGAACTTGGAGGTTTTTTTATGTTTTTAATATTAAATAAACAAAAAATATACACATATGTAGTATCACTAGTAACAGTAGTAATACTATTTGGAATGGCTGGAGGAATAACAGAAAAGCAAAATACAAAAAAAGAAAACAGCATAATAACAACATCTGCAACTACTGGAACAAAACTATTACCAATATACAATGTAAAAACTGAAGAAAAAAAGGTAGCATTAACAATGAACTGTGCATGGAATGCAGATGATATAGACAAAATATTAGAAGTATTAAAACAAAATAACACTAAAATAACATTTTTTATGGTAGGTGAATGGATAGAAAAATTCCCAGAAGCAGTGAAAAAAATAAATGAAGAAGGGCACGAAATAGCAAGCCACAGCGAAACACACCCACATGTTAATAAATTAAGCTATGAAGAAAACATAAATCAAATAGAAAAAAGCAATGAAAAAATAGAAAAAATAACAGGAAAAAGAACACAAATATACAGACCACCATATGGTGAATATAATGACACAGTAATAAAAGCAGCACAAGACAAAAACTATTATGCAATTCAATGGAATCTAGACACATTAGACTATACAGGACTAACAGGAACTGAAATGTGGAATAGATTAAAAGACAAAATAAAAGCAGGAGATATAATACTTACTCACAATGGAACAAAACACACAGCAGATAGTTTAGATATGTTAATAAAAAATATAAAAGAAAAAGGATTAGAAGTTGTAACAATTTCAAATTTAATTTACAAAGATAATTATAAAATAGATAATAATGGAACTCAAATAAAAAATTAAAGTGTATAAAACTGGAAGAGATGGGAAAAATAAAAAAGAATAAAAAGTTAAGGGGATTTTTATATGACTTTTATTGGTATAATTTCAGATTCTAAAAGTTTTGAAAGGATGAAAGAAAAAGTAAAACAATTAGATATAGAAACAATAAAATTAATTCATATAAATAAGAAAAGTATAGGAAATATAAGAAACATAAAATTTCAAAGTGTAATCATAAATTCAGATTTAGAAGAATATCAAAATGAAAAAAAGTTAATACAAATAATATGTGAAAATGCAGATTATATAGTAGTAAATACAGACATAAATTTAAAAATAGAAGGTAGAAAAAATTCAAAAATAATAACATATGGTCTAAATAGAAAGGCAAATGTAACAATATCAAGCATAACAGAAGCAAGCATATTAATATATTTACAAAAAAATATAAAAATACAAGGAAAAGAAGAAGCAGAAATAGCTGAAAAGCGCATAAAAAGGCAAGAAGACAGCAAAATGAAAACATATGAAATTTTAATTTTATATATAATATTTTTAATAAATTCTATTCCCATAATCGAGCAAATATAGGAAAAAACTAACTTTTTTGAATAAAATTAACTTTTTATGTAGACAAAACCAAAAAAATAGTGTATAATAGAAAATGTATTTAAACGGAGCGTAAAGAAAAATATACAATTGATAAATAAAAAAAATAGGGAGGAAAAGAAATTGGATACAAATTATTTAGAAAACAACTATTTAACATTAGTTGGGAAAGTTACAGGAGAAAAGAAATTCAGTCATGAAATTTATGGAGAAAGTTTCTATGTATTTAACTTAGAAATACCAAGACTAAGTGGAAACAGTGATATAATACCAATCACTATTTCAGAAAGATTAATTAAAGAAGACACATTACAATCAGGAAAAAAATTATTAGTAAAAGGACAATTCAGATCATACAATAGTTATGAAAATGAAAAAAACAGATTAATATTAACAGTGTTTGCTAAAGATGTAGTAGAATTAGAAGAAAATAGCGAAGAAGAAGAAAACGAAATGGTAAAAAAAGACATAATAACAAACGAAGTAGTATTAGTTGGTTTTATATGTAAAAAACCTATTTACAGACAAACACCATTTGGAAGAGAAATATCAGACTTACTATTAGCAGTAAACAGAGCATATAACAAATCAGATTATATACCATGTATAGCATGGGGAAGAAATGCAAGATTCTGCCAAAACTTAGAAGTAGGAACACAAGTAAAAGTAGTAGGAAGAGTTCAATCTAGAATGTATGAGAAAAAACATGAAGATGGAACTGTAGAAAATAGAGTTGCATATGAAGTATCAGTTGGAAGCTTAGAAGTTATAGAAGAAAAAGATACACCAAAAGAAACAGAAACAGAAAATCAAGAAGCTGTATAATATAGAAAATAATATAAATAAAAAGTTTCAAAAGTATAGTCTTTTGGAACTTTTTTTGATATAATCTCAAAAAGAAAATACTAGGAACTATGTAAGGAGATATACGATGAAAGAAAAAAGAAAACTAAAAACAAGCACAAAATTCACAATAATGGCAATAGTGCTAATAGCAATATTTTCTGTAGCCTTAGCACCAGTGACACTACAAAACGACACATTCTACACAATAAAAATAGGAGAACACATAATAAACAATAGAATAGACATGCAAGATCCATTCTCATGGCATCAAGACCTAGCATACACATATCCGCACTGGCTATATGATGTAATAACATATTTAATATACAATGCATTTGGCATGATGGGAATATATATAACAACATGTATTTTATCAGCAACACTTGGAATAACAGTATATCTAGTAAATAAAAAACTAGCCAAAAATCACCTATTTTCATTTTTAATAACAATAGGTGTAATGTATGTAATGAAAGGATATATTGCAGCAAGGGCACAGTTAGTAACATTTATATTATTTATGCTAACAATATTATTTATAGAACAATTCTTAGAAACAAAGAAAAAGAGATATGCAATAGGATTAATAATAATACCAATATTGCTTGCAAACTTACATTTAGCAGTATTTCCATTTTATTTTGTTTTATATTTACCATATATAGCAGAATATTTTATATCATCATTTGCAGAAACAATAATATATCAGAAAACAACACAAAGACAAATAAAATTCAAAATAAAAAGACTGTCTAAAAAGCCTGGAAATGAAGAAAAAATAAATAAATTACAAGAAAAATTAAAAATTATTGAAGAAAAAGTTGACAAAATAAAAGTAAAAAGAAGCAAAGAATTACAAAATCCATATAAAATAAAACTAGAAAAAAGAAGTACAGTAAAATGGCTTATTTTAATAATGGTAATATGCTTATTTACAGGGCTTTTAACACCGCTTGGAACAACACCATACACATACCTAACAAAGACAATGGAAGGAAACACTACACAAAATATAAATGAACATTTACCAATGACATTAGCTTCAGACACAGAAGTATTATGCACACTAATACTATTTTTATCACTACTAATTTTCACAAAAGTAAAAATAAGATTAAGTGATTTATTCATGTTAGGTGGACTATGCTACCTTATGTTAGCATCAAGAAGACAAGTAACAATGTTCGTATTAATATGTTCAGTAATATTAAACAGACTAATTATGCAAGCAACAAAAATATATATAAAAGAAGATATAGAAGTTGCAATGAAAAAAATAACAAGTGTTATAGGAATTTTAATAACATCTATCTTAGTACTAGGACTAAGTTACTATGTAGCTAAAGATAAAGTAGATGACAAATTTATAGATGAATCTTCATATCCGGTACAAGCATGTGACTATATTTTAGAAAACATAGATTTAGGAAAAGCTAGATTTTATAATGAATATAATTATGGAAGTTACATGTTATATAGAGGAATACCAGTATTTATAGATTCAAGAGCAGATTTATATGCACCAGAATTTAGTGGAAAAAAAGAGGACATTTTTATGGACTTTATAGATACATCAAATATAGGAAAATTCTATGAGGATACATTTGAAAAATATGACATAACACATGTAATATGCTATAAAAACTCAAAAATGAACATGATAATAACAAAAACAAAAGACAAAAATTACAAGGAATTATATTCTGATGAATATTTTGTAATATATGAAAGAGAAAACAGCAGTAATAATAAGTAGAAGCAGAAAGAATGGTGAAAATGAAAAAAATTATTGTAGAAAATGAAGAGAAAAATCAAAGAATAGATGCATATTTAGCCAAAAAATATGAAGACATGTCTAGAGTTGCAGTAAAAAGACTAATAGATGAAGAAAAAATATTAGTAAACAATAAAAAAACAAAAGCTTCATACAAAGTGCAAGAAAATGATGAAATAACAATAGAAAAAGAAAAGCCAAAAGAAATAGAATTAAAAGCACAAAATATTCCACTAGAAATTCTATATGAAGATAATGACATAATAGTAGTAAATAAGCCCAAAGGAATGGTTGTGCATCCAGCAAATGGAAACCCAGATGGAACTTTAGTAAATGCAGTTATGGCAATTTGCCATGACTCATTATCTGGAATAGGTGGAGAAATAAGACCAGGAATTGTGCACAGACTAGACAAAGACACATCAGGTGTAATTGTAGTTGCAAAAAATGACAAAGCACACATCAATCTTAGTGAACAAATAAAAAATCATGAAGTAGAAAAAACATATTTAGCATTAGTAAAAGGATTTGTTAAAGAAAATGAAGCAACAATAAATATGCCAATAGGAAGAAGTACAAGCAACAGAAAGAAAATGGCAGTAACCAAAAGTGGTAAACAAGCAATAACACATTTTAAAGTAATAAAAAGATATAAAACACATAAACAAGATTATGCACTTTTAGAGGTAAAAATAGAAACAGGTAGAACACACCAAATAAGAGTACATCTATCACAAATAGGATATCCAATTGTAGGAGATTCAACATATTCAAACGGAAAAAACGAATGGGGAATAGAAGGACAATGCTTACATGCTAAAAGCCTAAAATTCAAACACCCAATAACAGGAAAAGAAATGTATATAGAAGCAAAATTACCACAATATTATGAAGAACTTTTAAGAGAGTTGGAGATATATGGAAGAAATTAGATTACAAAAATATATAGCAAAATCAGGAGTAGCATCAAGAAGAAAAGCAGAAGAACTAATTTTAGAAGGCAAAATACAAGTAAATGGAAAAACAATAACAGAACTTGGAACAAAAGTTAATCCTGAAAAAGATATAGTAACATATAATGGAAGAAAATTAAAAACAGAAGAAGAATTTGTATATATTTTATTAAACAAGCCAATAGGCTATGTAACAACTGTAAAAGACCAATTTGGAAGAGATTCAGTATTAGACTTAGTAAAAATAAAAGAACATTTAGTGCCAGTAGGAAGGTTAGATATGTACACATCAGGAGCATTGATACTTACAAATGATGGTGACTTTGTATATAAAGTAACACACCCAAAGCATGAAATAGAAAAAACATACACAGTAACAATAAAAGGAATAGTAAAAAATGAAGAAGTAGAAATGCTACGAAAAGGTGTAAAAATTGAGGATTATACAACAAAACCTGCAAAAGTAAAAATACTAAAAACAGACGAAGAAAAAAATATTTCTAGACTTGAAATAACTATTCATGAAGGAAAAAACAGACAAGTAAGAAAAATGTGTGAAACAGTAGGACACAAGGTTCTAGCATTACACAGAAGCAAAATTGCAGGAATTGGAGTAAAAGATATACCACTTGGAAAATGGCGATTTATGAAAGAAAAAGAAATAAGGAAAATTTTAGGATAAACATTGAAAACTAAAATCAAAACTTATATAATAAAGCAAACATAAGATAAAGGAGAAAAAAACAAATGAATGCATTTAAATTCGTACCCGAAGGTTGGAATAATGAAATTACAAAAGTAAACCAAAATAATATAAAAACATATATCGAAAATCAAGAAACATTACAAGGATTAGTAAAAAATTGTGATGATAAATACAATTTATATGTAAGCTTTGAAAACGGATTAAAAGGCAAAATACCTAGAGAAGAAGTCGAAGGAATAAACTTACAAGAAGATGGATTACCTAAAACAAATCTATGCACAGGAAAAGTACATAAATTTGTACAATTCAAAGTAAAAGATATTGACAATCAAAACAATATAATTTTATCAAGAAAAGAAGTGCAAAAAGAAGCACTAGAATGGGTAAAAGAAGACTTACAAGAAGGCGAAAAAGTAACAGGTATAGTAAAAAGTATAAAACCATATGGAGCATTTGTAGAAATAGGCGGTGGAATAGTAGGGCTTGTACATATAGAAGACCTATCAGTAGCAAGAATAAAAACACCATATGAACGCTTGAAAATTGGACAAAAAATAGATATTATGGTAAAATCTATAAATAGAGACCAAGGAAAAGTAATATTATCATATAAAGAAACATTAGGCTCATGGAAAGAAAACATTCAAAAATTCAAAACTGGAATAAGAGTAAAAGGTAAAATTAGAGAAACAGAAAAAAACAAAAACGGAATCTTTATAGAACTAACACCAAATCTAGTAGGAATGGCAGAATATAAAGAAGGGTATCAATATGGGCAAGATGTAGAAGTATATATAAAAAAAATTGATGAAAAACGCAAAAAAATAAAATTATTAATTGTGTAAGGAGGAATAAAAATGGTTGAAGATAATCAAATAAAAGCACAAGTATCACCATTTGCAATAAGAGAAGGAGAAATAAAAACATTTGATGGAAAAGATGGATATGTATCAATGAATCAAATAGTTCATAAAATCAATATAGGACATATAAATGAAATTCATTTTGCAATATTAGATTTAGTAAATGAATTTGAATTTATAACATCAAGACAATTATATCAAATGCTTGAAATAAAAGGGATAGATCCAAAATCACAAGACAAATTAAATAATAAACTAGACCAATTAGTAAAATCTAAAATACTAACTAGATATTATTTTACATCTGATGAAGGAAAAGGAATTTATAGAATATATTGCCTAGAAAAAATGGGAAAATATTTATTAAATTCAAAAGAAGTTGACTGTAAATGGCAACCATCAGATAATACAAAACCAGTTCCAATGATAAAGAAAAGATTAGCTGGAAATCAAACTTTAATAGCATATTTAAGAAAAGTTAAAGCATTTGATAGTTATGTTGTAAAACCAGCAATTACTGCAAAAGTTGCAGGAAAATTATTTAAAGCAACAGGAGGAGCTGTAAAATTAACTAAAAATGGAAAATCAATTCAATTTGTTTTCGAAGTAGTAAGAAGGGAACAAGATTGGCAAAAGAAAATAGTGGACAAAATGAGACTTTACAAAGACTTTTATGAGAACTTTGTTCAAGGTGATTCAGGATTTTCATCAATGCCTCAATTAATTTTGATTTGTGAAGATGAAAAACATATGGCTGAAACATTTAGAGAAATTGTAACAAATCAAGTGGAAATTCCACAAATTAAATTGTATTTTACAACAGATTTAAGACAAAATAAGGATACATTAGAAAATACTTTAGTTGAATTTAAATTAGTAGATGGAAAGTATAAAATGGAAGATGTAGAGTTAAAGTTATTAGGTATGTAAAAAATATAAATGGAATAAAAGAATATAAAAAGAGATTTAATATTATTTTTTACGAATTGACAATTCGGGGGGACCGACTTTTTAGCAGTCTGTTATGAAATTACAGACTGTTAGAAGTTGGGAGTCACAAAGTAAAAAATACATATTAAATCTCTCTTTTAGTTAGTTTTCAGTAATTTTTAAATCTATTTAATTTATAATCCTAAAATCTTTTTAGCCCTATCCACATCAGCTTGATTTGCTTCTCTTACACCCTCTAGAGGGTAGGAAAATCCAAGTTTTTTCCACTTGAATTCTCCCATGTTGTGATAAGGTAAGATTTCAACCTTTTCAACAGTTTTTAATGTATTTAAAAAATCTTTCAATTTCAATAAATCATTTTCATCATCAGTATAACCAGGAACCAAAACCTGTCTAATCCAAATAGGAATATTGTTATCACTTAAGTACCTAGCAAAATCAAGTTCAAGTTTATTAGAAACTCCAACAAGTTCTTTACATTTGTCATCATCAATATGCTTTATATCTAATAAAACTAAATCTGTAACACTAAGTACATTTTTAATATCATCTGTTAAAGGCAATGAGCCAGAAGTATCAACACATGTGTGTATTCCTTCTTTTTTCAATTTTTTAAACAATTCAAAAATAAATTTAGATTGTAAAAGTGGTTCACCACCTGTCATTGTAACACCGCCATTAGGATAAATGTAATTCTTATATCTCATTATTTTATCAAAAATATCATCTAATGACTTAAATTCTCCACCATTAACATCCCAAGTGTCTCTGTTATGGCAGTATTTACATTGTAGATGACAGCCTTGTAAGAAAAGTACAAATCTTATTCCAGGTCCATCTACTGTGCCAAAGGACTCAATAGAGTGCACTTTGGCGTAGCTTTTTAAATCTTTTTCTTCCATCTTAATGCTCCTTAAATTAGGCTATTAAATTTTTTCATGTATTGTACGATTAATTACATCTAATTGTTGTTCTCTTGTTAATTTTGTAAAGTTTACAGCATATCCAGAAACACGAATTGTTAATTGTGGATATTTTTCTGGATGTTCCATGGCATCTACTAATAATGCTCTATCAAAAACATTGACATTTATATGATGCCCTGTTTGTGTGAAATATCCATCTAACATATTAACTAAGTTTGTTATTTTTTCATCTTCAGTTTTACCAAGAGTTCCAGGTGTTATTGAGAAAGTATATGAAATACCATCTTCTGCAGAATCAAATGGTAATTTTGCAATTGAGTTCATAACTGCTAATGCACCATTTGTATCTCTTCCATGAAGTGGGTTAGCACCAGGTCCAAATGGAGCTCCAGCTCTTCTTCCATCAGGAGTGTTTCCAGTAGCTTTTCCATAAACTACATTTGAAGTGATTGTTAATATAGATAATGTATGTGTTGAATTTCTGTAAGTTTGATGTTTTCTTAGTTTATTCATAAAGTTTTTAACTATTCCAACAGCTAATTCATCAACTCTATCATCATCATTTCCGAATTTAGGGAAATCTCCTTCAATTTCATAATCAACAGCTAATCCTGATTCATCACGAATAACTTTTACTTTTGCATATTTTATAGCAGATAAAGAGTCTGCAACAACAGATAAACCAGCTATACCACATGCCATAGTTCTATATATATCTTTATCATGTAAAGCCATTTCAATTGCTTCATATGAATATTTATCATGCATATAGTGAATTGCATTTAATGCTTTAATATAAATTTTAGCTACATAATCCATCATTTGATTGAATTTTTCCATAACTTCATCATAGTCTAAATATTCTGATGTAATTGGTTCATATTTAGGAGTTACTTGTTTTCCTGTTTTTTCATCTCTACCACCATTTATAGCATATAATAAAGTTTTTGCTAAGTTAGCTCTTGCACCAAAGAATTGCATTTGTTTTCCTATTTTCATAGGAGAAACACAACATGCTATTCCATAATCATCACCTAATGTGATTCTCATTAAGTCATCATTTTCATATTGTATTGAAGAAGTTTTTATAGATAAGTCTGTAGCAAATCTTTTAAATCCTTCTGGAAGTCTTGTAGACCATAAAACAGTTAGATTTGGCTCAGGAGCTGGCCCTAAGTTTTGTAATGTATGAAGTATTCTGAAAGAGTTTTTAGTAACTAAAGTTCTTCCATCAATTCCCATACCACCGATACTTTCTGTTACCCAAACTGGGTCTCCACTAAATAGTTCGTTATATTCAGGTGTTCTTAAGAAACGAACTAGTCTTAATTTCATAACAAAGTGGTCCATTATTTCTTGAGCTTCTTCTTCTGTTATAACACCATTTTTTAAATCTCTTTCAAAGTAAATGTCTAAGAATGTTGATGTTCTACCAATACTCATAGCAGCACCATTTTGATCTTTTATAGCTCCTAAATATGCAAAATATAACCATTGAACAGCTTCTTTAGCATTTGTTGCTGGTTTTGAAATATCAAATCCATATTTTCCGGCCATAACTTTTAATTCATTTAATGCTGTTATTTGTTCACTAATTTCTTCTCTTTCACGAATTACTTTTTCAGTTAATTCATCTACATTTAAAACATCTAATTCAGATTGTTTTTCTTCTATTAATACATCAACACCATATAATGCAACTCTTCTGTAATCACCAATTATTCTTCCACGACCATATCCATCTGGAAGACCTGTTATTAAGTGTGAACTTCTAGCTGCTCTTATATCTGGTGTGTAAACACTAAATACTCCATCATTATGAGTTTTTCTATATTTGTGGAATATTTCATCAGTTTCTGGGTCAACTTTTCTTCCATATGCTTCACATGATTTTTCAACTATTCTAATTCCACCAAATGGCATAATAGCTCTTTTTAATGGTTTGTCTGTTTGTAGACCAACTATATCTTCTAAATCTTTGTCGATATATCCAGCATCATGTGCTGATACAGTAGAAACAGTTTTTGTATCTATATCTAAAACTCCACCTGGAGCATCATGCTCTTGTTTGTAAAGTTCTAATACTTCATTCCATAATTTTTGTGTTTTTTCAGTTGTACCACTTAAAAAAGTTCCATCACCTTCATATGGTGTGTAGTTATGTTGGATAAAATCTCTTACATTTATTTCAGATTCCCAATCTCCTTTTTTAAATCCTTTCCATTGTTCAAATTTCATAATAATTTTACCTCCTATAAATTATATATATTATTTGCAATTTTTTCATTTATTATAATAACATATGGAAAAAATATTAGCAATGAATTCACCGGAAATTTACAATTAATTGTCGAAAAAAAAGACCATAAAATGGTCTTTAGAAAAATATTTTTTATAGTGGATCATGTGGATCAGCTGCAGCAATAACTTTTGCTACATCATATATTAATCTTTGTGTTTCAGGTGAACAACTTTTTAATAATTGTGAAAATTCTTTATTTAAGTAATTTTCTGAATTACTAGCAACACCATTTAAGATGTAACCTTCAGAAACATCTAATATTCTACAAAGTTGGTTTAATCTTCTTAAATTTATATGAGAACTTCCTCTTTCGATTCTACTTAAAAAAGCGACAGAAACATCTAATTGCTCAGATAAGTCTTCTTGAGTTAAGTTTTTAGAAATTCTAGCTTCTTTTATTCTTTGACCAATTACACTATAATCAATAGCCATATTTATCACCTTCCCATTATGGATAATAGCATTTTATGGTTTAAATTTACAGGCACTAAAATATATATCTAGAACCTATAGGTTTATAATTTTTATGAAAATTGGAAAATAATATACATATAAGGTAAATTCAAAATGAGTTATATAGAAAAATAAAGAAAAAATAAGAAAATGAAAGCAAAACAGAGGAAAAATACTATAAATAGCAAAAACAAAAGAACAAAATCTTTACAAAATGACAAATTACGAGCAATTGTGTATACATAATTTGCTTTTGGAGAGAATATATAGTATAATAGAAGATGTCGCGCAGAGAAAAAACAATAAAAAAAGGAGAGTGGAGCTATATTTTAAACACAAAATTAAAATACTACACAAAAGAAATTTTAAAGTATTTTAACATAGTAGTAATAGCATTTGGTTTTATTATCGCGATAATATTAATAAAATATAAGCCAATGTATAAGGTTAGTATTTCTGGTGAAGAAGTAGGATATATACAAGCAAAAGAAGCATTTATTGAAAATATAAAAAAGAATTTAAAAGAAGAAAGTAACAAAAATATTGAATCAATAGATGTAAAAACAGAACCAGAATACGAGTTAAAATTAGTAAATAGAACACTTACATCAAATGAAGAAGAAGTTGCAAAAAAAGTAGAAGAGAACGTAGAAGTAACATATAAATATTATGAAATAGCCTCAAACAATGAAACAATAGAAAAAGTAAATACAAAAGAAGAGGCAGAAGAAGTAGTAAATAATATAAACGAAGAAAACAAAGAAGATGTAAGTATAATAGAGAAATACACACAAAATGGAGAAGATGTGGAAACATCAACTGTTGAAGTAGCTAAAACAAACATTCAAGAAAAACTAGAACAAAAGCAAGAAGAGCAAAAACAAAAAGAAGAACAAGAAGCTAAAGAAAAAGAGGAAGAAACAGCTATAGCAGATATAAACGGAATAAAAATAGCAACTAAACCAATATCAGGAATGATAACTTCAAGATATGGAGTAAGTAGTAGCATAAGAAAATCAACACATACAGGTTTAGATATTTCCGCAACAACAGGGACACCAATAAAAGCAGTAGCAAGTGGAACAGTAACTTGTGCAAGTTATACTGGTTCATATGGTAATTTAGTAAAAATAGAGCATGGAAATGGTGTAGAAACTTGGTATGGACATACAAGTAAAATGTATGTAAGTGTTGGACAAAAAATTTCAGCAGGAGATGTAATTGCAGCTGTTGGTTCAACAGGAAATTCAACAGGGCCTCATTTACATTTAGAAATAAGAATAAATGGAACACATGTAAATCCACAAAAATATTTATATAACTAGGTCACAGTAGGAAAATCCTATTGTGGCTTTTTCTTTTGTTAGTAGATAATGGTTTTGATAAAGTTTTCAAAAGCAATATATATTAACGACATTTTTTTCTTGACAATGTTAGAACATTATAGATATAATTATCATGAAAACAAAAGCAAAATTATAGTTTTCAAGATAGGAGGATTTTTTATGGCAAACCAAGAAATGCAAGAAGAACAAAAAGTTGAAAACATGATTAATGAACTAGTAGAAAAAGCCAAAGTAGCAGAAAAAGAATACCTAAAATTGGACCAAAAAACAGTAGATAATGTAGTAAAAGCAATGTCAATGGCAGGTCTAGAACACCATATGGAACTTGCTAAGATGGCAGTAGAAGAAACAAACAGAGGAATATATGAAGATAAAATAACAAAGAACATGTTCGCAACAGAATATGTATATCACAGCATAAAATACGAAAAAACAGTAGGAATAATAAATGAAAATGAAGAAGAAGGATATGTTGAAATAGCAGAACCAATAGGGATAATTGCAGGGGTAACACCAGTTACAAATCCAACATCAACAACAATGTTTAAATCAATAATATCAGCAAAAACAAGAAATGTAATAATATTTGGATTTCATCCATCAGCACAAAAATGTAGTAAAAGAGCTGCTGAAATATTAAGAGATGCAGCTGTAAAAGCTGGTGCGCCAGAAAATTGCATATTGTGGATTGAAGAACCAAGTATATTGGCAACAAAATTACTTATGAATCACCCAGATGTAAACCTAATATTAGCAACAGGTGGAACTGGAATGGTAAAATCAGCATACTCTTGTGGAAAACCAGCATTAGGAGTAGGACCAGGAAATGTACCATGTTACATAGACAAAACAGCAAAACTAAAAACATCTGTAAATGATTTAGTATTATCAAAATCATTTGACAATGGAATGATTTGTGCTTCAGAACAGGCAGTATTAGTAGATAAAGAAATATACCAAGAATTCGAAAAACTAATGAGAGAAGCAGGATGCTATTTTGTAAGTGAAGAAGAAAAAGAAAAACTAAAAAATAGTATGTTTGATTTTAATGAAGAAAACGGATACAAATTAAAATCACATGTACCAGGAAAATCACCATATCAAATAGCTAAAGAAGCAGGATTTGAAGTACCAGAAGAAACAAAAGTATTAGTTGTTTATGAAGAAGGAATTGGAAAAGAATATCCATTCTCAAAAGAAAAATTAAGTCCAGTACTTACATATTACATTGTAAACAATGAAGATGAAGGAATAGAAAAATCAGAAAAATTACTAGAATTTGGAGGACTTGGACATTCAGCAGTAATACATTCAGAAAATGAAGAAACAATATTAAAATTTTCAAATACAATGAAAGCAGGAAGAATAATAGTAAACTCTCCATCAACACATGGAGCCATAGGTGACATATACAATACAAATATGCCATCATTAACACTTGGTTGTGGATCATTTGGTGGAAACTCAACAACAGCAAATGTATCATCAGTAAATTTAATTAATATAAAAAGAACAAGTAAAAGGAGAGTTAATATGCAATGGTTTAAAGTTCCAGAAAAAATATATTTTGAAGCAGGCTCAATAGGCTACTTAGAAAAAATGCCAGATATAGAAAGGGCATTTATAGTAACAGATGAATCAATGGTAAAATTAGGATATGTAGATAAAATCCTTTATCATTTAAGAAATAGAAAACAATATGTACATTCACAAATATTTAGTGAAGTAGAATCAGATCCATCATTTGACACAATAAAAAAAGGTGTAAAAGCAATGGAAACATTCAAGCCAGATGTAGTAATTGCATTAGGTGGTGGAAGTCCAATAGATGCAGCAAAAGGAATGTGGCTATTTTATGAACATCCAGATGCAGATGTAGAAGGACTAAAATTAAAATTTATGGATATCAGAAAACGTACATATAAATTTCCTAAATTAGGTGAAAAATGCAAAATGGTAGCAATACCAACAACATCTGGAACAGGTTCAGAAGTAACATCTTTTGCAGTAATAACAGACAAAGAAAAAAATAAAAAATATCCATTAGCAGACTATGAGCTAACACCAGATGTAGCAATAGTAGATCCAGACTTAGTAATGAGCCTTCCAAAATCAATTACAGCAGACACAGGAATGGATGTTTTAACACATAGTATAGAAAGTTATGTTTCAAATATGGCTTCAGACTATACAGATGGGCTAGCAGAAAAAGCTGCAGAATTAATAATGAATTATCTAGAAACAGCATATAATAATGGAAGTGACAGACAAGCAAGAGAAAAAGTTCATAATGCAAGCACAATAGCAGGAATGTCATTCACAAATGCATTTTTAGGAATAAACCATTCATTAGCACACAAAATGGGTGCGGAATTCCACTTACCACATGGAAGAATAAATGCAATATTATTACCATATGTAATAAAATACAACAGTAGCAAACCAACAAAATTTGTATCATTCCCAAAATATGAATATTTTATAGCTGATGAAAAATATTACCAATTAGCTAAAAAATTAGGGTTAAAAGCAGATACAAAAGAAGAAGGAATAAAGAGCTTAATAGAAAAAATACAAGAAATGAATGTGAATATGAATATTCCAAAATCATTTAAAGACGCTGGAGTAGATGAGCAAGAATTTTTAGCAAAAGTTGATATGCTTGCAGATAGAGCTTTTGAAGATCAATGTACAACTGCAAATCCAAGATTGCCATTAGTATCAGAATTAAAACAAATATTATTAGATAGCTATTATGGTAAAGAAATATTTTAGGCAAAAATATTATTTTGAAAGATAGACAGAAAATAAAAGCCGTAAGTTAAGGTAATACCTTAGTTTACAACTTTTATTTTTTGTTTTTTAATAATATTTTAAAAGTTAGAATTCACAATTTTTTGGTGTTCTTGGGAAAGGAATAACATCACGAATATTTTGCATACCTGTTAAATACATAATAGCTCTTTCAAATCCAAGACCAAAACCAGCATGGTTACAAGATCCATATTTTCTTAAATCTAAATACCATTCATAATTTTCAATTGGCATATCAAGTTCTTTCATTCTATTTAACAATTTATCGTAATTTTCTTCTCTTTGGCTTCCACCAACAATTTCTCCAATTCCTGGAACTAATAAATCAGCAGCTGCAACAGTTTTTCCATCTGAATTTAATTTCATGTAAAATGCCTTTATATCTTTTGGATAATCTGTTACAAATACAGGTTTTTTAAATATTTGCTCACATAAAAATCTTTCATGTTCAGTTTGTAAGTCAAGTCCCCAGAAAACTTTAACTTCAAATTTATCATTATATTTTTCAAGCTCTTTAACAGCATCAGTGTAGCTTATTCTAGCAAAATCAGAATTTATTACATTATCTAATCTATCTAAAAGACCTTTGTCAATAAATTGATTGAAAAAAGCCATTTCTTCAGGACAATTATCTAAAACATATTTGAAAATATATTTAATCATATCTTCTGCTAAGTCCATATCATCTTTTAAATCTGCAAAACAAATTTCAGGTTCAATCATCCAAAATTCAGCAGCATGTTTTACAGTGTTTGAATTCTCAGCTCTAAATGTTGGACCAAATGTATATACATTGCAAAAACTTTGTGCAAATGTTTCAGCATTTAATTGTCCACTTACTGTTAAATGCGCAGATTTTCCAAAGAAATCTTTAGAAAAATCAGGTTCACCATTTTCAAGTTTTGGAACATTTGCTAAATCAAAAGAGTTTACATTAAACATCTCTCCAGCACCTTCAGCATCACTTCCTGTAATTAAAGGTGTATTTACATATACGAAGTTTCTTTCTTGGAAAAATTTATGTATTGCATATGCTAAAACACTTCTTACTCTGAATACTGCATTAAAAGTATTTGCTCTTGGTCTTAAATGTGCTATTGTTCTTAGATATTCAAAAGAATGTTTTTTCTTTTGAAGAGGATAGCTATTGTCTGACATACTAAATATTTCAATATTTGTTGCTTGAATTTCAAATGGTTGTTTAGCATTTTCAGTTAAAACAACTTTTCCTGTTACTTTTATTGTTGAACTAATTGTTAGTTTTTTTACTTTTTCAAAATTAGATAGTTTATCTGTGAAAACTATTTGAACATTTTTGAAAAATGTTCCATCATTTATTTCTATGAAACCAAATGTTTTTGAATCTCTTAGAGTTTTTACCCATGCTTCTAATGTTATTTCTTGGTCTACATACTTTTCTGTTTGTTTGTATAAATCTCTTATGCTTATTTCTCTCATATTATCCCTCCGATTATTTAAACTTTCATTATTATATTACAGTTTTTAGCATATTTCAATAGGAACCATAGGTTTTTAAAAAGTTTTAGAGCTGAAAAGCTTTACAAAGAAGTAAAAAGATGCTAATATAATTAACATAATGGCAAAAGCCATGTTGTACATAATATCGTAAGACAACAAGGAGGAACAGACAATGGAAAAACGATATGAAAAGAAAGTGTTAGAAAAAGGAACAACTATTTATGGGGATCATACAAATCCACCAATTCCTGAAGGATACAATTATGTATTTGGAAGCTGGAATGGAGGATATACTATTGTAAATTGTTTGGGTGATGCGTTTGTATGGGTTCCAATAGGTGCTCTAGAAAAGAATGGAGTATTTAAAGGAAAGTTAGAAAAATTCGGGCGAAGACCAAGTTTAGACAAACCTTTTGTTGAGTCAGGTTACTATGAAGAAAATTCCAAAGAATTAGAAGAACAATTTGAAATGGTCAAAAAATATGGTGGAATTTATATTTCAAAAAATTTGATTTCCAAAACGCCGAGAAATGAGGTGCACTCATACGTAGAAAGATTTCCTTGGGTCAATATTAGCATTGATGAAGCTAGAGCAGTTATCAAGGAAGCTTTTGAAACTGAAAAAGTTGGCGCTGGAGTAGTAACAGCATCTCTATATGATTCAATTTTAGAATTGTTGATTGAATTAGGTGTTAAGAATACTGATGAAATAGTAAAAGATTCTTCAAGCTGGGGAAACTTTGCAGAATTACCATATGTGAAAGATCCGAAACCAAAATTAGAAATGACAGGAGTACATCCAGAAAATAGGGTAATTGGAATTAATGATTTAGCTGGAAATGTTGGAGAGTTAACATTAGAAAGTAATACTTTCACTAAGACTAAAGCAACTGTTAGAGGAGGAGGTTACGGACATTGTGATAATTATGCAAATGTAGCCTTTAGATCACAAGTAAGTTCATCTGGACATAGTGCTGTAGGATTCAGAGCGGTACTTTTTATAAAATAATAACACGAAAAAAAGAAAGATTTTGAAATTTCAAGTCTTTCTTTTTTATAAATATTGCATGAAAAGATATTGACAATGTAAAAACTAGACAATATAATTAAACAAAAGTTTGGGATGCATGATGTGGAGGAAAATATAAAAAAATAAGAAAATAACAAAATAATATTTGTAGATTTTTTAAGCAAACATTTGATATAATGTAATTGCCAAAAAATGAAAGGAAAAAAGTATGAAAAAAAGTTTTTTAAATAGGACACTAAAAGGTACAAAAATATATATGATTCTAATCTTAATATTAAGTGCAATATATTCAAGATTACTGGTATATATACCTATGTTTATACAATATGCACTTGATGGTGTAATAATGGAAAAAGAAAGCATAATTCCAAGTTTAATAAGAAATTTATTTTATTCAAGTAACAAGTTATCAAAGATAATAGTTCTGGTTTTAGTATTAATAATGGTAAATATATTAGTATTTGTTGTAAAGTACTTGAAGAGTAAGATTAATACAAAATTTAATTTAATAATAAATAGAAATGTCAAAGAAACAGTTTTAGATTATATTCCTAAAATAAATTATATGCAATTCAGCAATATAGACAAATCAAATGTAATTCAAAGAGTAAATAATGATGCTACTACATATTCTGAATTTTTTAATTCTCAACTAAATTTATTTTTTGATACAATTTTTATTGTTATATTCGCAGTAGCACAAACATTGAAATTAAATAGTACTGTTGGATTATTTATAGCTATAATTTGTGGAATGATAGTTGCATTATCTGTATGGTATTTTAAAGCATCAAGACCATTAGTAGAAGATATTGTTGAAAAAAATAGAGAAGTAATAAATAAAACTACAATAGAAATAGAAGAATCTAAAATGCTAAAAATATTTAATAGAAGAGATAAAGAAATAGAAGATTTTTCAAAAATGAATAATAATTACAAGAAAAAAGAAATAGAACTAGCCAAAAAGAAAGTATTATATGGAATTGGAACACACACTTTAAGAAACTTTAAAGAACCATTTATATTATTATGGGGTGGAATATTAGTTGTACAAGGGGAAATGACACTTGCTACTATATCAATCTTATTAACATATTCAACAAAAATATTAGAATACGTACATGAATCAGTAGATAAACTAAAGACAATAAATGAATTTGTTGTAGCGTATAAGAAGTTGTCAAATTTAATGAACTTAGATGAAGATATAGAAAAAAATCCTTACATAAAAATAGATGGCGATATTGTTTTTGAGAATGTAAGCATAAAACTAAATGATAATACTGTATTAAAAAACTTGAATTTTACAATAAATAGAAATGAGAATGTAGCAATTATAGGAGATAACGGATCAGGGAAAACAGTTCTTTCAAAAACTTTAATAGGTTTTTATGATTATACAGGAAATATATATATTGGACAACAAAATATAAAGGATATAAGTAAAAAGAGTTTAAGAGATTATATAGGAGTAGTTCTTCAAGACACGTATTTATTTACAGATACTATTAAAGACAACATAAAGATTACAAATCAACTTATAAAAGATGAAAAAATAATAGAGGCTTGTAAATTAGCAGATATATACGAAGATATAAAAAGGTTTGATAAAAACATAGATTACATGATAGGAAAAGGCGGAAATAACATTTCAGGAGGACAAAAACAAAGAATTGCAATAGCAAGAACTTTAATAAAACAAAGCAAATTTATAGTTTTTGATGATTCACTATCAAAACTTGACACAAGAACAAAACTAAATATATTAAACAATATTATAAAAATGAAAATTGGAACGATAATAATTTCACACGATTTGGAAGTAGTGAAAAGATGCGATAAAGTTTTATTTATAAACAATAAAATTATTGAAATTGGAAAACATGAAGATTTAATGAAATCAAACGAATCATATAAAGAAATTATAGAAATTAATAAAAATAAAATAATAGAAGATGAGGAAATTTAAGTAATGTTAAAAGAAATTATAAATAATTACAAAAAACAATCAATTAAAGTAGCAATTCGGTTGGTTTATAACAAGTATAATAGTAGTAATTTTTATAGCTTTTACAATTGTTATGGTAGAATATGCAATACCAAGTAAAGATATAAAATTGATAATAGTGTTAGGAATCAGTTATTTTGGAGTTAATATTTTACGCTCAATTGTTACATTTTTTGAGGATTTTAATGACGCAGAATTTCAAAAAGAATTAGAAGCGGATTACAGAGAAAAAATTTATATAAAGTTACAAAAAACCACACAAAGTGAGATTGACAAAATAAGAGTGGGAGAAATTTTAGAAAATATAATAAATGATACTAAAGAAATTGCAAGATGGTATAATACAGGAATTTGTACCTCTTATTTAGGTGGAGCTGTAAGATTAATTGGAACATTACTTGTGTTAATGTATTTAAATATACCAATAGTTACAATAACATTTATGATATATATATTTGGATTTTTTATAACACATATATTTAATAAAAAATCAATTGAATATACAAAACTAAAAAGAGAAATAAATGCTAAAATACTAAATTGGTCAAATGAACAAGTACAGGGGTATTCTACAATAAAATCATTGGAGATTGAACACGAAAGAATGGCACAGGTAAAAGGCCTAATATCACAATATGAAAAAGCTACAAACAAATTAGAAAAAAATATTAGAATATATACTTGTTTATATGATTTTATAGTCTCATGTGTTGGTGTATTAAATATATTAATTGGATCAATAGGAGTTGAACAAGGAATTATAACATATGGAACAATGATAATTCTTGCAAGATATATATCTTCACCAGAAGCATATGCGAAATGGGTAATAGAAGGATTTCAAATAAGAAATATTGGTAAAATATCATATGAACGAATAACTAATATATTACAAAAAGAAGAGGAAGAAATAGATAAAGGAATAGAACTAAAAGAAGTAAATAATATTCAGTTTGAAGATGTTAATTTCTCGTATGATAATGAAAAAAATGTATTAAGCAATATATCATTTAATGTAAACAAAAACGAAAGTGTTGCTTTGATTGGAAGAACAGGCAGTGGAAAGACAAGTTTAGTGAATTTGATTTGTAGATTTTACAATTTAGAAGATGGTATTATTAAAATAAATGGAAAAGATTATAAAAAATATAATATAAAAAGTTTAAGAAATAAAATTGGTTACATTATGCAAAAAGTTGTAATATTTGATGGAACAATTTTAGAAAATATAAATTATGCCAATAAAGATATTTCAAAAGATGAGATAATTGAAATATGTAAAAAGTTAAATTTACATGCTAAAATAATGTCTTTAAAAGATGGCTATGAAACAAAGATTTCTGGAGATACAGATATTTTTTCAGCAGGCGAAAAACAATTGTTGAATTTTACTAGAGTTATGGTTGAAAATCCGGAAATCATAATATTAGATGAGACTACAGCATCACTTTCAGCTAAATCTGAGATGATGGTTAGAAATGCAATTGATGAGATAACAAAAGGAAAAATAAGTTTTATTATAGCACATAGACTTTCAACTATTAAAAAATGTGACAAAATATTACTTATGAAGGATGGAAAAATAGTGGAAGAAGGTAA
The DNA here is from genome assembly GCA_900554565.1 of uncultured Clostridium sp. GTDB lineage: Bacteria > Bacillota > Clostridia > TANB77 > CAG-508 > CAG-269. The sequence goes on from USHX01000005.1 coordinate 50,808, forward strand.
TCACAATGAGTTAATGAGTAAACATGGAGAATACTATCAATTAATGCTTAAATAAAATAAAAAAAGTTGCCATATTATTGGCAGCTTTTTTTAAAATACACCTTTTGTATAAAGACAACATAATATATAACAAAAAGATGAAAGGTGGCAAAAAAATGTCAGAATACATAATAAAAGGTGGGAACAAAGTAGAAGGCGAAGTAGAAATATCAGGATCAAAAAATGCAGCATTACCAATAATTGCTGCGAGCATATTAAATGCAGGAAAAACAACACTATACAATGTTCCAAACATACATGATACACAAATGATGTTTGAAATACTAAAGCAATTAGGGCGGAGAGGTAAAAAAGAAAAATAACAAAATAGTAATAGACACAAGTAAAATAAGCAAATATGAGATACCAGAAGATTTAATGAGACAAATGAGATCTTCTGTTATATTTGCACGGAGGACTTATTCGGAAAACACAAAAAAGCAACATTTTCATATCCAGGAGGATGTGATATAGGAACAAGACCAATAGAATTGCACCTAAAAGCATTTGAAAAATTAGGAATAAATATTGAAAAAAACTATGGAAATATAGTATGCAAATGTGATAAAATAACAGGAGAAAAAATAGACCTAGAATTTCCAAGTGTAGGAGCAACAGAAAATGCAATGCTTGCAAGTGCACTAGCAGAAGGAAAAACGCAAATAACAAATGCTGCAAGAGAGCCAGAAATAATAGATTTACAAAACTTCTTAAACAAAATGGGTGCCAAAATAAAAGGTGCTGGAACAAGCAAAATAGAAATACAAGGAGTAAAAAAACTAAAAGATGTAAGCCACAATATAATGCCAGACAGAATAGAAACAGGAACATTTTTATGCTTAGCAGCAATAAACAAAGGAAATATTATAGTTAAAAATGCAGATAGTACACATATAACACCAATAATAGACAAACTAGAAGAAATAGGATGCCAATTTAATATAAATAAAAATCAAATAGAAATAAAATCGCCAAGAAGAATCAAGGCAGCAGATATAAGAACAACTCCATATCCAGGATTCCCAACAGATATGCAATCAATATTTGCAAGTGTTCTAACAATAGCAAAAGGGACATCTATAATAACGGAAAACATATTCGAAAATAGATATAAATATGCAAATGAACTAATAAGAATGGGAGCAAAAATTTCAGTAGAAGGTAAAACAGCTGTAATAAAAGGAGTTAGAAAGTTATATGGAGCAAATGTAGAAACAACAGACCTTCGTGGTGGAGCAGCAATGGTAATAGCAGCAAGTGTTGCAAAACGGAACAACAAAGATATCTAAAATAGAATATATATTACGTGGTTATGAAAAATTTGATAAAAAACTAAAAAAACTAGGAGTAGACATACAAGTAAAATAAAATCAAAAGGACTTTATTTATTATGTATATAAAGTCCTTAAAAAATCAAACAGGAGGGCAAAAATGAACTCAAATGATAATAATTATAAATTTGATTTAGACACAGAAACTGTAATTCAGATGACAAACAAAAATAAAATAAAAAAAGAAGAACAAAAAAGAAGAGTATTAACAAAGAAAGAAAGAAAAAGAAAGAGAAAAATTAAAAGAATAAAATTCTTTCTAAAATTAATTTTATTTGTTGGACTAGCATCGGGAACAATAATATTTGCATTAACTTCACCAATTTTTAACATAAAAGACATAAAAGTAATAAATAATAATCAAGTACAAGCAGACACAATAATAAGTTTATCTGAATTAAAAACAGAAGATAACATATTCAAATTTTACGGAAAAAATGTGGTAAACAAAATAAAAGAAAATGCATACATAGAAAATGTTAAAATACACAGAAAATTGCCTAGTACAATAGAAATAAAAGTAGAAGAAAGAACACCAAAATTCAGTGTAGATTATATGGGAAAATATGCATATATAAACACACAAGGTTATATCTTAGAAATTGCAGAAACTAATAATGAAATGACAATTATTCAAGGTGCAACAACAAAAGAAGAAGACATACAACCTGGAAATAGGCTATGTAATGAAGATTTAAGTAGGTTAGAGGAAACAATAAAAATTTTAAATTCTGCAAATGAAAACAATTTAGAAGGAAAGGTCACAAGTATTGACATTAGTGACAAAAACGAATATAGTATATACATAGAAAGTGAAAAGAAAAGAGTACATTTAGGAGATAGCACAAATTTAAGTAACAAAATGCTATATATATTAGCAATAATTGAAAAAGAAAAAGACAAAGAAGGAGACATATTTGTAAACGGAGACTTAAATAACAAATTTCAGCCATACTTCAGAGAAAAAGTATAATAAAATTTAATCTAAAGGAAAGGAGAATATCACATAAAATAGTATGTGAGACAAAAATATGTTAAATAAAAAAGTAATTAGTATAGTTTTAGGAACAATGTGTTTTGCATTAACATGCCGGAATATGTGTGCAAATAAGGACTGTAAAGGAATCTAATTCAACAGTAAGCAATAATTATGAAGAAAACAGTTTAAGAGCGGAAGTACTAAAATATAAAGAAAAATATGACAATAAATATAAAGAATTAGAAAAAGCAGAAAAAGAATTAGAAAAACAAAGACAAAATGCAACACAAAACAACAGTGACTTAGAATCAAAGGAAGAAGAAATTAAACAAGGAAATAAAATACTAGGACTATCAGAAGTAACAGGGTCAGGAGTAATAGTTACATTATCAGATAGCAAAAAAGATATAAGTAGCGCATTAGATCCAAGTTCACTAGTGGTACACGATTTAGATGTGCTTAGTGTAATAAATGAATTACAAAATGCAGGAGCAGAAGCAATATCAATAAATGACCAAAGAATAGTTCCGACAACAGGAATTATATGTGGAGGAAATATTATAGATATCAATCAAGAAAAAGTAGGAGCACCATTTGTAATAAAAGCAATAGGGCTACCAGAACAACTTGCAGCATTATCAAGACCAGGTGGATATCTAGAAACACTAAAAGGATATAGCATTGGAGTAGAACTAAAAAAATCAAATAATATAACTATTCCAAAATATTCTGGAACACTTACATATAATTATGCAAAAACATCTAAGTAGGAAAGGAGCAATCAATGAAGAAAAACATAAAAAAAGGTAAAATAACAATGGGCATAACAATGGGAATTGCATGCTTTTGCCTAGCATTAGTTATGTTTATGCAATTTAAAATTGTTAACCAAACAGACATAACATCAATAGAAAACATGAGAGAAACAGAACTTAGAACAGAACTTGCAAATTGGAAATCTAAATATGAAGAAACTAATCAAAAATACGAAGAAACAATATCAAAAATAGATGAATACAAAAAAACAACTGAATCAAATGAACAAACAGAAGAATTAGTAAACTCAGAATTAGAGCAAGTAAACTTATTATTAGGAAAAACAGATGTAGAAGGCCAAGGAATAGAAATAGTTCTAAAAGACACAGACAATGAAGAAGTAGAAAAAATAACAGCAGATGACTTGTTAGTAATAGTAAATGCGCTAAAAATAGCAGGAGCAGAAGCAATATCAATAAATGACGAGAGAATTATTAACATGAGTGATATAGTAGATATTAGCAGTACATTTATAAAAGTAAATGGACAAAGAATCTTATCACCATATATAATTAAAGCAATAGGAGATCCTGCATATTTAGAAAGTGGATTAATTGGAAATGGTGGACATGTAGATAGCATGAAAAAAACAGGTCAAGATGTATCTATAACAAAACCCAATAAAGTAAAAATATTAAAATATAATGATGAAATAAAAACAAAATATATACAATAGGAGGAAAGAAAATGATATTTATAGCAATATTAATAGGTTGTATTTTAGGAGCTTTAATAGGAATGAATGCACCTATGATTTCATATACATATTCAAGCTATTTAGCAATTGCAATAATTGCAGCACTTGACTCTGTGTTTGGTGGAATTACATCTGTTATAAAAAAGAACTTTGACTTAAAAATATTTGTAACAGGATTTTTTGGAAATGCAATACTTGCAATTTTACTAACAATCTTAGGACAAAAACTAAATGTAGATATATATTTAGCTGCAATAGTTGTGTTTGTAGGAAGAATGTTTGTAAACTTAGCAATTATAAGAAGATACTATGTAGACAAATGGCTTGAAAAATTTGAAAAAGTAAAAAATGAAAAGAAAGAAAAAAAGGCAAATGAGCAGGAATAAAATCCTGCTTAATATTTGCTCACACATGCAAAAAAGATAGATAAAAGTCGATTTTAAATTTGTTACGATAATGTTACAAAAATATTACAAAAATATAACAATTTCTATTGACATTTGTCTAAAAATGTAATATATATACATTTAAGAATTAATACAAAAAAATGGAGGAATTAACTTGGCAATAGGTGATATCATAGTAGGTGTTGATATAGGAACAAGTAAAGTCTGCACAGTTGTAGGAGAAGTTAATAACTTCGGGCAGATAGAAATAATAAGCAATACCTCATATAAATGTAGTGGACTAAAGAAAGGTAAAATAATAAACGAAGAAGAAGTCATTTTAAGCCTAGCAAAAACGATAAAAGATGCTGAAGATGAAACAAACCTAAAAATAAACTCAGCATATGTAACAATTCCAGGAAAATATGTAACAATAGTACAAAATAGCATAACAAAAGAAGTAAAAGATAAATATTCAGGAATATCAGTAAGAGATGTACAAAATGCAATAATGCAAGTAAAAGATATAGAAATCCCTGATGGGAAAAACTTAATAGATATTGTACCAGATAAAATTACATTAGAAAATGGAACAGTAGTAACAGATCCAGTAGGAAATCTAAGTTCAAGCTTTACAATAAGTGCGCAAGTAATACTAGCTCAAAGAGACTATGTAAGACAATTAAACACAATATTTAGAAAAGCAGGACTAGAAATAGATGGGATAGTACCAACAACTTTAGCAGAAAGAAACTTAATACTAGACACACATGAACTAAATGATAATATTATGCTATTAGATATAGGAGCAGGAAATACTGATATAGGAGTATTTGAAGGTTCAACATTTTTATATACAAACTCAATACCATTAGGTGGAGATAATATAACAAATGATATAGCACTAGTACTAAACATATCTGAAGAAGAAGCAGACAAACTAAAAAGACAATATGGACTAGCACTAAAATCTTTCATAGACAATGATAATGACATAATACTAAACACATGTAGAGATACAAGCAAAAGTAGAATAATAAAAAGCTCAGAATTAATAGAAATTATTGAAGCAAGAGTAGAAGAAATGTTTACAATAATAAATAAAGACATAACAACAAAGGGGCTAAAACAAAAAATAAATAATGTAATATTAACAGGTCAAGGGATAGTAAATATAAACAAAAGTGATGTAGCAGGAAAAATAAACTTAAACATACCTGTAAAAATATCAACAGGAAGAGCAATAAGCACAGTAAAGCCTGCATACAGAACAAGTTATGCATTAGTAAGATATATAGCAGCAAGACCATTTGCAAAAACAGTATCTAGTAGTATAGATACACAAAACGAAGAAAACTTCTTTAAAACAATAATGGAAAGAATTAAAGAATTTTTCTATTCATAAAAGTTATTAATTTTTTGTTAGTAGAAGGGCTAGCATGTATAATATAAAAAAGTATATAAGTAAAATGAGGGAGGAACAAACCAAATGATGGATTACAATAATAATGATGATAGCAACCTAGCTATGGTTGATGGAACAGCTACCATTAAAGTTATAGGGGTAGGTGGAGCTGGAAACAATGCTGTAAATAGAATGATAGATGCAGGAATAAAAGGAGTAGACTTTATTGCTGTAAATACAGATAGACAAGCTTTACAAACATCAAAAGCAAAAACAAAAATTCAAATAGGAGAAAAAATAACAAGAGGATTAGGAGCTGGAGCAAACCCTGATATAGGAGCACAATCAGCAGAAGAAAGTAAAGCAGAAGTAGCAGAAGTATTAAGAGGAGCAGACATGGTATTCGTTACTGCCGGAATGGGTGGTGGAACAGGTACTGGAGCTGCACCAATAGTAGCTGGAGCTGCTAAAGAAATGGGAATACTAACAATAGGAGTGGTAACAAAACCATTTACATTTGAAGGTAAAAAAAGATTATCACAAGCAGAACGTGGAATTGAAAGCCTAAAAGGAAAAGTAGATACATTAGTAGTAATACCAAATGATAAATTACTACAGATAATTGATAGAAAAACATCAATAATAGAAGCATTCAAAATGGCAGATGATATATTAAGACAAGGTGTACAAGGTATATCTGACTTAATAGCAATCCCTGGATTAGTAAACTTAGACTTCGCAGATGTTAAAACAATAATGTTAAATCAAGGAATGGCACACATGGGAGTTGGAACAGCATCAGGAGAAAACAGAGCAGAAGATGCTGCCAAAGAAGCTATACAAAGTCCATTACTAGAAACATCAATTGAAGGAGCAAAAGGTGTAATTATAAATATTACAGGTGGAGAAGACTTAGGATTACACGAAGTAAATACAGCAGCAGAATTAGTACAACGCAGTGTAGACCCAGAAGCAAATATTATATTTGGTACAGTAACAGACAACAGTATGTCAGATGAAATCAAAATAACAGTAATCGCAACAGGATTTGATAAACCAGAACCATCAATATCAAGTATTGGTGTAGATAATATAGTATCAAAAACATGGGAAAAGAAAATAAACTCTATACCATCAAGCTCAGAAACAAGTTCATCATCAAATGATTTAGACATACCAGCATTTTTAAGAAAAAATAAAAATAAAAACATGTAGTAAAATAAAACTAAATATCAAATTAGTTAAAAAAATATACATACAAAAAAGAAATAATCGAACAGCATCGATTATTTCTTTTTTTCGCACATAAGAAAAGACAGTATTTTTAAAAATATAATAGTACAATATGTAAGCAGGTGATGAAAATGACTATATATGTAGATGTTGTATTATTCGAAAATCTTATAATGAATTACATTATATTATTTACAACAAGTCAAATTCTAAAAAACGAACCAAAACATATAAGGATTATATTGGCAAGTTTGCTAGGTGCAATATATTCGATAATTGCTTATATGAATATTTTAGACATATATTCAAAAATACCACTAAAAATACTATTATCAATAATAATAGTATATGTAGCATTTAATCCACAAACAGTAAAGAAAATGTGGAAATACATATTGTTTTTTTATTTAGTGTCATTTGTATTTGGCGGAGCAGCATTTTCACTAATATATATAGTAAAACCACAAGAAATTTTAATGAAAAATGGATTGTTTTTAGGAACATACCCTTTGAAAATTGCAATCTTGGGAGCTATAGTAGCATTTATAACAATAACAATAGTTTTTAAACTAGCTAAAAATAAAATATCTAAAAAAGACTTGTTTTGCGAAATGGAAATTTGCATAAATAATAAAAAAATAGAAACAAAAACAATGGTAGACACAGGAAACATGTTAAAAGAACCAATTACCAATACACCTGTTGTGGTTGTTGAGCACATGCTTTTATATGAATGCATACCAAAAGAAATTCTAAATAACTTGGAAAATATAATAGGAGGTGATTTTAGTAATATATCAGAAAAAATAAAAAATGAGTACATATCTAAATTAAAATTAATTCCATTTTCATCATTGGGAAAACAAAATGGAATGCTAATAGGAATAAAACCAGATTATATAAAAATAAAAACAGAAGAAAAAGAAAACAAAATAGAAAATGTAATAATAGGAATATACAATAAATCATTAACAAAAAAAGGAGAATACAGAGCACTAATTGGAATGGAATTAATATAAAACTTCAGAAAGGAGTATAATTGTTTTATTATACAAGGTGATTTAAAATGAAATTAATGGACTTTGTAAAAAACAGCATAAATACAATTTGTGCAAAATATCTTAATGAAAATGATGAAATAGAATATTTGCCCATATTTTACATAGCAGGAAGTCAGACATTGCCGCCACCACTACCTCCGGAAGAAGAAGCGGAATTTATAAAAAAACTATCAGAAGAAAACAATTTGGAAGCAAGGCAAATACTAGTTGAAAGAAATCTTAGACTTGTAGTGTATATTGCTAAAAAATTTGAAAATACAGGAATAGGAATAGAAGACCTAATTTCAATTGGAACAATAGGACTTATGAAAGGAGTAAATACATTTAATTCAGATAAAAAAATAAAACTTGCAACATATGCCTCAAGATGTATCGAAAATGAAATTCTAATGTTCTTAAGAAAAAATAATAAGATAAAAGGTGAAGTTTCAATAGATGAACCATTAAATAAAGACAGAGATGGAAACGAACTGTTATTATCAGATATTTTAGGGACAGAACCAGATATAACCTCAAGAAATTTAGAAGATGAAGTAGATAAGACATTACTTAGAACATCAATATCAAATTTAAAAGATAGAGAAAAAGACATAATGGAAATGCGTTTTGGATTTAAAACAGGGAAAGAGAAAACTCAAAAAGAGGTGGCAGATGAACTTCGGAATATCTCAAAGCTATATTTCAAGACTAGAAAAGAAGATAATAGGGAAAATGAAAAAGGAAATTGCCAGTAAAATAGGATAGAACAAAGAATAAAAAACCTTAATTTGGAAATACTGTTATAAAAGTAAATTCAAAGGAGGTTTTTCTTTTGCTAAATAATAAAGTAGAAATTTGTGGAGTTAATACATCGAAACTACCACTATTAAGCAAAAAAGAAAAAGAAGAACTATTCATAAAAATAAAAGAAGGAGATAATCAAGCAAGAACAGAATTTATAAATGGAAATTTAAGATTAGTATTAAGCGTAATACAAAGATTTTATGGAAGAGGAGAAACGGCAGATGATTTATTTCAAGTTGGGTGTGTAGGATTAATAAAAGCAATAGACAATTTTGATTTAAGCCAAAATGTCCAATTCAGCACTTACGCAGTACCTATGATAATTGGAGAAGTTAAAAGATACCTAAGAGATAATAACAGCATAAGGGTAAGCAGATCTGTAAGAGATTTGGCTTATAAAGCAATTCAATTTAAAGAAAGATATACAAAAGAAAAAGGAAAAGAACCTACAATAGAAGAAATTGCAAAAGAGCTGGGAGTGGAGAGAGAAGAAATTGCATTTAGTTTTGATGCAATTCAAGATCCAGTTTCATTACAAGAGCCTATATATAATGATGGAACTGAAAATATTTATATAATAGATCAGATAAAAGACACTAAAAACACTGATGAACTATGGGCCGAAAATATGACAATAGCAGGAGCATTGGAAAAACTTAATGACAAAGAAAAAATGATAGTAAGTAAAAGGTTTTTTGATGGAAGAACACAGATGGAAGTTGCAGAAGAAATTGGTATATCACAAGCCCAAGTATCTAGATTAGAAAAAAGTGCGATTGCTCACATAAAAAGATTATACAAATAATATTAATAAAATTACTTATATAAGGAAAGAAAAAAGAAACTTAGAATATAATATATAAGTAAGAAAATATAAGGGGACTTGTATAATGGGAGATAAAGGGTTAGATTTCAAACACAAAGAAGTGGTTAATATAACAAATGGAAAAAGACTAGGATATGTTCAAGATGTGTGTGCAGATTTAGAAACTGGGACAATAACACATATAATAGTTCCGGGAAACAACAAAATACTAAATATATTTTCACAAAATAATGATATAGTTATACCATGGCAAAATATAAAATGCATAGGTGATGATTTAATATTAGTAGAAATATGAAAAAAATGAAAAAAGTGTTGACAATATGATTGAAAGATGTTATTATAATCTAGCGTTAAGCAATGCAGAAAAAAGCATTATAAAAAATTGAAAAAAGTTTAAAAAATTTCAAAAAATTTCAAAAAATATATTGACTTTTATAAAATAAAATGTTAATATAAAAAAGTACCTAGCAACAGACAAAAATAAAAAAGAAAAAACGTAAGAATTAGTAAGAAAAAACTACTTAATGAATAGAATAAAAACAGTAATTACTAGTTTTTTATTTTGCCTAAAAAGATAGCAAAAAAACTTTTTGAAAAAAATGTCGAAAAAGTGTTGACAAACAAAAAAAGGTATAGTATAATGCAAATCGTTCCACATCAAAAGGAACGAAAAAGTACATTGAAAAGTAAACAATAAAATCCTTTAGAGAATAAACCGAAGCGGTAAATATTTTTCACGAAATATGTACCGAACAAGTAAAAGAATTTTTAAAAGTTTTTAATAAAAAAAGTAAGAAGCATTTAAAGAGCTTGATTAAAACTTTAAGTTAGATTTATACAAACTCGAAAGAGTGAAATATAGATACCATTAACAAGAGAGTTTGATCCTGGCTCAGGATAAACGCTGGCGGCGCACATAAGACATGCAAGTCGAACGGACTTAACCATTAGTTTACTATTGGAGCGGTTAGTGGCGGACTGGTGAGTAACACGTAAGCAACCTGCCTATCAGAGGGGAACAACAGTTAGAAATGACTGCTAATACCGCATATGCCTTGAATATCACATGATATAAAAGGGAAAGGAGCAATCCGCTGATAGATGGGCTTGCGTCTGATTAGATAGTTGGTGGGGTAACGGCCTACCAAGTCGACGATCAGTAGCCGGACTGAGAGGTTGAACGGCCACATTGGGACTG
>USHX01000006.1 GCA_900554565.1 uncultured Clostridium sp.
CAAGTTGCATTTGAGTTAAATTATTCTTTTTTCTACATTCAGCTATAAATTTTCCTATTTTAATCTGATTCATATTTTTTACCTCCTTCAATTTAAGTGTAAATTATTATCTAAAAAAAGTACACAAACTAATCGTTGAGTGGGGTATTTTTCTTTATCAACGATTAGTTGAATTGTTATAATTTGTGTGATAACTTGTAATTTGTAGTTAACCTATTAATTTAATTTTTCTTTTTTCTATATGTTCCTTTATAGCTTCTGCAATAATTTTGTGTCCTTTTTCATTTGGGTGTATTCCATCATCACATAGCAGATTTGAGTAATTTTTTATTTCTAAAAATTTTGAGGTTATATCTATTATTGGAATATCGTTATTTATTGCCAATTTAAAAACCTCTATATTATATCTTTCATGCCAATTAGTAAGAAATTGTTTATTTCCTTCCATCCACTTTAATATATTATCTGCATTTAATTTCTTGCTTATATAATCAAAATATTTAACTGAATCTATTGGTGGTAATGATAATAACACAGGTTCTTTTCCAATTTTTTTAATTCATCTATAAGATACGAATATATTTCAATGAACTGTGTTATTGAACTTTTAGAATAATGTTCTTTGTCTGGATTTTCTGATATTTTTCTCCAATTATAATCACAGTCATTTCCTCCAAATTCCATTACGACATATTTACTTTTTGTTTCCTTAATCAATTCGATATTTTTGAATATTATATTTTTTCCAATATTTATTGTACTCCCAAATTTTGCTTTGTTTTCTATTGACACTCCTAATATATCCTCACATATATTAGAAAATCTATTTTGAGATACTTTATAAATATTATTTTCGTATATAACTCCTTTTAAAACAGAATCTCCAAATACACTAATATCTGACATTTTTATTCCTCCTCGTATAATATTACAATTTTTTCTAATGTTTTTAAATCTTCTTTATTTGGATGTGATAATGCTTTATCAAAGTTATCAATTAATTTATCAATGTTAAGTGAAATATTATTTTGTTCTCTCATTTTTTCATATCTTTCTCTAACTGATAATGGCATTTCACCTTGACACATAAAAGTACCTATTATTGTATTGCTACTATCAATATTCTTTTTTACATTATTAATAATACCCTCAAAATATTTTTCACTTTCGCCATATCCTGCTGTCCCAAATAAAAATATTTTTTTGTTTTTTAATTTATTTAAAAAATCTATTGTTAGATGATCAGCATTTCCTTTTTCTGTCCAAAAACCAATATAAATTACATTACTTAATACATCATCAATTTTATCCACTGTACCATAATAATCACACTTATTTTGAGGTAAAGTATTATAGATTGCCTCTGCAAGTTTTTTTGTATTTCCTGTTTTACTACTATAAATTATTGAATATCTTTCTCTTTTCATAATACATAATCTCCTTTTTCTTTATTATCAAAATTGTAATTTGTAACTATTATACACAAATACTATATTGCATACTTATTAAAAAATATATTAAAATTAAAACAATTAATAACATTATAATTGGAAAAATTATATCTGTTTTTTTATTATATATTTTTTTGTTATACATTTTTAGTGTATAAATCCCTATCACACAAATATTTATTATTATAAATGGAATCATTTTATATATTGAATATCTGAAAATTGCAATTCCTGGTGATAATGTTCCCTCCGGTAATATTGGCATATAATTCAGCCATATTGTATCATTACCATATATTAAGAATTTTGCAACAATATTAATTACTATAAATATTATTCCACTTAAACAAGTATGTTTTATTTTTTCTTTTTTCATTTTTACTCTCTTCTACAACTTACTATTTTTCTAATTTTATTTTTTTCATTCTTCTTTTATTTTTCTTATTACTGATATAATTAAAATTGCTTAAATATTCCCTAAAAATTCAAATATTTTATTATAATATGTTTCTGGCTCTTTGTACTTAGAGTCTGTATGTCCTGCATCATGTATTATTAGCTTATCTTTTTTACAATTTGCTGCTTCATATAGTTCTTCACACATATATTCGGGTACAAAATCGTCTGCATCTCCATGTATAAATAAAATTGGTGTTTTATTATTTTTTACTTGTTCTAATGCAGATGCTTCTTTTATATCATAATTTGCTCTTACGTTTGCAACTATTTCAAACATATTTAGTATAGGAAATGTTGGTAAATTAAACCTTGCTTTTGCCTCTGATGCAAATATGTCCCAAACTGATGTATAACCGCTATCTGCTACTATTGCTTTTACATTTGTAGGTAAGTCCTTACCTGATGCCATTAAGACCGTTGCTGCTCCCATTGATGAACCATGTAGTATAATTTCTGCATTTTCATTTTGCTTAATAATTAAATTTATCCAACATTGTAAATCTTCTTTATCTAGCCACCCCATTCCTATATATTCTCCATCACTTTCACTACATGCTCTCATACTTGGAATTAAAACATTATAACCTTCTTTTGAAAAATGCATTCCTATTGAAATTATAGAATTTGGAGTTGAACGATAACCATGTAATATTATTGCCCATTTGTTACTTGATTCATCTTTTATATATTGTGTCCCTTTTAAAGTAATTCCATCTTTTGCTTTTACTTCTACTTTTTTATTCTCAATAGTTTCAGACCATTCATTTGCTAATTGTTTTTCATTCTTTTTATTTTCTTCTATAATTTTTTCTGCTTCATTATCTATGTTTGCAACTGTTATTGAATCTGCATTTTTTACTTCTCTATCTCCGCCATTTCCAGTTCTTAATATAGCATAGTTCACAAAATAATTTCCAATTCCAATAGTAGCAACTATACTAATTATAACTATAATTAATACTGCAATTAGTAATCTTTTTAACAATATTTTATTTTTTTCTTCCATCTCTATTTCCCCTCATATTAATTTTAATACATTATAACATAGAAATTAGTAAATTAATTGTAATTGACTTATTAGTATAAATTGAGGTAAATACCTATCTAGCCTGCTTCTTGTTAAGATTTGTTTTTGTTTACATACCTATAAATAAGTAAGTATATTAAAATTAAGCGAGACACTCCAATTAAAGCAAAACCTATATTATCAATATATAATTTATCTTTTTCATTACTTGTTTGCCCTCCAAATTACTATTTATTTATTATAATATAAAATTGTAATTTGACTCTTACTTATTCCAAGTCATTGTGTATTCTATTTCAGCTGTATCTTTATCTATATTTTCGTTTGTAATTATAAAATCATTCTTTTTATAAAAATTGATAGCATTTATATTTTTCTTATATACACTTAATGTCAAATTATCTCTGTTTTCTTTTACTTTATTCAATAAAGATGTTCCTATTCCTTTACATTGATTATTTGTATCAATAAAAATTCCTTCAATATAATTCTCATTTATTCCTATAAATCCTACAATATTTTCTTTTAAAACATAAACGTATATTTCTGCATTTGGTAGAATTTCTTTTACATAATTATAATTATTTTTCCAATATTCTTTTGATATAAATTTATGAGCTTTTATATTTTCATTTTTCCATATTTGCATTACAGGATTTATATCATTTTTTTCAAATTTTCTTATCATTTATTTCTCCTATAACTTGTAATTTGTAATTATTTCAATACTTCATTTAGTTCTTTTAATGATAGTCCTCTAATCAAAATATTATTATCCTTTTCATCAATAACAAACTTCATTAGTTTATTTATTGCCTTATAATAATCTATATCTCCTAAAACTCCATTATTAGTTGTACTTACAAGCATTAATTTCCATTCATCAACTTCTGTATCATCAATTTTATATAATGCTCTAGGATTCTTCGTAAGTGAAGTTAAGGTATTTTCTGTTAGTGCAAATGCACCAAACGGCTTACCATCTTTTCCTTTATAAAAATTCGGATTTCCTATATAAGCATTTTTCCAATCAACAGTTTCTTTTTTCATAAATTTATCAAATAATCCCATAATTAGTTTCCTCCATTAATTGTAAGTTGTCGCTCTATTTGTTTTCAATTAAATTGGTATAATATATAATTTCTTTTCCTAGTTTTTTTGCATAATCTATTTCTACTTTTGTACTATCCCCAATATAATTATTTATATTTACTACTAATATAGTATCTGATAATTCTATTCTTTTAAAATGTGCATCTTTCAATTTTATTAATTGCTCTTTAGTTATCTCAATTTTCTCTGATACAGAATATACTGGGGTAAGAATACAATAGCCTTCTAATGCCAATTTTTCTGCAACTGTCATCATCTCTTTTTGAAATTTTAAACTTCCACATAATGTTACTATTTTCACATCAATACCTCCATACATTCTAATATTTATCAATATCTGTTCCACTTCTCAAATAAACTTTTATCTGTCTTATTATATGTGGTATATTATAGTTTCCTGCAAATTTAGAATTATCCAATAATTCTTCGTTTATAGTTACCCATTCTAATTTATTTTTTTCTTCTACCAAAGTTACTTCATGCTTTAAAATTCCATAGTAAACTTGTAAATTATTTTCATATTTAAAATAATTTAAATCCATAAAATGATCTAGTTTTATATCTTTTGTTGATATTCCTGTTTCCTCATATAATTCTCTATATGCTGCATCATCATTAGACTCATTTCTTTCTACTTTACCACCCACAAAATTATATAGTCCCTTATATGGTTCTTTTGCTCTAATGCAAAAAAGAGTTTTGGTCAAATCTTCATTAAATACAACTATTAAATTAAATTTTTGCATAATTTTATCTCCCTTATTTTATTAGATATGTTTAATAATTCCATCTTTTGTCATTTTATCAATTATTTTTGCATAAACTCTATCTCGTACCCATGGTTCAGATGATACTTCCAATATTTTATCAATTGGTACCCACTTTACGCCACTATTTTCATCTTCTTTTATATGTATTTCTTCATTTTCATCAGCTTCTAATAAATATGTAACATTAAGATGAACATGTGAACCTACATATTTTCCTCTTTTTTCATGGCCATTTACATTAATTACTTCTAGCGAATAAATATCTTTAGAAATTGGGACAACATTTTTTATTCCTGTTTCTTCTTTCGCTTCTTTCATAGCAACATATAAAAGATCATTATCTCCATCACTATGTCCTCCTACCCATGCCCAAGAATTATATATTCTATGATATGCCATTAGAATTTTTGATTTGTCTTTATTAAGGACAAATGCTGAACTAGTAAAATGCCCATATTCGTTTTGTCTAGTTAATACATCATCAAAATCTTTAATATAATTTAGCATTATTTTCTTATCAACTTCTTCTTGTTCATTATATGGAACAAATTTTTCAATATTATTTTTTAAACTATCTACATTAATTTTGATTTTAATGCCTAAAACTCCATATTCTTTCTCTTTTTCGTGTGAATAGTATTTTTCCATTGATTTAGTTCTTCTATTTATTTCATATTTATCAGTATATAGTTCTCTAAACAGATTTTCAAAAGTATCTTCTCTATATAATTCAGTAACATCAACTAACAACTTTTCCTGTAAATCTGGTAATTTTGAAAATTTTATCTGGTCTCCAATTTTTATTTGTTGTCTTTTTTCATCATATAATCTAAATTCAATTGTTTTTGTTCCGCTCTTCATTCTTTCAAATGGACTTTCATTTAATTTCATTTTATGTAACATGTATATCTCTCCTTCATTTTCTACTTATATTTTGTTTAAAAGTTAAAATTCAACCTCAGCGACAAATTACTATTTTTTCTTTTCGTAATCATCCATAAAATGATGCTTTTCCCCATCTTTCACATAAGAAATGATTGTGTTTAGATTGACATTTTTTGTACTATTATAAATATTCATATCAACTTTGTCATAAACACTTCTTAATTGTTTTATTAATTTTTTCATTTCTTCTCTTTTTGAGTCTCCACCACCATTGTCACACATAGTGCAATGTTCAGTAAATGGACAAGCACATTGTATAAAATGTAAGTCATTTCTTTCTTTCCATCTTATAATATCAGCTTCTTTAACATAGTATAATGGTCTTATAAGTTGCATTCCTTCATGAAATGTACTATGTAGTTTAGGCATCATAGTTTGCATTTGAGCTCCATAAAGCATTCCCATTAATATTGTTTCTATAACATCATCAAAATGATGGCCTAATGCAATTTTATTACATCCTAATTCTTGTGCTTTTCTATATAAATAACCTCTACGCATTCTTGCACAAATATAACATGGGTGGTCATCTATTTTTTCAACCACTTCAAAAATATTGCTTTCAAATATAGTTATTGGAATATTTAATAATTTAGCATTATTTATAATTTTTTGCCTATTTATTGGGTTATATCCTGGATCCATTACTAAAAATACAAGTTCAAAATTAACTTTTCTATGTTTTTTTAATTCTTGCATACACTTAGCAAGTAGCATTGAATCTTTACCACCTGAGATACATACTGCAATTTTATCTCCTTCTTGTACCATGTCAAATTCTTTTATTCCTTTTATAAACTTACTCCAAATTTTCTTTCTATAAACTGTAATTATGCTTTTTTCTATTTCTTCATATCTTTCCATTATTTTTCCTCTTTCAAAAATTTATAACATTCATCAAATATTTCTAAAAATCTCTTTACCTCTTCCTCTGTTACTAAGTGGCTCAAACTAATTCGCCAAGAAGATAATGCTCTTTTTCTATCATGTGTCATAGACATAACAATCCTTGAAGGTGTTATTGTTATAGTACAGGCGGATTTAATAGAAATACAAACACCATATTCTTCTAATTTTTCTTTAAACTTAACTGCTTGTGTGCAATCTACATGTAAAAAACAACTAGGATATTGTTTTACTATTTCTGCTATTTCTTTTATTGGTTGTATAGTTCCAACTTCACTATCAACATAGCAAACAGAAATAAGTATTGTATCATTTCTAATCAAACTTTTTAAATGTTCAATATCAATTTTATTGTCTTTTTGTGGTAGTCTCATTAATCCAAAACCTAATTTTTTCTCCTAAATATGACATTTCTTTGTCCACCTATATTATTTCAAATTTCACATTTGTATTATATCACTTGGAGCCAACTTTAAGTCAATACTTTATATTTTTTTACTTATAAATTTTTCATTATTCTATTTTTCCTAGTTCTTTTTTCAAATACTCTTTGCTAATTTTTATTGTAGTTGGTCTACCATGTGGACATGTATATGGATTATTTAATGATAACAAACTTTGTATCAATTTATGAACTTCTTGTTCATTTAAATCCATATTTGCTTTAACCGCTGCTTTACAAGCAACTGTAGCAATAAAACGTTCTTCTATATCTTTAATAGATGTTCTGTTACTTGAAATCATTTCATCTAAGATGTCTAAAAATAAACTCTTGGTTTTAGATTTATATTCTAAATCTGGAATCCCATTTATTTTTATAGTATTCTCACCAAATTGTTCTATATCAAAACCTATTTTTTCTAGCATTTCCTTGTTTTCCATTACAAACTCTATTTCTTTATGTGTTAATGTGTGTACTTCTGGAAGTAAAGTCATTTGGCTATTTTGTTTCATATTCTTTTTATAGTTTTCTTTTATTTGTTCATACAAAACTCTTTCATGGGCAGCATGCTGGTCTATTAAAAATATTTCATTATCAATTTCAATTATTATAAATGTTCTAAATAAAATTCCTATATATTTATAGTCTATTTTTCTGTTTTCTTCTCTTTTTCTTAGTTCTAGATTTTTGTCTTCTTTTTCCAATTTATTTGTCAAAAATTCATATTCATTTTCTATATATTTGTCCTGATTTTCTAACTGATTATTACCTAAAAATTCTGTATTTAACATTGAGTTCTTCACTGCATGAAATAAAATTCTGTATATTTTCCCTTCATCTTTAAATCTTACATCTTTTTTTGTTGGGTGTACATTTACATCATAATAATCTGCTGGCATGCTTAAATTTAATATTGCAAATCCATGTTTATTTATTCCTGTCGCACCTTTAAATGCTTGTTCCAAACTATTGGTTATCATTGAATTTGTTATATTTCTTTTATTCAAAAATATTATTTGGTCTTTTTTTGTATCTCTTGCAATTAGAGTATTTCCTACCACTCCAGTTACTTTTATGTTTTCTTCAGTATAGTCTACTTTTACTATATTTTCTTTTATTTGCTTGCCATATAAAATATAAATTATATCTTCTATTTTTCCATTTCCACTAGTATAAAACACTTCTTTATTGTTGTTTATTAATCTAAAAGATATTTGTGGTTCTGCTAATGCTGTTTTTTGTATCCAGTCTTTTATCACTTTAAATTCTGCTGCATCATTTTTCAAGAATTTGTACCTTACAGGTGTATTAAAAAATAAATTTTCTACTGTTATAGATGTTCCAGTATTCATTCCACATTCTTCTGCTTTTAATATTTCTCCCGCTTCTGAAATTATTTTTGTTCCTATTAATTCTTCTTTTTCTTTTGATGCCATTGTAAGTTTAGATATTGCACATATACTAGCAAGGGCTTCACCTCTAAAGCCCATTGTATATGTATGTTCCAAGTCTTCTACCTTGCGTATTTTACTTGTTGCATGTCTTTCTAAAGATAATGGCATATCTTCTCTTTTCATGCCTTTCCCATTGTCAGTTATATTTATATATGTTTTTCCACCATTCTTTATTTCAATTACTATTTTTGTACCACCAGCATCTATGCTATTTTCTACTAATTCTTTTACAACATTTGCTGGTCTTTCTATTACTTCTCCTGCAGCTATTTTATTTATTGCTAAATCATCTAATAAAACTATATTTCCCATTATTCATTTCCTTTTAAACTTGATACCATATCTATTTTTTTTATTTTTCTTGCTAGTACTTTGTTTACAAATATTGCGACAACAAAACTTCCAACCGCTGCATATAAATATGATATTATTCTTATATATGCATTAAAGTCATAACTATCTCCTAGTGCTGATTTAAATATGTAATCTACCATAATATATCCTAGTGGTAGTCCAAGCACTATTCCAATTAATGCTAGCCATATATTTTGTTTTACAAATATATTCTTTATTTGTTTATTTTTAAATCCTAATACTTTTAGTGTTGCAAATTGATATTGTTTTTCTGATAATGATAAAATTCCTAAGTTATATATTATAACAAATCCTAATACAGCTGAAACTATTATTAAAATTACAAGCATTAGTTTCATTGTTTGTAACATGTTTTCCATTCCTTGTTTTAATGTTTCAACAGTTTGAATTACTTCAACTCCATCTAATGATTTTATATTTTCTAAGTTTTCGTTTGTATATAATGAATCTGCTCTATATTTTAAGTTTAAACTTTCATAATATTTTCTTGTCATGTTCATAATTTGACTTTGTGGATTTCTGTTTATTCCCACTATTTTGCTTTTGTACCATTTCTCATTGCCAAATATATGCCATTCTACTTCATCACCTATTTTTAGGTTATATTTTTCTGCTAATTTTTCTGTTACATATATTCCATCATCATTTAAGTCCATATATTCTCTTTCATGGTTTGTATATTTCAAATTATCTTTGGCGTCATTTACCACTATAGAATTTGCTTGTTTTGAATCTCCATTTTTAAATTCTATGCCTAATGTCATACTTGTTGCATTTCCATATTTTTCTTTTAAATTGTCTAATTCATTTTCTGTGTAATCACTTTTTAGCGTTAACTTATAATCAAATTTGCTAATTTTTTCAAATTCCCAATCTAGATATGAATTCATTGTGTCTAATAATCCAAAGGCACATACTAAAAGCATTGTACAGCCTGTTATTCCTACAACCGCCATTATGCTTCTTCCTTTATTTCTCATTATATCTCTTATATTCCATCTAGTAGAAATTGAGGCTTTTTTAAATATTTTTCTTGTGCTTAAATCAAATTTACTATTTTTCACTTTTGGCTCTTCTACTCTTAATGCTTCTACTGCTGATTCTTTAAGTATTTTTCTGCATGATAAATATGTAACTATTGTTATTAATATTACAACTAAAACTGCTAATATATATACTGTTGGTATTAATACTGTTTTGTATGTAGGTATTTCAAAATATGTCATCTCATTATACAAGAAAAATTCTCCTATTGAATATCTACCAACTATTATGCCTAATATACTTGCAAATAAACTTGTGTAAAATCCATATGATATATAATGTTTAGTTATTTTTCTATTTTTAAATCCTAATGCTTTTAAAGTCCCAATTGTAGTTCTTTGTTTTTTTACAAATCTATTCATTGTTGTTGTTACAGATAATATTGCAATAAATAAGAATAAAAATGTAAATACTCCTGAATATGTTGAACCTTCTTCTATTTCTGAATTGTATCCTCTATAAGATACACTCTCATTTCTTGTTGTTACTGCTACAGCAGATTTTATATCATTTTCTATTTTGCTTTTTGTTTCTTCTATTTTGTTCTCATCTTTAACATCTACAATTACTTTATTATATATGTTGTCAATTTGAATTGAAAATTCATCTATAGACATGTACATAAATCCATAATCTGTATGTGTTGGAAATATTGCAGTACTATCTTTTACAAAATATACATGGTCTGGAACTGTTATTAATCCTAAGACATTTTTTGTGTATTTTTCATTATTATAACTAAATGTTATGTTATCTCCTACTTTTAGATTTAAACTATTTGCTAAATAGCTATCAAACCATACACCATCTTTTTCTTTTCCAAATCCTTCTCCTTCTATGACATACATTTTAGATATTTCATTACTTTCAATAAAGTTTGTTTCTAATGTTATATCTTTTTTCTCTTCTTCATTTATTTTGTCTAAGTCTGCTGTTATTGTTAATTCTCTTTCTGCATTTTCCACATTATCTATATTTTTTATATCTTCTAAGTCTTGGCTAGAAAATCCCGCACCTTCTATCCAAATGTCTTGCAAATTATTTTCTTTATAATATTTTTCTGCACTTTTGTCCATTCCATCCATATATGCATGTATTCCAGTGAAAACAAAAACACCTAAAAAGACCATTATAAATATATTTAAAAATTGCATTTTATTTAATTTTATATCTCTAAATATTTTTTTGTTTAATCTTTTCAATTTAATTTCACTTCCTTCCCAAGGTATAAAACCTTTTTACCAATTAACTTCATCAATATTTTTTGGTTCTGTATTTTCTGATACATTTTCAATTTTTCCGTTTTTTACTCTTATTACTACATCTGCAATTTCTGCAATTAAACTATTATGTGTTACTATTATTACTGTATTTTCTCCGTTATTTCCATCACATTGTTGTTTTAATAATTTTAAAACTTCAACTCCTGTTTTTGAGTCTAATGCACCTGTTGGCTCATCACATAATAATAATTTTGGATTTTTAGCTATTGCTCTTGCAATTGACACTCTTTGTTGTTCTCCACCTGATAATTGATTTGGGAATTTGTTTGCATGTTCTTCTAGTCCTACTGCTTTTATTGCTTCTAAACTGTCTTTTCCATTTTTCACAACATCTTTTATTAATTCAACATTTTCTAATACTGTTAATGTTGGAAGTATATTGTAAAATTGGAATATAAATCCTATATTTTCTGCTCTATATTGGCTAAGCTGTGTTTCATTGTATTTAGATATATCTTCTCCATCTATTTTTATTGTTCCTTCTGATGGTAAATCCATTCCGCCAATTAAGTTTAATAATGTTGATTTTCCTGCGCCTGATGGCCCAAGTATTACAACAAATTTTCCTTTTTCGATGCCTAAGTCTATGTTGTCTATTGCCTTAAATTCTTTTTCTCCTGTTTTGTATATTTTGCTTACGTTTTTTAGGTCTACTATTCTACTCATAACCATTCTCCCTTCTTATTTCTATTTTTTCTATCTGTATTATAATAGTGGGGCTTTTAAAAGTCAATAAAAATCCCCATAAAAATAAGCAGTGAAGGGACTTTGCAAATCCTTTCTCTGCCTGTTTCTATTTATTTAATTTTTCTATCCAACTATCAACTTCTTCATTGTCTAATAAAAATTTGTTTATTGCACTTATATATATAACTAGATAAGAAATTGATATTAAAAATCCTCCTAAAACATCACTTGTATAATGTACTCCTAAGTAAATTCTACTTACTCCTATTGAGCATATTAATATGCTTAAAAGTGTTATTAAAATCCATTTGATATTTTTGTTTTCTACATATTTATAAATTAAATAGACCAAATATCCATAAAATGCCATACTTACCATTGAATGTCCTGATGGAAAACTATAACCTGTTTCTTGAATTATTCTGTATTCTGTTGGGCGTGGTCTTTGAAGTATGTTTTTCAACAGTTGATTTAGGATTGTTACCAAAACTAGATTTGCTGTTATAGCAACTCCTATTTTCTTGTTTCTAATTAGTATAAATAGTATTCCTGTTGTTACTATTAAAAATATTGCTCCACCAAAATTTGTAATAAATTTTGCTATTGGTGTTGCAAAATCTGATATTAGAAATGTTGATATCATTTGATATCCTATTATGTCACCTTTCATTATTTCTTTATTAAATACATCTTCAGCTAATGCTAAAAATCCTATTAAACAAATAAATAATATTATCCATTTTAAGTTTTTTATTATAAATTCTTTTATATTTTCTTTCATTATTATTACATTTCCCTTCTAAATAGCATAAATATATAACTATCTTAACAATTTGGTTTGTTTTCTATGTATTTTCATCATTTTGTCACTTATATCATTTATTATTCTTGCATAAATAGATAATTTTATTGAATCTGAATTTGATAGTTTGCTTTTAGTTTTGTATTTTATTTTGTGTTCAATTGTTGACCAAAAATCCATTAGAGCTGTTCTTATTTGTATTTCAACTTTTATGTATATTGTTTCTTGTTTTATTGTTACTGGAACTTCAAGTATCATATGGTAAGCCGAATAGCCACTTTTTTTGGTCTTTTTTAAATAATCTTTTTCTTTTATTACATTTATGTTTTTTTGTTTTCTAATTATATTTCTTATTTTGTATACTTCATCTTTATAGTTGCAAACTATTCTTACTCCTGCAATGTCATTGATGTGTTCTATCATATTGTCATAGCTAATATCTAAATTTTTCTTTTTCATTTTTGTTGCTATGCTATCTGGCGATTTTATTCTTCCTGTTATGTTTGTTATAACATCATAATTATAAGTTGTACTTAGCATTTCTTTTAGTTCTAGACATTCTTTTATTGTGTTGTTTAGTGCCTTTTGATATATTGACATTATTATTTCAAATTCATTGTAATCTTTTTTAGTTAATTCATTTATTTTTATTAAACTATCGTTTCCTTTTATTGAGTTTTCCATATAATCCCTCCTTATATTGTTTGGATTATACAGCTGTTTTGTTAATCATATATTAACAAATTGTAACTATTTTGTGTTTTCGTTATTTTCTTCTTTTATTTTTTCTATCATTTTATCCATTTTTTCTTTAAATTCTTCAGGTGTTATAATTGGATAGCAATCTACTCTCATATCTTTTCGCCATTGTACATTTTTTCCTGTTTTCTTTTTTATCTCTTCTTCTATTTCTTCCTGTCCCATATCTGCAATTTTTTCTGGTTCTATACCTAAAATTTCTCCTATAATATTCCAAAATTTTCCTTTAGTTTTTATTCCTTCATCTTGCACTGTCATTATTTTTGATTTTTTTGAATTTTTCATTTTATTTTCCTTCTTTCTTAATATTCATAAAGCAATCTTTATCATGTGAATAAATGACTCCAATTGCTTGCAAATATGAATATATTATTGTTGAACCCACAAATTTCATATTTCTTTTTTTCAAGTCTTTTGAGATATCATCAGATAGTCTTGATGTTGTTTTATCTATTTCATAGTATGTCTTTCCCTTTGTAAAGCTTGTAATATAATTATAAAAAGTTCCAAATTCTTTTTGTATATTTTTGAAAATTTTCGCATTATTAATACTTGCGTTTATTTTCAATTTATTTCTTATTATTTTTTCATTTGATATCAACTCTTGTATTTTTTTGTTATCATATTTACATATTTTGTTTATATCAAAATTGTCATATGCTTTTCTAAAGTCTTCTCTTTTATTTAGTACACATTCCCAAGAAAGTCCTGCCTGAAATGACTCCAATATGAGCATTTCAAGCAGATAATTCTCATCAAAATTTGGTCTGCACCATTCTTCATCATGGTATTTAACATATATTGGATTTTTCATGTTACACCATTTGCATCTTTTTTTATTCTCCACATTCTACTCCTAATTTCTAATATAATTTTGGTATAAATATCATTAATCCAATTATTGCTGATGCTATTGCTAAAACAAGTACGGCACTTGCAGAAACATCTTTAGCTTTTTTAGCACGTGAATCTTTTTCTGGCATTGCAATATCCACAGCTGTTTCTATTGCCGTATTAAATAATTCTGCTGAAATAACTAATCCAAATAAAATTATGCAAATTATCCATTCTATTTTAGATATTTTTAATATTATACCTGAAATTATTACTAAAATCATTACGCATATATGAATTTTTATATTTCTTTCTGTCTTTATTGCTTTTCCTAAACCTTCAAAAGCATATTTAAAACTATATAAAATATTTTTACTTTTCATTTTATTTTCTCTTTCCATTTTTTGTCTATATTATAAACTATTATATTACTAATATCTACTATTTTATATTAAAATTTCACGATTTTTTCCCATGGTAGATTTTCTTTTCCAAAATGTCCATAATTTGTAGTTTGTCTATATATTGGCTTTTGTAATTGTAGGTAATTTATTATTCCTCTTGGTGTTAAATCAAATTTGTTGTAAATTTTTTCTACAATTTCATTCTCAGGTATTGTCGCTGTTCCAAATGTTTCTACATAAATTGATATTGGTTTTGCAACACCTATTGCATATGACAACTGTATTTCACATTTTTCCGCATAATTATTTGCAACAATATTTTTAGCCAAATGTCTTGCCATATAACATGCAGATCTATCTACTTTGGTTGCATCTTTTCCAGAAAAAGCTCCTCCACCATGTCTTGCATAACCACCATATGTATCTACAATTATTTTTCTTCCTGTTAGTCCACTATCTCCTAAAGGTCCTCCTATTACAAATCTTCCAGTTGGATTAATATAGTATTTTGTTTTTTCATCTAATAATTCTTTTGGAACAACTGTATCTATTACTTTATTTTTTATATCTTTTTTTAGAGTTTCTAAATCCACACTTGCTTCATGTTGTGTAGATACTACTATTGTGTCAATTCTTACAGGTTTTCCATCTTCATATTCTACTGTTACTTGTGTTTTTCCATCTGGTCTTAAATATTCAATTTCACCATTTTTTCTAACTTCAGTTAATTTTTTAGCTAATTTATGTGCTAAATATATTGGCATTGGCATTAAGTTTTCTGTTTCACGACATGCATAACCAAACATTATTCCTTGGTCTCCTGCACCTTCTGACTCTAAGTTTTCTCCTTCTTTTTGTTCTAAAGACTTGTCCACTCCTAATGCTATGTCTGGAGATTGCTTTGATATATTTAAGTGAATTTTACATGTTCTATAGTCTATATCTGTATCACTATTGTCATATCCTACTTCTTTTATAGCTTGTCTTACTATTTTTTCTATGTCTATTCCTTCTGCTTTTGATGTAATTTCTCCTGTTACTATTATTTCTCCTTTTCCTGCTACTGTTTCACAGGCCACTCTTGAATTTTGGTCCTTTTCTAGGTAACTATCCAATACACTGTCTGATATGTAATCACACAATTTATCTGGATGCCCTTCTGTTACACTTTCTGATGTGAATAATTTTCTCATTTTTGGTTCCTTCTTTCTTTTTTTATTTTATGTTTCAAGCTATATAAAAAGACTTTGCTAAATACACTAGCAAAGCCTTTTATTTTTCCGATTTTTTATCATCAGCCAAAGCTCTTTGCTTTGTCGGTATTAGCACCTTGCTATTTTAACAGGTTGCTGTGGAGTCATTGAGCCGATTCTCTCGTCCACTCTTGATAACATATTGTGTTTATATTATATTTTTTTAGTTTGAATTTGTCAATAGTTTTAGTGTTATTTTCAGACGTGCCATTAAATCTTATATTATATAAAGTACTGGTCTAAAAGTTCTATCATATACAGCTTCACCTCCATTGCTAGATCGACTACTAGAACTACAATATCTTGAAAGATAATTATAATATCCTCCACCACGAAGATTGATTGGTGAATCTGTATTGTTTCTTTCTGCTACATACTCCCAGCAATTTCCTTCAATGTCATATATATTTTGTACCTTATCATACAAGTTTTTTCCTGTATTTTCTACACCTTTTTCTTCTCCTATGTGCCTATTAGAATCATACTTCTTAACATCAAAAATACTATTTTACTATTTTATAATTATCATTTCCAGCCTCATATCTTGCTATATAAAATCCATTATATTTTAATACTGCATTTCTTTCTGCTTTTTCATTATTTGTTGCATCATTTGTTATCGTTTGTATACTTTCGGGTAAATAATCTATGTCGGTATATGTTGAATCTTCAGGTGTACTATTAGTATCATTATCATAAAAACTTGGATAGTCAAAATTTCTTTGGTAGTCACCTTCTGTTACTACTGGTATCCATACAAATTGATTATATAAAGTTTGGACATTATATGCGCCGTCTTCATTTTTTGTTGTCCAATCTACATTCTCTATTTCATCTTCCGGAATGTCATATATTACCAGCCCTGTTGAAATATTTTGTTCTCCATCTATTTTGGATACTGTGAATCCTCCTGGTATCGTTGCTGTATTATTTTCTGAGTCTTTATAATTGTCTTTTTGTGTTTTGTTCACAAATTGTCCAGGTTGTATATTTTCTTCTTTTTCTATTGGTTCTACCTTTCCTTCGCTATCTACTTTAAACTTTTTTCCGTCTACTATTGCTAAGATTGGAAAATTATTTCCTTCTATTGTTCCTTTATAGTTTTTTAATTCTTTTTCTAGTTCATCTACAGTTAATCCTAATTTATTATTTGCCATTGCTCCAACTACTGCTAGTTGCACTTTTTCTTCTGCTGTTTTATTTTCTGTTGTTGTTTTTGCTAGCTTTGACTGTGTTAGTATTCCTATCTTTTCATCTTTTATGTTCTTTTCTAGTATTGGATTCTGTTCTAAATCTATTTCAGTTATTTCTTCTTCTAATATACTTCCTACCAATTCTTTGGTTACAGACTTTGTTTCTTCTCTTCCGAAATAGTTTTTTAAAAACATAATCTATCTTTACATCTAAAATATTTTCGATTATTATCACCTTTCCTTCTTGTCTCTCTTATATATTGCTTTTCTTCTGTTTTATAATCTTTTTTGGAAACTTTGGCTGAATTGCCACTCGAAAAAATAAAGTGTTTAAATAACACTTGTTAGATAGTAACATAATTCAAAATATTTTTCAATTGTTCTCACAAAACTTTCACATTTTTTCAAAATATAGTATAATATCTAAAAAATATATAAAAGGAGACAATATATGGAAATTCCATCTTTTCTAAAAGAAAAATTAACAACTCAATATGGAGAAGAAATAACACAGAAAATAATAAAAGGTTACATGGCTAAGCGCAAAACAACTTTAAGAGTAAATACATTAAAAACATCATCAACTAATGTTATAGATATTTTAGACAAAAATAATATTAAATTTAAAAAGGTAAATTGGTACAATGATGCATTTATTATAGAAAATGCAAATGAATCAGATATACAAAAATTAGACATATACCAAAATGGTGAAATATATTTACAGAGTTTATCATCTATGTTACCGCCTCTCATTTTAAATCCACAAGAAAAGACTGATATTTTAGATATGGCTGCTGCACCAGGTGGAAAGACAACACAAATAGCAGCTATTGTAAATAATAATGCTAGTATAACCGCTTGTGAGTTAAATAAAATTAGAGCTGAAAGATTAAAATATAACATAGAAAAACAAGGTGCAAAAGCATATGTAATGGTTACAGATGCACGTAAAATTGATAGCTTCTTTTCTTTTGATAAAATACTTCTTGATGCTCCTTGTAGCGGAAGTGGAACACTTGAATTAAATACTGGTATCTCAGAAAAAAACTTTTCGTTAAATTTAATATCAAAATCAGTTAAAGCTCAGACTGCTTTATTGGAAAAAGCATTGAAAATATTAAAGCCTGGCTGTGAAATGGTTTATTCAACATGTTCTATTTTGCAAGAAGAAAATGAAGAAGTTTTGAAAAAAGTTCTCTCAAAAAACAAAGCTAAAATTGTTCCAATAGATTTTGAGCTTAAAGATTTACCTCTACTTCCTACTAAAATTCCAGGAACTTTATGTGTTGCACCAAGTGATTTATACGAAGGTTTCTTTATTGCAAAAATCCAAAAATAGTATTGATTTTTAGTTTTTTTTCCGATATAATGTTCGTAAATTATGAAGAAACATAGGAGAAAAACGATGGAACATTGGAGTGTAGAAGATTATAAAAATTTCACAAATAATAAAGCTAAAAAGAGCAAATATAGAGCAAATAAAGTATCTGTTGATGGTAATACTTTTGACAGCCAAAAAGAAGCAGATTATTATTGCGAATTAAAAATAAAATTGCAAGCAAAAGAAATTAATGGCTTTTGCTTGCAACCAACATTTATTTTAGCACCTGGGCTAAAATATAAGGCCGATTTCATTGTGTTTGGAAAAAACAATGAAACCCAAGTTATTGATGTTAAAGGTTTTAAAACTAAAGAATACATTGCTAAGAAAAAAGTTTTTGAAGATAAATTCAATCTAAAAATAATCGAAATTTAGATTGTTTTCATTTCTTCATTTCTTTTTATTTTCTTTGTTGTTGTTTTTATTAGTTCTTTGTCTGTTAATATCATATTTTTAATATATTTATATGGCGGAAATGTTTTATTTATTTCTTTTATTTTTGGCCATATAATTTCTCTTATTTTTTCTTCATCTTCTGTATCATATTTCTCTTTCATAAGTTTTTTATCATACACTATTTTTATTGATAATTTTATATCATTTTTGTCATTCTTTTCTGGTATACCAAACACCATGCATTCTATTACTTCATCTAGTCTATTTACAATTGTTTCTATTTCTTCTGGAAATACTTTTTTACCATTTTTTAATACTATCATGTCTTTTTTTCTTCCTGTTATAAATAGAAATCCTTGCTTATCTTGATATCCTAAATCTCCTGTATAAAACCAATCATTTTTTATTACGTTTTTTGTTGCCTCAGAATTTTCATAATATCCAAGCATTACATTTGGTCCTTTTACTTTTAGCTCTCCAATTCCATTTTCATCTTTATTTTCAAATTCCACTTCTACATTTTCCATTGGAATTCCTATTGAACCATATTTTACTTTTTTATAATTTTCAGCTGCAATTACTGGTGCTGTTTCTGTTAATCCATATCCTTGAACTAGTTTGATTCCGAACTCGTTAAATCCTTTTGCAACCTTTTTGTCTAATGGTGCTCCACCTGATATAACAAATCTAAGGTTCCCACCCAATTTGTCTAATATTTGTTTAAATATTTTTCTTCTTATATCTATATGGAAAAACAATAAGAAATTACTTACTTTTTTAGCTATTTTTATTAATTTTACCTTTTCCTGTTTTTCTATTTCTTTTTCTATTTTCTTGTATATTGCTTCAACTAATAATGGAACTCCAACAAATAAAGATACTTTATATTCATTTAAGTTTTGTGCTATATATCTTAAACCATCTGGGAATGCTGTTGAAACTCCACATGCTAACATCACAATTAATTCTGTTGAACCAAATATATGATGAAATGGTAGAAATGCTAGATTTACATCTGATGGAAATATTCCTTCAACCAATTGCATTGAATATACATTACTTGCAATGTTGTTTTGTGAAAGCATTACTGCTTTTGATTTTGATGTGGTTCCAGATGTAAATAGTAAAATTCCCATTTTATATGAATCAATTTTAGTATTAATGTATTCATTATTTCCATTTTTTATTATTGCTTTTCCCTCTTTTACCAAATTTCGTATATCTTTATAATTTTCTCTTTCACTCATACAAATATATTCTTGCAAATTAGTATTTTTTCTATTTTTTATTTCTTCTATATTTTCTATATATTTTTCATCAAAAACTACTACATCTGCTTTGCTTCTAATTAAACAACTTTCTAGTTCATCTACTTGCAATTCTTTATCTAAGGGTATTGAAACTATATTTCCGAAGTAAATTAGCTAAGTGTGTTAAAGCCCATTCATATCTATTTCTTCCCACTATTGCTATTCTTTTGTTTTGATATCCTAATTCAAAAAACTTAGCTCCTAATCCGTTTATTTCTTCTAATAATTTTTTATAACTTATTTTTTCATAATTAACTTCTTTTTCTTTTTTATGTTTTATAACAAATGCAGTATTTTCTTTGTATTTTTCAGCTGAATTATATATTATTTCCTTTATATTCTCAAATTCTGTAGCTTCAAAATATTTTTCTCTTTCCATATTTTTTCTCCTTATCTAGTATCGGATACTAGATTATCATATATTAAATAACCTGTCAAGTAATTGACCACTCTTTCTAAAAAGCAAAATTAAAAGAAGGTACTAATTATTTTTAGTATCTTCTTTTATTATTTTTAGTTTATATATGTAATTATCTTGTTAATGCTAGTCCTAAGTAAAATATTCCTACTACGATTGCTATTGCTAAAATAACTCCCCAGAATCCACCATTATTTCCATCTTTTTTTGCCATTTTATTCCCTCCTTATTTATATTCATATTCTACATTATAGTCTTTGTATTTTTTGTTACTTTTAATAAAGCTTTCTATAAGTGTTTTACCATTTTCATCTGCTTTTTCTAGAAGTCCATTATCAACTGCATCTTGTTCGCCTTGATCTTTTAGTTCTTTCAATGCTTCATTATATTTTTCTGAGTCTATTCTTGAAAAGAAACTTTCTGAATCTATATATGATTTAAAAGAATCTAAATCTGGTGTAGCATTATATACTTTAGCATGTGGCAATTTTACTTTTATCACCTTTTCTTTATCATCTATTTTTTCAATAGATATTTCTTCAAAATTGATTGATGCATCTACTTGTACAATATAACTGAACATTTTTCTGCTTTCTGTAAATGGAATTTCAAATTTTTCAAAGATTTTTCTATTAACTGAACTATCTTCCAAAACTCTTACAAATGCAGATTGTGTTACTAATTCTCCAACATTTTTAAATTCTATGCTTAATGAATCTGCTTTTGATGTAAATACATAACTATATTTTACACCTAATATAAAAATTAATACTAATACCAATAATGCAATAATTTTTTTAACAATTTTAGGACAATGTTTTATTGTTGTTAGTAGTTTGTTTCGTTTCTTTTCTTTAGTTTTAGTTGTTTCTTTTGTCTCTTCAATTACTTTATTTTCTTCTTCCATAATTATACTCTCCTTTTTGTTTTTTCTATTATAGTATTTGTTTTTTACGCGAATGTTTTTTCCATAATTATAATAACATAAAATACTAATTTAATCTACTATTTTGTCGTTTTTTGTATTGCATTGTGCTATTTCCGCTTTCTTCTAGGTGTTGACTGCTTTTCTAAAAGATGTTATTATAGTTATATTGAGGTGAAAATAAATGGATAATAAAACAAATTTAGTTTACCATCTTCCAAGATGGAATGAAATACCGGAAATCGATTTATATATAGACCAAGTTGTTTCTTTATTAGAAAAATATTTGGAACATTTTATTGAGTCTGATAATTTAAATGATGGCAAACTTATAACTAAAACCATGATAAATAATTATGTAAAACATAATGTTCTAAAATCTCCTATAAATAAAAAATATGGCAGAGAACATATTGCTTCTCTATTTGTTATTTTTATTTTAAAGCAAATTTATAGCATTGATGAAATAAAAAAATTAATTACTCTTGCAATTGATACTTCAGAAACAGAACATGCATATGACCGCTTCTGTAGTGAACTTGAAAATGCAATTAATATGACTTTTAGTGGTGATAATTACCTTGAATCTTCTAAATTATCTAAAGAACAATATATTCTTAGAAATGTGGTTCAATCATTTGCAAATAAATTATATGTTCAAAAAACTTTTTTGCAAAAATCTTAAATTAAAATTTATACAGAAAAACCAGAATAATAAATTCTGGTCTTTTCTATTTTATATCAATTTAATTATTTTTTAAAGAACTTATTGAATATTCCACCTTTATTTTGATTGTTTTTGCTATTTGATTTAAGTCCTTTTTTCCTACTATTTTTGATTATTTGGTCAATTTTATCTTCTACAAATTCAGCATCATTCTCATTGTCTATCATGAAGTCATCATCTTCCTCATAATCTTCATGCTCGTCATCTTCATATTCATCATCTTCGTACTCATCATCATAGTCATCATTCTCGTCTTCATCGTCTTGGTATTCATCTTCTTCATAGTCATCATACTCATCGTCGTAATCATCATAGCTATCATCTTCATCATAATCGTCTTCATCATAGTAGTAATCATCCGCGTCATCTTCTTTATGAGATATGTTCTTATACTCGCTTTCTTCTTTTATTTGTGGTAAAATGAATGGCTCTTCTTCTGGTTCTTCTTCTATTTTATATTCTGATAAGTCCTTATTAAATTTTTCCGTTACTTCTTCTTGAAATATATTATATATATTTTTAATTCCTTCAATTCTCCAGTAATTTGAATTTATTACTGTTACTGTTTTTATTCTTATATTTGTTACTTCTTCTTCAAAGTCTCTTTCTTTTTCTTCTATATTTTTTAGATATGTTTTATTATAAAGTTCTTTGTATGCTTTCTTTGTTGCTTTTCCTGTAGTTTCCCTTAGTAATAATTCATATAGATTTTCTATTTGTTTTATATCTACATCAAAGTTTTCACATGCTTCTTTCATAAGTTTGTCATGTGCCTTTTTTCCATTTATTGCAGTCATTCTTTCATTATCCAAAAATCCTACTATGTATTCTTTTTCTGCTCTTAAAAATGCTAATTTTACAGTAACATCTCTGAAAAGTTTTTCTGCTCTTGATAGTTTTATGTTTTCATTGTTTAAATCATTCAATAATTTTTTTGTTTTATCAAAAACACTTAAGTATAATTCCGCTTCTTGTTTTGCTATTTTCATTCTTCTATTAACAGCTTTTTCTATTACTTCTTGGTTAAATGGTACTCTTTCACTTTTACCATTTCTTATCATAGCATTTATAACTTCTTGCTTTATATTTTCATTGTTTGCTTCTGCAAAATTTTTTATTCTTTTTGCATCCTCAATGTTTATTTCTTCAAAAGAGTTATTTG
This sequence comes from uncultured Clostridium sp., assembly GCA_900554565.1. Taxonomy (GTDB): domain Bacteria; phylum Bacillota; class Clostridia; order TANB77; family CAG-508; genus CAG-269. Next base: position 23,524 of record USHX01000006.1, read on the forward strand.
CATTTTCAACACTTTTCATGTGGTCTGATTCTGCTGTTCTTCTATTTCTTGCATATTTATTTCTTTCTTTTTGTCTTTGTGTAAATATGACTAAAGATTTTACATAGCTTTCTCTTAGCTCTTTCATTTTTTCATTGTTGTTTTCTAATGCTGTTTCTATTTTTTGTAGTTTTATATCTAATGTGTTTGGGTTTTCTCCTAAATCACTAAATATTTTATTTCTTTCATTTTCAAGTTCTATATTTGATTCGTGCAATTTTGCTTGTTTGTTTTGCATTGTTTCTATTTCATTTGCTATTTCATCAAATTTTAAGATTACTTTTTCTTCTTCATCTGTTGTTTTTTGATATTCTTTTATTTCTTGTATTATGGTTCCGTAGTTTTCATAATTTGTTTTCAAGTTGTTCTCTTTTGTAAATCCAAAAATTTTTTCGAAGTATCTCTCTAATACAATTGCACTTCTCTCATACATTTTATGAACCCCCATTTTTCTACAATTTTCTCTATTATATACAATATATGAGAAAAAGTCTAGTTTTTACTAGACTTTTCATCATATTTTATTCCTTTTGATATTACAATCTATTAGTGTTTTGCAAACCAGATTTAATTTTAGGTTTCTTTATAGTAATTTGATCTTTTCCAATTCTAAAAAGTTCATTTACTGTTCTTATCATCATGTCTTTACTTTCAGGATCTAAATTTTGATAAGTTGTTATCATTATCTTTGCACTTGAAAACCAGTTACTACTTATTTCAGACATAGTTTCTGCTTTTGTTGCATTTAGGATTTCAAACAAAGTATCAAAGAAATTACTTCTTTGTTCTGGGCTAACTTCTTTTAGCCAGTTTGTAATTGTTTTATCTATAAACTCACTTGAATTTGTTAAATGTGTTTCAACAAACTTGTCTCCTAACACTTGCCATGAATATAAATCATGTTGCATTATTCCTGTTTGAGTACTTTTTAGGATTGTTGTTTTTTCTTCATGATTTAACAACCTTCCTATTATTGATGTTTGTGGTATGTATGTATGGACTCTGTCTAATATCTCCTTATATTCTTTACTGTTTACAACTTTATCGCAAAATCCAGGTCCATCATTATTGTAAACATTTATAATTCTTTCTTTTGTTTTTGAATTACAAAATGCTGCTGCATATACTGCTAAGTTTCCACCTTTTGAATGGCCACCAACACGTATTTTTCCTTTATATTTTTTAGCAACTTTCTCTAGATATGCTACAGCATCTGTTTGAGCTGGTACAAGCTCACTAAAGCTCATATTAAAGTCTTCTTTCCAGCCAACTATTGTATTGTCTGTTCCTCTATATGCCACATATATTGTATCATCTGGCATTAATATTGTAATTGCTGAAAATTGTTTTTCTTCTATTAAATCTATTTTGTTTACATATTCCGCTATTTGCATTTTTCCAAATCTTACACTATTAGCTAAAACAGGGAATAAATTTATATCATCATCTATTAAAATTTTTCCTTTGTTTTCTATTTTTTTATATCTTTCATATGATTCTTTTATTGTTATGATTTCGTTTTCTTGTATTGTTCCATCAAATGGAAAATAAGATAAACGTGCTAGTATTAAATTATCTATTTCATTAAACTCTACTTTTTCTAATGGTATATCTCTCCAATCCATATAATCAAATATATTTGCCATTTCTATTACTCCTTTTTTTACTTTAGTTTTCTTTTATAAATTCAATTATTTGTTCTGCTAATATTTCGTGTTTTCCTGTATAACTATGATTTGCTCCATCTATATAATCTATGTCCTTATTTTTGTTTTCAAGTTTATTACTTACTATTGACACCAATTCATCAGCTTTTTGTAAAATCATTTCATTTAAATTTCCCCATCTCATAAATAATGGTTTATCAATTTTGTTTAATACTTCTAAATTACTATCTTTGCTATAATTTGCGAAATTGATTGATTGGTTGTCTCTAGCATATCTTAAGAAAGTCTTTACACTTATTGGGTATATAAATGATTCTTTTGGCATTAGGTGCATCTTTTTGCCTTCTTGTTCTTTTTCTTCTGCTAATCTTAAATAACTTGTATAATTTTCACCTAAATAAACCTTTACAGCTGTTGGTATGTCTATTAGTGAAAGTAATATTATTCCCTTTATACTTTCTAAAATATCATTTTCTTGCTCTTCTTGTAATTCATTATATGTGTATACTATTTTTGTGCATCCTAGACTGTGCCCTTGTAAATATATTTGAGTATATCCTATTTCTTTAAGTTTTATTATTGCTCCTACTATGTCTTCATAACCTTCTGTTACATCTTCATATGAAGTTCCTGCTAGCATTTTTTCTTTTCCATTTCCAGTGTCTTTTTCAATATATTTTACAAGTTCACTTCCTCTATTATTAAAGCAAAAATAGTCTATTCCATTTTCATTTGCTTTTTCAGCTATTTTTGTTTCTCTTTCTTTTAAACAATTACTGCTCATTCCATGTACTGATAATATTATTTTTTCACTTTTTTGATTGTTTTCAGATTGATATAGAAATCCATTTAGTTCTACGCCATCTGTTGCAATAAAGTTTACTCTTTTCATTCTTATTACCGTCCTTTTCTGAAGTTTTTACATGCTTATTATATACTAACTTTTTATAAGTTTCAACAAATATTCTTTTGAAAATAATATAGATTTTTATTTATAAATGTGAATGAATTGATATTAGAATTTCTAAAATAGATTAAAAAATTTGCATAAAAAAATAGAGTAAATCTGTAAGCCGGGTTCTGTCTTTTAAAATAGTCATTTATCTAGAATAAGTATTGCTACTTATTTCAAGCCACTCAGGTAAAGAAGGCGCCGAGCAGGCTTAATCTTCTTCATTTAGGTGTTGCTCCAGATGGGGTTTACACTGACCCATTATGTCACCATAACAGCGGTGAGCTCTTACCTCGCCTTTTCACCCTTACCTTGAAAACAAGGCGGTTATTTTCTGTTGCACTTTCCTTAAGGTCACCCTCACTAGACGTTATCTAGCATCTTTGCTCTATGGAGCCCGGACTTTCCTCTCGTAAATCCTTTCGGATTTTACCAGCGACTATTCAATTTACTCTGTTTGCTATTATATCATATATTATCAATCTCTTCTAGTAAATTTTGATATTTTATTAAAAAAACTGATGAATCTTTTAAATTTGCGGCATTTTGTAGCTCATTTAACATTACATAACATTTGTTTACACTATATTGTTTTGTTTTATCAATGCTTGTATTTGTTAGTAACTTAGAATAATTTTCTCCTGCTTGTTTTACATTTTGTACTATTTCATTCCACTTAGCTTGATCCAGTTTAGAATATGCTTTGAAAATTTCTAGTTTGGTTTGTATTGCAATCTTTTCTATTTCATCATCTGTAACTTTTTCTATAAATTTAGGTATATATTCATATATCTCACTTAGTGTGGCTAAAGTTTCCTGTTTGTTTTCAGACTTTGCATTAATTGCTAATTGGTCAATTTTTTGATTGAATCCCAAAACATCTTCTTTTGCTACATCTAGTTTATATAAATCAACTGTTATTGTTGGTAATGATGAATATAATCCTTCTACTTCTGTTTTTATATTATTCCAATCTATTTGTTCTGTATTTGTTAATACTCCTGATTCTTTTAGTTCATATTTTTCACCCTTTTCTGATTCACTAGAATTTGAATCTGAACTTCCTGAGCTTCCACCTTGTTCACTTGATTTAGAGTCTCCTGAACTTGAACTAGAGCTTGAAGAACTAGATGAATTTGATTCTCCTTGACCTTGTTTAGCTTGTGATCGCTCTGAAATTTCACTTACGGATACGTTATAGTTTCTTGTTTCAATATTATTCATGTTATTAAATAATTTTTCTATTTTTCCTTCTAGAAACTCTACTTCTGAATTGCCTTTTTCTTTGTCTTCGTTTTTGTTTCCTTCGCTTATATTTTGCCATAAAACTATTACTATTGTTATGACTACAATAATTAGAAGCAAATATACCATTTTTTTATACTTCATAAATTTTATTCCTCACTTTTCTCATTCAATTCAGTATATATGTATATTATTTTAGACTTTTTGAATATGAATGAAGTAATATTAGAATTTCTTAAATAAATTTATGGAAAGAGTTCACTTTAGTGGAAGGGAGCCATCAATTTACTTTAGAAATTCTTAGATTACGTATTGAATCGAAAAAAGTTTAAAATAATATACATATATATCAACTTTTTACTAGTATTTACATTTTCTTTTTAGTTTATTCCTTGTATATTTTTTTTCATATTTTTAATACTAATAAATAAAAGATAATTTTACATGGGAGTTGTTTTTATGATTGCAACAATAAATTTATACAGTAATAAAAAAGGCGAGTTAAATAGATTCTTAAGTAGTTTTTACAACACAGATTTAGAAATTGAAAATAATTTAAATTGGGAAAATAAATATAAAAATCCCATTGAACTAGCTGATTTAATTGGTACATTTGTTGATAACAATGATGATTTTCATCTCACGATGTGGATTTGCTTAGATAAGGATTTGTTTATTCGTGTTACTGAAAAAAATGCAAATGATATAATAAAATACTTATATGAAAGATTTCCATACTAAAAAATTAAAATGGTTATATTTTTTTGAAAAAGCCTTGACATACGCGTTTATAACTAATAATATATATATAGAAATCGCATTTATTGTCCTTAAAAAGGAGAGAAAAATAGACTAGTTTTTTTAACTAGTCTATTTTTCTATTACAATTGTTACTGGTCCATCATTTAAAAGACTTACTTTCATGTCTGCTCCGAATATTCCTTTTTCTACTTTTATATTATTCTTCTTACATTCACTACAAAAATATTCATATAATTCATTTGCTTGTTCTGGCTTTGCAGCTTCAACAAATGAAGGTCTATTCCCATCTTTGCAATTTGCATATAATGTAAATTGTGATACTATTAGAAGCTCTCCATTTACATCTTTTAAAGATAAGTTCATTTTGTCGTTTTCATCTGAAAATACTCTTAATTTGCATAATTTTTTTACTAAATAGTCTGCATTTTCTTTGGTATCTTCATGTGTCACACCTAATAATACCAAAAAGCCTTTTCCTATTTTTCCTACTACTTTTTTATCTACTTCAACTTGTGCATTTGTTACTCTTTGTATTACAATTTTCATTTATTAATCTTCCTTTTCTTCTTCGTTGTCTTGCACATATTTTGCATTTGATTCTACTTCAACTGTTTTTTCTAAGTTTTCTTTATATTCAGCATTTTCTTCTTGTTCTTCTTTTTCTTCTTTTTCTTCGCCTTCTGTTGTCTCTCCTATTTGTGTTTCTATGTCTTCATCTTCTATTATTTCATTTGTTTGAATTTCTTCGTTATCTATTTCTTCTTTATTTTGTGAATCCTCAACTGTTTCTACTTCTTTTGCTGGTTCTTCTACAACTTCTAATTTTTCTCCGCAACTTGGACAGAAATTATCTTCTTTATTTACTTCTTTAAAACATTTTGGACATTGTTTTTTGTCTCTTAGTTCTAAACATTGATTTGATAAGTCATCTATTTCATCACTTAGTACATCGATTTGTGTACATAGTTCTTCTAGCATTTCTTCATTTTCATATTTTTCTTTTAGTACATGTTTTTCATATACTTCTTTTCCTATTTTTTGGTATAATCCGTTTACTTGATTTTTTAATTCACCTATTCTTAATTTCATTTTAGTTTCTTTAGCAATTTTTCCTGTTTTGTCTGCAGTTATTTTATATGCTTCTGAAGCTTTTTTTCCTAACATATCTAAAAATTCCATAAATTTTCTCCTTCTAAATTTTAATAATTTTAACTTTTATTTTATTATTAGAAATTTTATAAATAATTATTCACTTTTGCCTTCTCTTGTCATCAAATTTTTAACTGCTGTTTGTGGATCTAGCTCATTATATATTACTTCATATACTGTTTCAATTATTGGCATATAAGCATTTTGTCTTTTTCCTAATTCATAAGCTACATCTATATTGTCTATACTTTCTATTACCATTCCAACTTCTTTTTTAGTTTCTTCTAGAGTTTTTCCTTGCCCTATTAATTTTCCAGCTTTTCTGTTTCTACTATGTTCACTTAAACAAGTTACAATTAAGTCTCCTAAACCACTTAATCCATAAAATGTTTCTCTTTTTCCACCAAGACTTACTCCTAGTCTAGAAATTTCTGTTAGTCCTCTTGTTATTAATGCTGCAAAACTATTGTCTCCAAGGCCTATTCCAGCAGCTACTCCAGCACAAAATGCTATTATGTTTTTTAAAGCTCCACCTAATTCAACACCTTTTACATCATCTGTTGTGTAAATTCTCATTTTTTCTGACATAAATGTTTTTTGAATTAAATTTCTAACTTCTTCATGTTTTGATGCTACTACAAGTACTGTTGGTACTCCTATTGAAACTTCTTCTGCATGGCTTGGGCCACTTAAAACTCCAACTTTTACGCCTTCTAATTCTTCTTCAATGACTTCATCTAGAGTTTTTAATGTATCTTTTTCAAATCCTTTTGAACATATTATTACTGGTCTATTCCCTACATATTGTTTATATCCTTTAAATATGTTTCTTGTAAATTTAGAAGGTGTAACATGTAAAATGATTTCACTTCCTTCTAATGCTTCTTCATATGTAGTGTAGCATTTTATATTATCTGGTATTGTTACATTTGGTAAAAATTTGCATTTTTTATCTTCATTTATTATTCTTTTTTCTTCTTCATCAAATGACCATATTTTTACATTGTGTCCTTCATTTGCTAAATATATTGAAAGTGCTACTCCCCAGCTTCCACTACCTATTACTGTTATTGTTTTCATTATGTTTTGTCTCCTTTGTTATTTTCTTATACTATTTTTTATCTTCTTTGTTTTATATATGCTATTAGCCCTATTACTACAATTATTACTAGCAACACTATTAAGGCTTTTGTAGCAAATGGTATTACTTTTTCATCAGGTTGTTTTATTGTATCATTTGCATAATCATATTGTATTTCACATATTCCACTTTTAATTTTGAAATTGTCTATATGCATTATATAGTCTTTGTTCAAGTTCTTTATTCTATATTTCATGTCCATTTTTGTATAATCTGATAAAATGTCAAATTCATATACATCATTTTCTGTTTTGTCTAGCAAAATTTGTACATATTCTGCTCCATTTTCTTTGTATGTGTCATCTTTTACATTTGCAGTGTTTACTCTTAAATCTGGTATCTCGTTTTGTTTAAGTGTTTGTGGGCCTTCATATGCTATATCTAGTCCATCTTTTTGAATAACATATTCTATGTATTCTGTTGGTAATAATAAATATATATCAACATTTTCATCTTTTTTATTGTCTAAAATTTCTAATTTTAGTGTATATGTATCATTTGTAGCATATGTATTTATTGAAAAAATATTTATAAATATAAATGCTACTATAAATATAATCATACTAGTTTTTTTCATTTGTTTTACCTTCCTTTTATTTTTTTGAACCTAATCTGTTTTCTGTACCATTTAATATTCTTTTTATGTTACTTCTATGATTAAATAGAACAATTACTGCTAAAATTATGCTATAAACAAGATATGTTGTTCCTTTTTTACCTTCTGTTAAAACTGTATAATTTTCATTTATAAATAGTGTTAATACTGGGAATAATACTGCTGCTCCACATGAGCCTAAAGATACCATTCTTGTTAATATCATTAATACTAATGCAAATACTAAACAAATTAATCCAATTTGCCAGTTGCTCATTAATAATACTCCTAAAGATGTTGCTACACCTTTTCCACCTTTAAATTGGAAAAATATTGGGAATGTATGTCCTATAACAACTGCTATTCCTGCTATTTGTACTAATAGTTCTTTATTCATACCTTGAACAATGTTTCCTAATATCATTGCTATTGATATTGAAACAACTCCTTTTAATATGTCACAAATTAGTGTTATTGCAGCTGCTTTTTTTCCTACTGAACGTAACATATTAGTACTTCCTGCATTTCCACTTCCTTTTTCTCTTACATCAAATCCTGCCATTTTTTTACTTAGTATTACTGAAAAGTTTACACTTCCTATTAAATAAGCAATTATTGCCATAATTATATATGTTGCCATTTTTTATACCTTCTTTCGTTTTATTTATCATATTTGTCCAGTTTTTCTCTTACAATTATTCTTACTGGCGTTCCTTCTAATCCAAATTCTTTTCTTATTTGATTTACCAAATATCTTTCATATGAAAAATGGAATAAATCTTTATTATTTACAAATATTACAAATGTTGGTGGTTTTGTTGATACTTGTGAACCATAATAGATTTTTAGTCTCTTTCCTTTATCTGTTGGTGGTTGCACTATTGCTATTGCCTCATTTATTACTTGGTTTAATATTGATGTTGAAACTCTTAATGAATTTTGTGCATTTACATTGTTTATCATTTCAAAAAGTTTATGAACTCTTTGTCCTGTTTTTGCTGATATAAATATTATCGGTGCATATGATAAATATTTTAATTTGTCATAAACTTCTTTTTTATATTGTTCTAATGTTCCTGTTTCTTTTTCAACAGCGTCCCATTTGTTTACAACTATTATTACACCTTTTCCTGCTTCATGTGCTTCTCCTGCTATTTTAGTGTCTTGGTCTGTAACACCTTGTGTTGCATCAATCATCATTAAACATACATCTGCTCTTTCTATTGCAAGTAGTGTTCTCATTATGCTAAATTTTTCTATTGATTCTTTTATTTTGCTTTTTCTTCTTATTCCTGCAGTATCTATTAATGTATATTTTCCATTTTCATTTTCAAATTCTGTGTCTATTGCATCTCTTGTTGTTCCTGCAATATCACTTACTATTGTTCTATTTTGACCTAGAATTTTATTTATTAGTGATGATTTTCCTACATTTGGCTTTCCTATTACTGCTACTTTTATTTTGTCATCTTCGTCTTCATTTTCTGATTTTTCTGGAAATTTTTCATATATTGCATCAAGCACATCTCCAATTCCAAGTGCATTTGTTGCAGATATTGGATATGGATCTCCTATTCCTAGATTGTAAAATTCATATGATTCTTGAGTTCCTTGTTCAAAGTTATCAGCTTTGTTACATACTAATACTATTGGCTTCCCTGATTTTTTTAGCATTAGTGCTATTTCTCTGTCTGCTGCTGTTACTCCTTGTTTTACATCTGTTAAAAAGATTATTACATTTGCCATTGCTATTGCAAGGTTTGCTTGTTCTCTCATTTGTGATAATATTATATCTTCTGAGTCTGGCTCAATTCCGCCTGTATCTACTAATGTAAAGTTTCTACCTCTCCAATTTGTTTCAGCATATATTCTATCTCTTGTTACACCTGGTGTGTCTTGTACAATTGATATTCTATGTCCAACTAAATAATTGAAAAATGTTGATTTTCCTACATTTGGTTTTCCTATTATTGCTACTATTGGTTTTGACATTTTTTATTTTCCTTCCTTATAGTTTTTTACTTGTATAGTATATCATATTTTTATTTTAAATAAAAGAAAAAAGTAAAATTTTGGTCATTAACTTCAAAATTTTACTTTTTTATCTTTTTATATAATTACTAGATTCTTACACATCCACCAATTACTTTGTTTTCTTCTTGTCCTGGTAATATTTTAGCTCCACCAGCTAATACAACTATATCACCTTTTTCTAATATTCCTTCTGCTTTTAATTTTTCAATTCCTTTTTCAATTGTTTCTTCAATTGTTTTTCCATCTTGGCATAATACTGGGTGACTGTTGAAAGATAATGCTAATTGATTGTATGTTTTTTCATCATCTGTTATAGCAAATATTGGGCAACCTGCTCCTAATCCTGCTAATTTTCTTATTGAATCACCTTTATGTGTATATGCAACTATTGCACTAGCTTCAATGTGTTCAGCTGTTACAGATGTTGTATATGCTATTGCTTTTTCTAAATCATCTGTGTCATGTACAGCTGATTTTTTGTTAAATCTTTTCCAGTAATTTAAGTCATTTTCGATTGATCTTGAGATTTTGTCCATAGCTTCAACACATTCTACTGGATATTTACCCATAGCACATTCTCCAGAAAGCATGATTGCTCCTGTAAGATCATATACTGCGTTAGCAACGTCACTTACTTCAGCTCTTGTTGGTCTTGGGTTTTGTGTCATTGATTCTAACATTTGTGTTGCTGTTACAACTGGTTTTCCAACTTCATTACATCTTTTTATAAATCTTTTTTGTACTACTGGAACTTGTTCCATTGGTATTTCAACACCCATATCTCCACGAGCTACCATGATACCATCAGATGCAGCTAAGATTTCTTCAAAGTTATCTATACCTTCTTGGTTTTCTATTTTAGAGATTATTTTTACTCTTTCTCCACCATTTGCATCTAATAAGTCTCTTATTGCTTTAACATCAGCTTCTTTTCTTACAAATGATGCAGCTATATAGTCAAATCCTCTTTTGATTCCTTCTGTTATATCATCAACATCTTTTTGTGTTAATGCTGGTAATTCTAATTTTACGTTTGGAACGTTCATTGTTTTTCTGCTTCCTAATTTTCCTGTATTTAAAGCTTTACATACAATGTCTTTTCCAGCTATTTCTGTAATTTCGAATTCTATTGCACCATCATCTACTAATAGTGTTGAACCAACTTTAACATCTTTGTATAATTCTTTGTAGCTGATTGATGTTCTTTCGTTGTTTCCGATTATATCTTCATTTACAAATGTGAATGTTTGACCTTCGTTTATTACAACTTTTTCGTTTCCTGTTTCTAATACACCTGTTCTAATTTCTGGTCCTTTTGTGTCTAGTAATAAAGCTACTGGTTTGTTTAATTCTTTTCTTACTTCTTTTATTGTTTCAATTTTTTCTCCGTTTTCATCATATCCACCATGTGAAAAGTTAATTCTTGTAACGTTTAGTCCAGCGTTTACTAGTTTTGTTAACATTTCTTTACTTTGACTTGCAGGTCCTATTGTTCCTACTATTTTTGTTTTTCTTAAATTTGATTTCATTATTATTCCTCCCTTAATTTTTACACCAACTGATATTATAGCACATAGAAAAGTCCTATTTCAAGATTTTTCGGCATTTTTTTACAAAAATTTTACATTTTTGGTCTTGAGGTCACCTGGCAATGTATATTTTTTATATTAATTTGTTTGATTAAAGTGAAAAATTGAAAATTTTAGTTAGTTTTCTAATTCTACTATAGCATGTAAAACATTTCCATCATCACTTTCAAATACTATTATATGTTTATCTCCAATATTTGTGTATTTCAAGCTAACAACTTGTCCTAGTGTTATTTCCCTTTTATACATAATTCTAAACTTAGAAAAAGGTCTTTTAGCATACACCTCATCAGGCAATGCTTCATATGCTAAATCCAAATAGTAAATATTATGCATATGTCCGATAATATCTATATCTCTTCTTGTTGCCTTATATTTAATTTCTCTATCAAAATGTTCCGGTTTTTTTAATTTTTCAAGTTCTTTTTCAAAAACTTTTTTATCTGGTTCTGATTCATATTTTTCGGCCATTTCTTGTTCTACTCTTGCTATTTTTCTAGTTTGATTATTAATTAGTAACCATTTTGATGTTGCTATTACACATAAATTGTTTTCTTCATCATAAATTTCAAAATCACGATATGCATAAAATTTTTCTACTTTTCTTGACCATGTACTTATTTCTAAAGTTTGCCCATATTTTGGTCTTTTTATAACTTTTACTTTCCAATCTAGCAAAATCCAGTTTAAATGGCTATGTTCGCTAGAATTCAATCCACAACCTATACTGTCAGAGTGATATCCTGCTATATCTTCTAAATATTCTAATATGGCTTTATTATTTATTTCATTATTTTTCCATATATCTTTTAATCCCATTTTAAAATTTTCTTTATATATCATTGCTTTCCCTCCAAAATAATTTGTCACTTAAATTTATCACTCAATTTTGTCTTTGTCAAATTTTGCTATAAGTGTTCAATTATTTTAGACATATAAAAAACTTTTATGAAATATACTTTATAGTATACTCATAAAAGTTTTTTTATTAATATCCTGGTTTTTCTAATAATTTGAACATATTTTTCTTATATTCTTCAACACCTGGTTGGTTAAATGGGTTAATTCCCAATATGCTACCAGACATAGCACATGCTTTTTCGAAGAAGTATATTAGTTCCCCAATATTTGTTTCATCTAATTGACTTAATTTTATCATTATGTTTGGAACATCGCCAGATACATGAGCTTGTATTGTTCCTTCCATAGCTTTTTTATTTACATAGTCCATAGTTTTTCCAGCTAAATAATTTAATCCATCTAGATTATCATCATCTGGATTTATTGTTATATTTGATTTTGGTGTTTCTATGTTAATTACTGTTTCAAATAAGTTTCTTCTTCCTTCTTGAATATATTGTCCCATTGAGTGTAAGTCTGTTGTATTGTCTACGCCACTTGGGAATATTCCTTTTCCTTCTTTTCCTTCACTTTCGCCAAATAATTGTTTCCACCATTCTGTAAAATAATGCATTTTTGGTTCATAGTTTACTAATATTTCTGTATTTTTGTATAATTTATATAAAATATTTCTTGCTACTGCATATTGATAGCATTCATTATATTTTAGATTAGGGTCATTGTATCTTTCTTGTGCTACTCTTGCACCTTCCATTAATTTGTCTATATCAATTCCAGCTGTTGCAATTGGAAGTAGTCCAACTGCTGTTAATACAGAATATCTTCCACCTACATTGTCTGGAACTACAAATTGCTCATATCCTTCGTTTTGTGATAATGTTTTTAACGCTCCTTTTTCTTTGTCTGTTGTAGCATAAATTCTGCTTCTTGCTTCATCTATTCCATATTTGTTTTCTAGTATTTCTCTGAAAATTCTAAATGCTATTGCTGGTTCTGTTGTTGTTCCAGATTTTGAAATTACATTTATTGAGAAGTCTTTATCTCCAATGTATTCTATTAATTCATTTATGTAATTGGGGCTTAAGTTGTTTCCAACATATAATATTTGTGGATATTTTCTTTGTTTTGCTGGTAATAGGTTATTAAATGTACTTGTTAATGCTTCAACAACCGCTCTTGCTCCTAAGTATGAACCACCTATTCCTATTACTAATAATATATCTGATTCTTTTTTTATTTTTTTTGCTGCTTTTTTTATTCTTTCAAATTCATCTTTATCGTAGTTTGTTGGTAATTCTAACCAACCCACAAAGTCATTTTCATCATTTGCTCTTCTGTGCAAATCTTTGTGAATGTTTTCTACTTGTTCTTTGTACTCCATTATACTTTTTTTAGTGATACCACTATTTTTTAAGTCTAGACTTATTTCTGCCATAATTATCCCTCATTTCTTATTTGATTTTATAGCTACATTATATACAACAAATCTATTTATTTCAATACTTCATTCATAACTTTTGCCAAATATTTCATACTTGTTAAACATTGGTCTAACGTGTTTCCAGTTGCTCCAACTTCTATTATACTTGCATATTTTCCTGTATGCTGGTTATACCTAGATTTTGTTAACATTATCGGCTTAAATAACCCCGGATACATTTCTTCTGCTTTTTCTTGTACTTTTATTGCAAATTTCAAATTTTGGTTCCAATTCGGATGCCATAAGCCTCCATTGTTTGTTCCTATTACAAACATTATCTGAGCCGCCTCATCTGTTTCTCCTATTTTTACCGTTGGAGCATAATCGCTTCTAGAGCCTACTGCATCTCTATGAACATCTATTATTATATCTGATGGTGTTTGTTTTAAAATATTTTCAACTGTTGCAAGTGACCTTGTATATGAGCCATTATATGCTGGATAATCATGATAATCTTTACTATGTACGACATTATAGTTATACTGTTTTAAGTTATTTTCTAATTCTGTACCAACTCTTACCACTGTATAGTTTAAGTCTGTTGTTCTAAATGTTCCTGTTGGTGTATATGTATAATTAGGGCTTGATGTGTAGCTTTCGCAACTATGTGTATGAAATAAAACAATATTTTTATTTGTCATTTCAATATCTGGTTTTAACATGTCTTCTGTTAAAGTATAATCTGTTTGATTTTTTATTTTTATATTCCCATATTGTACGTTTGCATTTTCTGCTATTGGATTATTTGTTATTATTTCTGTTTTTGTTCCTGCTTGTTCAGGCTCTTTGTTGACATCTTCAGTGTTTGTTTCTTCTTTGTCAGTTTTTTCTTGTTCTGTTTCTATTTTTTCTTCTTTTGCTTCTTGCTTTTCTTTGTTTTCTTCTATTTTTTCTATTCCTTTTATGGAGCTTATTTGAGTATATAGCATTGCTTCTAATATATCATTATTATTCTTTTTGGTACTTTCTTTTGCTGTTTCTTTCTGTTCTTTTGTTATACTTTTTACTGTGGGCATTGTTTGTTCTAAGCTTGATATTAGACTTTTCCCTGACAATATTCCTATTTTGTTTTTTACTTCTTTTTCTATTGCTGGCTGTTTTACTTCTGTTTTGTTAAATGTTTTGCTTATTAGTATTATAGCTGTTATTGCTATTATCATTCCTGCTAAATATTTTATTAGATCTCTTGCTTTTAAAACAGTAATATTAAACATCATTTTCTCCTTGTCCTTTTTAGTCTCTTATATTTATATATATTCATCTAGTTACTGTTTTATTACTATTTTTTATATATAAGACTTTCCTATAATAAAAAAATAGAAAGCAATATATGCTTTCTATTTTTTTATTATTAGATTTTTTTCCAAAACCAGTCTAAACTGTTGTCATAGCTTTTCTTTCCATTAACTTTTGTTTCAATATCATCAACCCATAAATATGAGAAAAATGTCATTAAAACAAATACAAAGTCAATTACTATGCATCTTGATAATGTTGTTATCATATATCTGTATTCTTCTTGTAGGGTTGCAACTTGAGCAACATGTACAACTAATATAATTAAGTATATAAATAATGCACCTGCTGTTATATAGCTTTTTTTAACTTCTTGTGATAAGAATATTAACAAAGCTGTTGCTGCTACTGCTAGTAATAATGTAAGTGGATTTGATATATCAAATATAAACATATTTGTCCCCTCCTATTTCTCTTTGGTTTATGCTTTTATAATATCATTAAAATTTATTTTTATCAATGATTTTATTGATATTTTATTTAAGTTTTTCTTCTATTAGATCTGCTATTTCTCTAGCTTTTTTTGTAATGTATTCTTGATCTTCTCCTTCTATCATAACCCTTACTAATGGCTCTGTTCCAGAAGGTCTTATTAAAACTCTACCATTTCCAGCAAATTCTTTTTCTAATTTTTCAATTGCTTCTTTTATTTGTTCATCATTTTCATAGCCATATTTTTTATCTGAATTTACTTTAGCATTTATTAATACTTGTGGATATGCTTTTACTAAATCTCCTAATTCAGATGCTTTTTTGTTTTCTTCAAGTATTGCTTTTATTAACATTAAAGATGTTAATATACCATCTCCAGTTGGGTTATAGTCTAATAAAATTACATGTCCAGATTGTTCTCCTCCTAGGTTAAATCCGTCTTTTAACATTTCTTCTAATACGTATCTATCTCCAACTTTTGTTTGAAGTAATTCTAAGCCATTATCTCTTGCATATTTATTTAATCCAAGGTTACTCATTACTGTTGCAACTATTGTGTCTTTACTTAGTTGTCCTTTTCTTCTTAAGTTATTTGCAATTATTGCTAATAATTTATCTCCATTTATTTCATTTCCTTTTTCATCAACTGCTAAACATCTGTCTCCATCACCATCATATGCAACACCTAAACTTAATTTGTTGTCTAAAACAAATTTCTTTAGTGTTTCTAAGTGTGTTGAACCGCAGTTATCATTTATGTTTATTCCATCTGGTTTATTGTTTATGATTTTATAGTTTATGCCTAATGCTTTAAATACTTTTTCTGCAACTACAGATGTTGCTCCATTTGCTGTGTCTATTCCTACTACAAAGTCATCTCTATTATATTTTGCTATGTCATCATCAAAGTTTTTTCTAAAGAAATATACATATTCATCTAGCATTTCTAGTGCATATTCTGATACTCCTATTTTGTCATTAACAGCTGTTAATTCTTCTAGTTTACCAGATTCCATAACTTCTTCAATTTCTTCTTCTAATGAATCTGAAATTTTCATTCCTTTGTTACTAAAGTATTTTATTCCATTAAATTCATAAGTATTGTGTGATGCAGATATTACAACACTTGCATCTGCATTTAGTTTTCTTGTTAAATATGCTACTGCTGGTGTTGGAATTACTCCTAAAAGTTTTACATTTGCTCCATAACTCAAAAATCCAGCTACCATTGCGCTTTCTATTAGAGTTCCTGATATACGTGTATCTCTTCCTATTAAAATTGTAGGTGTGTGGTCTGAATGTTTTGATAGCACATATGCACCTGCTTTTGCTACTTGATAAACTAATTCTGGTGATAATTCAGTGTTTGCTATTCTCCTAATACCATCTGTTCCAAAATATTTTCTCATTTCTATACTTCCTTCCTTTAGCTAAAACTTTTCTTTGTTCCTACGAGCTTTAGTCTTTTTTTATAAAATTCATAATAATTGATTTTAAAGATTCCCCTTTTATCATTTCAAGTTTTTCTTTAAAACTTAGTTCTATTTTATGTGGTTCTTCTATATCTATTCTTTTATTTTGTAATACTAGACTTGGATTTGTTGTTGTTAGCTCTCTTAGTTTTTCTTCTCCTATTATACTAGATATTTCTTCTAATATTTCTGGTATTTTAGGATATATTGTGTTTTGTCTATGTACATCTGACCCTAGCATATGTATCATGTTGTTTTCAAAAAATTTTCTTACAATCATTTGTGCCTTGCTTCCATATTGTCCTATTATACTTCCATAGTTTGCCTGCATTAATACACCTTTTTCGATTAGGTCATATATTAGTTCTGGTTCTTGTTGCACAAAACTGTATCTTTCTGGGTGTGCAAGTATTGGTACTATTTTATATTGTTGCATTTCATAAATTACATCATATAAATTTAGTGGCTCTGCGTTTAACGGCATTTCGAATAACACATAACTTGTGTTATTCATTGTTGTTGCCTTTCCTTCTTCTAACAATTTTATAATGTTCTCAGACATGTATATTTCGTTTCCTAAATATAGTTTAACATCTATATTTTTTGCTTCTACATTTTCTTTTATTGCATTAAGCCATACTTCTCTTTCTGGTGAGTTTGTTTCATAATATCCTTCCATGTAATGCGAAGTTAAAACAATTGAGTCAAACCCAACGCTTTTGGCCTCTTTTATTAAATTAAATGTTTCTTCTATGCTTTTAGATCCATCATCTATATTTGGTAATATATGTGTGTGTATGTCTATCATTTTGTTCTTTTTCTCCTTTTGTTTCTTAATTTAGTTTTTTCTTTTCTTCATCTAAATATTGGTTTATTTGGTTTAATATATCATTTGTTTTTTCTATTGATATTTCTTCTTTATTTTCTATTTTTATTTTTCTATTTAATGTTTTTGGCTTTTCATTTTTTTGATTATTTATTTGATTTGTTTTTTCTGCATTTCTATTATTAGAATTTTGTGTATTGTTTTTTAATAAATTTGATGTTCTGTTATACATTTGTGCATTATTTCTTCTTGCTTGTGTGCTTCTACTTGGTGTCTTTGTATTTCTCATTGATGTTGATCCATAATAATAGCTTTGTTCATATTTTTTAGATGACATTGTAACTTTATTTACTACAACACCTGCAATTTTCCCACCAACATTTTGAATGTTTGTTATTACTCTTTTTAAATCTTCTTTTTTAGTGTGCTTTTGTGCTGTTACAATTATTGTTGAATCTACTAATCTTGTTAAAATTAATGAATCAGTTACTAGTTGACTTGGTGTTCCATCTATTATTATGATATCACACATTTCTTTTAATTGGTCTAGTAAACTTACCATTTGTGGCGCAATTAATAATTCTGATGGGTTTGGTGGTATGTTACCAGCTGATATTACATATAAATTTTCAACTTCTGTTTCTTGTATGTAATTTGATAAATCTTCATTTATCTCTTCTCCATCTAGCACTCCTGATAAATAGTTTGATAGTCCTGGTCTTGGAGATACTCCAAATATTGTGTATTGTCTACCTTTTCTCATGTCTGCATCTATTATTACAACTTTTTTGCCAGCTTGTGCAAATGTTACTGCTAAATTGGCTGATACCCAGCTTTTTCCTTCTCCTGGTAGTGTTGATGTTACTAATATTGTTTTTAGTTTTCCTTTTGTATTCATAAATTGTATGTTTGTTCTTAATGTTCTAAATATTTCGGAAATAGGAGATTTTGGATCGTGTTCTGCTATTACTTCTTTTCTCATTATCTTCTACCTCCTTTTCTTTTTTGTGGTTCTGGATTATATACTGGAATTGAAGCTAATACTGGTAGCTTAAATTCTTTTTCTACTTCTTCTGCTGTTTTTACTGTTGTATCTAGCATATTTGCTATTAAAACATACATTGCTGCAACTACTACACCTATAAATGTAAATACTATTATATCTTTTCTATGATTTATATTTGATGGTGTTGTTGGTGTTTCAGCCTCATCTACTACTTGTACGTTTTCAATACTATATATTTCTTTTACTTTTTCAGCAAAAACTTTTGCCATTTCATTTGCTATTTTTGAAGAATTTACTGGTATTTTTGTTGTTACTGTTATTTTTATTATTTCTGTTTCTTTTACAGAACTTACTGTAACACTATTTTTTAATTCTGTTTCACTTATACTATTTCCTAAATTCAAGTTTGCAATTACCTGTCTTATTACATTTTTACTTTTTATTAGCTCACTATATGTTGAAACTAATTTTGAATTTACTGTTAGTTCTGTTGATGTTGATGTTGTTATTGTGTTTGAATTTTGTTGTTCATTTTTTTGTGATGCTAGTATTAGTGTTGTTTCTGCACTGTATTTTGGAGTTGTGAATCCTACTGTGTATATTATTCCTATTACCATAAATATTAGTATTATTAATACTATTTGTACTTTTTTTGCCCAAAATATTCCGAATAGTTCTTTTAAATCTAGTTCTTCCATGTTTCCCCCTTGTTTTCTTTTCTCTTTTTTCTTTTGATTTTCTGCTTTTTGTTTTCTTGTTTATGATACTTTTATAGTATACCTTTTCATTTATTTTTTTGCAATATTTTTCTTATATTTTTGTCAAAAAATCAAGATACTTTTGGATATCTTGATTTTCAACTTATATTTTCATAATCACACTAGTTCATTATCCAACACTTTTAATCTCTACTATATAAATCACGTGTATATACTTTTTCTCTAACTTCAAATAATTTGTCTTCGTAACGATTAGCAATAATTACATCTGCTTTTTCTGCAAACTCTTTAAATTCTTTTATGACTTGACATCCATCAAATTCTTTATCTTTTAACGTTGGCTCATAAATAATGATTTTAGCATCTTTATCTTTTAGCCTTGTAATAACTCCTTGAATAGCACTAAATCTAAAATTATCTGAATCTGCTTTCATAGTTAATCTATATATACCTACTACTTTAGGTGATTTTTTCATAACCATATCGGCTATATGTTTTTTTCGTGTCTCATTTGATCTGACAATGGCTCTAATTAGATTTTGGGGTACATTGTCAAAATTTGCCAATAATTGTTTTGTGTCTTTTGGTAAACAATACCCTCCATATCCAAAAGATGGATTATTATAATGATTTCCAATTCTTGGGTCTAAACTTATTCCATCAATAATGTCTTTGGTATTTAAACCTTTTATTTCAGCATAAGTATCAAGTTCATTAAAATATGAAACTCTTAATGCTAAATATGTGTTGGCAAATAATTTAACTGCTTCTGCTTCTGTTGAGTCCATATATTTTGTTTCGATATTTTCTTTTATAGCTCCATCTTTTAATAGGTTTGCAAATTCTATTGCTCTTTCTGATTTTTCGCCTACTATTATTCTTGATGGATATAAATTGTCATATAAAGCTTTACCTTCTCTTAAAAATTCTGGTGAAAACATTATATTTGTTATTCCATATTTTTTCTTTATTGATTCTACATATCCTACTGGTATAGTAGATTTTATTACCATTGTTGTGTCTAGGTTCATTGAAATTACTTTTTCGATTATGTCCTCAACTGAACTTGTATCGAAATATTTTGTTTCATCATTATAATTTGTTGGTGTTGATATTATTATAAATTTTGCACCTTCAAATGCTTCTTTGTAGTCTAATGTTGCTTTTAAGTCTAATTTTTTGTTTGCAAGAAAGTCTACTATTTCTTTGTCTCTAATTGGTGACTTTCCTGCATTTATCATGTCTACTTTTTCTTTTATTACATCTAATGCAATTACTTCATTTCTTTGGGCTAATAAACATGCTATTGATAGCCCTACATATCCTGTTCCTGCTACTGCTACCTTCATTTTCATTTTTTCCTTTCAATTTATTCTTCATATATAGATCAAGAATTATCTCTTAAATTTATTAATTCTTTTATATTCTTTTTATAATAATATATAAGAATCGGTATAACTATCCAAACCGACAAACTTGTTGCAAGAGGTAATCCCACATACCCAAGCCTTCTAAACAACATAATATTTAATAATGTATTTATGGCTACTGAAATAATACTAATTACTATTACAAATCTACCTTTTTCTAGACAATATAAAGCTTTAATATACAAATCTCTTATGGATATTCCAGTAACTCCAATTACGTACATTTGTAAACATATTGATGTCTTATTAAGTGAATCCAAATCAAATGCTCCCCTATAATACACAATCTTTACTATATTTACAGAGAAGGTAATAAAAAATATGGTTATCGGAATATAAATTATTAATATAATTAATAAAGATTTTTTTATTATCTTTTTAAAATTTATAAAATCCCTTTCTACAATCTTTTTAGATATTTTGGGGAATAATACGGTTAAAAAACCTGCTGCAATTATCAAAGTAACCGTTTTAATATTAGTTGCATAACTCAACGTAGATACAATACCTGTACCACTATTTGAGGCAAATATTTTATCTATCATCGAATTTATATCTGTAATTACACTACTAAAAAAGATTGGTATCAAAATTTTTGAAAAAAGCCTAATCTCTTCTTTTTTTAATACTAATTGATACTTTAAATTCTTTTTAATACATAAAAAAACTAATATTACTAAATATATAAAGTTAGCTAATAAATAGCCATATGAAAGCCAATTACAATCAATATAAAAAGCTATTAATATTGTAATAATTTCTATAATATTGACTGTTAAATATGCTACCTGTGAAATAACATATGAATTTTTGCATCTTAAATATTCTGATAAAATGTTCGCAACTACTAAAAAAATAGTTCCAATTGTAATAGGTATCAAAAAGTTTATTGTATATGTAATTTGTTCACTGTTGAATCCAGGTGCAAAAATCTTTATAATATTTTTTTCAAAAACTATCATAATAGCAAAAATAACAACTAAAATAACTAATATAAAATTTAGAAAAGTACTTGTATATTCATTTTCTCTCTTATACTTTTCGGACATATAATATCCTTTTGTAAAAGCTTGATATGAATATAATACCATTCCAACAATTATCATTGAAATTGAAATTGCCATTTGATATGCATCAGATATAACCGAAGTCCCATAATATTTGGCTAAAAATATATTTTTTATGAATCCTAAAAATTTAGCAACAAACATCAACAAAATAACTATAACTGTAGTTTTATAATTAAATATTTTTTTAAACAATTCTTTCACATTTTCACTCCTTTTCATTTCGTGGAATTACAAATTTCATTATCAAACACAATAATATAAATCCATGAGTTAACAGCACTGTGAAAAATGATGAACTCATAAATATATATGAAACATTAACCATAATCGTTAATAAATAAAAGGGATTTATACCTTCAGCACAATAATCCAAAAAACGTAATAATACACAAATTAACATTGGCATTATAAACATTCCCATTGAACCTAAATTCATAAAAGCATCTGAAAACAACCCATTATTTGCTAACATTTCTGGTGTATTAAAGTAAACTGAGCTTATTATTTTTTGGATTTGATCAGTATATGGAGATTCAAACCCTAATTTTCCCATAAATGATTGTCTAAATAAATCAATTTCATGATTTGAGAAAAAGTCAAAGTAATATTGATTTAAAAGAGCGGGTACAAAAAATAACCTTCTAATAAAATAATTATAAATATTAGCCGACTTTAACAAATTAAATTCAATAAATCCTAAAAAATTAATTCCAACCAATCCAGATAATATATAATATTTAATATTTCCACTTTTAAACAGGTCCACATCTTTTTTATTATATAAAAATTTTACTATCCCATATGCAATAATTATCGAAAACAAAGTTGATTTACTTCCATCAGCGCAAAAAGCCATTAATTGAATCATTGCAGATAACATATATGCAACCCTTTTTTTATTATTAAATAAATAAATAAATAATAATGGATTAATAACTTTAAATGCTGCAAATAAATATGCTAAAACCAAAGGAACCCTTGCATTAAAATAGTTATTTCTTAAATCATAGACATTATCAAATTTTAAATTAATTCCAGTATACTTAAATAAAATTATTCCCACTATTATAAATTCAATCAATATCAAAACATACATACTTATTAAACTATTTTTTGTTTTAGCTTTATTCGCTTTAAAGTGGAATTTGTTAAAATAATTTATAAATAATATCATTATAATCCAATATAATACTTGTAAAAGCAAATATTTTTCACTAATAGGCATAAATATATATGTAATAATTGATGGAATAAAATTTACCAATACTAAAACATATACAACTAACTTGCTATAATTATCTGTTGTCTGCTTTACTACAAAAATAAATGCTACGGTTAACAATGTAATACCTATCACGCATGACATAATTGTCATTTTATTTTCAAATCCATAATATCCATAGACATCTGTCAAATATTTATCAAAACAATAAAATAGCATGTATATATATGTAATATATAAAATAAAATACTTCGTTATTTTTTTCATGATTTTACACCTTTTCTTATTATTTGTTTATACAAACAGTAATTTTTCTTTTGTATATATTCCTTACCTTCTTCGTACACACTTAGCGCTTCAAACAGATAAATATCCAAGAAATTAATTTTAGCATAATTTTTTTTATTAGTACAATACTTAAATAGCTTTCTAAATTTCTTTTTGTTATTTTGAAATCTTGGATTTCTATCTACAATTTCTTTTTCATACAAATGATTATTTTCATCAAAAATTTTAACTTTTTTCTTTAAAGTGTATATATTTTTATAACAAGATAATATATTTCTCAATTCATAGGTTATACAATGAAACAATGTTATTTTATGAGGCTTTTTTCCCAATCCTAATAGTAGTATTTTTGCTCCTCTTTTTATAGATTTATAATATGGAGAATTTTCATCAAAATAATAATAACTATCAATATGTGATAATAACAAATCATTTGAACTTTTCCCAATTCCAATCATTGAAAAAATTGTATCTAAACTTCTAATTATATTATATTTAGTTCTAAAGACTTCCGATAAAACCCCTGCACATGATTTATCATTATAATGAAATTCATTTTTATTTTCAGAAAATGCAGGCATCAAAATTGTACCATTATCACCAATTATTTCATATATTGTATCAATTACGTCTTCTGGTTTTCCCTTAAATCCTATAAATGCTCTCCATGCGGAATGCACAATAACAATGTCACCCTTTTCTAATCCTAGTCCTTCTAATATATTTTTTAATTCAAATTTATCAAATGATTTCATGTTGATTTTTTTTAGTATTCTATATTTTTTTCTATTTAACGCATCTGAAATTGTTTCATTGTCTTTTACTCCAATAATATATCTAATGAAAAGTCTAATTTTTTCTTTCATTTTCATCCCCCTACTTTTTTGATCCACAAAGCATCTTTAAATAAGCTTTTATAATCGAATTTCCATAGAACTTCCTTCTTTTTATAGCATTTTGTAAGCAAAGTACTTTATAAAACCTAGGAGATATTTTTTTATATAAATATCCTTGATCCTCTAAATATTTGTCAATAGTCACCTGCTCCCAGGTAGATTTTCTTTCTTCTGTTAGCGTAGCAATATATTCTGGAATTGCATAAATATTTAGTTTTTTATTTAGACATTCTGTAAGAAATAAATTATCTTCTCCATGACAATGTTCAGTTCCACCACCAAAACATTGATTAAAGTATATACCATTTTCCTTAATACTTTTTAATTTTACAGCTATTCTTGCTGTTCCATATCTCATATAATTGAAATAATTAATTTTGCATTTTTTTTTAATAATATATCGTCTAGGATTTTTTTCTATTAAATTAAAAATAAGAACATCTGCTTTAGGATTTTCGTTAAATGCTTTCTCGACTATTTCCACATAATTGTCTCTATATATCATATCATCATCAGCGAATAGACATATATCTCCTGTCGCTCTCATTAGTGCATTATTTCTATTTAAACCTACACCTCTTTCATTAAAATTCAAATATATAATATCATGCTCATTATATTTAAATTTTTCAACTCCATTGCAGTTACATTGATTTCCTATTATTGCGTTTGATTTTATATTCATTTTTTTTAACAATGTATGATTTTTTTGATACATTGTTGCAACTAAAACTTGAATTTTCATTTGACTAACATATCCTTTATAATTTTTTTATCTAGTACTTTCAGCTTTTTCCCAAAATGGTTTTGCTTTTCCAGTTATAATATTTTTTACTCCCACTATTTGAGCAAAAACAGTCATACAATAATAATAAACCATATTTAGAACCTTATTATCTATATTAAATAGCATTTTTGCTAACGCTAAAGCATATATAAACACTTGTATAATAAACGCTAACAAATAAATAGTTTCATTTGCCATCAGCATTCCACTCATAAAAAATGCTATAACATGCATAATCCATAATAAATATCTACATGTTCTGTGTCCTAGATAGAAATATGTAAACCATTTATATTTAAATATATTCAAAATTTTTATATTCGGTAGTATCGCGGATAAAATAATTCTATTCATTCTAACTTTTCGTTTAAATTCATCATTATTGTTTTCTCCAGCCTTTTCATATGCAATTGCATCACTATTAACTATAGCTCTCCTACCATTAAGTGCATAATATAAAGGCATTGAACTATCATGACATTGTATAGGATTAAAGTCTACATATTCTTTCGTTCGGCATGCATATAATGCCCCATTGCCAGCAGTAATTGTTTGAAATTTTGACTCAATATGTCTTATTTTTAAGTCTAAATTCCAATATGTACTTTCTGATTTACTGGTTTCATTATCATCAGAATTACAATATCTCAAATCACCTGCCACATATGCGATATTACTATTAGTAAAGGATGCCACTATTTCTTTAATAGCATTTCTCTTTAAAATAGAATTTGCATCCGTCATAATCAAAATTTCGCCTTTTGCAATTTTGGCAGCTTCATTTTGAGCATTAGTTTTTCCTTTTCTTATTTTTACCTTATACAATTTTATCTTATATTTTTTATTATCTTCAATAAACTTTTCAACAATCTTGTTAGTATTATCATCACTATTATCTGACGATACCAATATTTCTAATAACTCTTTAGGATAATCTAAATTAATTGCATTTTCTAATTTCTTTTCAATAACCTTTTCCTCATTATGTGCAACTATCATTAAAGTAACCTGTGGTTTATAATTATAATCTTTGGTTAGTTCCTTGGGTTTCAGAATTTTATCAAGTACAATTACAGAAATATAGTATCCTATATTAGCCCAAAAAATAATAAACACTGAAATCCAAAATATAATTTTTAAACAACTCATTAGTACTAATTCTCCCCTTTTTCTTTTATCTTTTTAACAGGCACCCCCACATAAATGCCTTTTTCTTTTATCTCTTTCACAATAACAGCTCCTGCACCTATAACGCAATTACCACAAATATCTATATTATTCTTCACAACTGCACCTGAACCAATGTGTGTTAATTTTCCGACTTTTACAGTTCCTGATAATGTTGCATTTGGAGATACATGTACATAATCTTCCAGAATATTGTCATGTTCGATAATTGCCGCTGTATTAATAATACAGTGCTTTCCTATTTTAGCTGATGTATTAATACACGCATTTGCCAAAATAGCACTTCCTTTTCCTATTTCTACATCTAGTGCTATTTGACTGTTTGAATCTATTGCCGTATAAAAATTTAATATTTCATCATATTTTTCTGCAATTTTCTTTCTTAATTCATTGTTTCCTATTCCTATTATAAATTCTGCATTTGGATATTTCAATTGTAAATGTACAATATCTTCAAATGTTCCTATTACTTTATAATTTTTTTCTTTTATTATTACAGTTCCAATTTCTATATTGTCATCTAAAAAGCCCTTTACAATATCGCCTGACTTATTAATTACATTTGCAATTACTTTTGCATGTCCACCAGCACCTATAATAAAAACTTCTTTATTCATATTTTCTTCTCCATCTTATTTCCTTTGAACTTTTCCATTGTTACATTATTTTCTTGCGATATTCCTTCTCGTTTAAAAACTTTTCCAATTGTCGTAAATATTATTTTTATATCTTCTAATATAGAAATTTTTTCTATGTATTCTAAATCATCATTAAATTTTTCTTCCCATGTAATTGAATTTCTTCCACTTACTTGTGCTAATCCTGTAAGTCCTGGTCTAACATCATGTCTATGTTTTTGTTCTTCATTATATAATGGTAAATATTCTACTAATAGTGGCCTTGGTCCTACAATTGCCATATCTCCTTTTAAGATATTCACCAATTCTGGTAACTCATCTAAACTTGTACTTCTTAAAAACTTTCCAAATTTAGTTAATCGTTCTGAATCTGGTAAAAGATTTCCATTCTCATCTTTTTTATCTGTCATAGTTCTAAATTTATATAATGTAAAAATCTTTTCATTTTTGCCAGGTCGTTGTTGTTTAAATATTACTGGGCTACCTAGCTTTACTCTAACCAATATTGCTACTATTAATAATACTGGTGATAATACTATAAGTGCCACTAAGCTCAAAACAAAATCCAATATTCTTTTTATATATTTTGCATACATCGAAAAAGTCTCCTTTTATTTCCATAAATTCTTAATAATATTAACTATTTTATCTTGTTCTTCTTTTGTCATTTTAGTATCAGAAGGTAAGCATACTCCTGTTTCAAATAATTCTTTTGATACTGGTTCATCTGCAACTTTTATAAAGTCACATTTTTCAAATACTGGTTGCATATGCATAGGTTTCCATACTGGTCTTGATTCTATATTTTCTTTTTCAAGTGCCACCATTATGTCTAATGGTTTTACTTTTGAATCTTCTTTTATTGTTATTACAGATAACCAATGATTTGGCATTGTGTTTTCAGGTATTGGTTGCATTTTTATGTCTGTCATATCTTTAAATGCTTCTTTATATCTGTTATATATTTCTGTTTTTTGTTTTATTCTTAAGTCTAATACTTTTAATTGACCCCTGCCAATTCCTGCAACTATGTTGCTCATTCTGTAGTTATATCCTATTTCTTTGTGTTCATAATGGCGTGCCTTTTCTCTAGCTTGTGTTGCCCAAAATCTTACTTTGGCTATTTTTTCTTCATCTTCTGAAATTAGCATTCCACCGCCACTTGTTGTTATTATTTTGTTTCCATTAAATGAATAGATTCCATATTTTCCAAATGTTCCTGTTTGTTTTCCTTTATATGTTGCTCCTAAACTCTCTGCTGCATCTTCTACTAGTGGTACTTCATGTTTTTCACATATTTTTCTAATTTCTTCTATTTTTGCAGGTGTTCCATATAAATGAACTACTATTACTGCTTTTGGGTGTGGATATTTTTCAAACGCTTTTTCTAATGCTTCTGGATCCATATTCCATGTTTCTTTTTCGCTATCTATAAATACTGGAGTTGCATTTTGATATGTTATTGGGTTTGCTGTTGCTGAAAATGTTAAGTCTGAGCAAAATACTATGTCTCCTTCTTTTACATCTAGTGCTTTAAATGCCATATGTATTGCTGCAGTTCCTGCTGATAATGCTGCAGCATGTTTTGTTCCAACATATTTTGCTAATTCTTCTTCAAATTTATTTACATTTTCTCCTAATGGTGCAATCCAGTTAGTGTCAAAAGCTTCTTTTACATACATTTTTTCATAACCTTCATCAGACATATGTGGTGAAGCTAAAAATATTCTTTTTCCCATTATTTTTCCTTCTTTCTCGTTTTCAAAATAAATATCTTTATTCACTGTATCAACTACAATTAGTTTTCTGCATTATACCCTTTAGGATCTCTAAATGTTGGTACAACTTCTTTTATAACTTTTTTAATTTCATCTTTTTGCTCATTATTACAATTTTCAAGTAAATTTTTAAGTTCTGCTAATTTTTCTTCAATCATGTTCATGTCAATTTTCATAGGCTCTGCCACATGAATTTTATCATGTTTAGTTGCTTGTAAACCTTCTTCTGACATCAATAATTCTTCATACAATTTTTCTCCTGGGCGTAAACCTGTTACTTTTATTTGTATGTCTACATTTGGCTCCAATCCTGACAATTTTATTAGTTTTGTTGCCATATCATATATCTTTACTGGTTCTCCCATGTCCAGCACAAATATTTCTCCACCTTTTGCTGCTGACATTGCTTGTAGCACAAGTGATACAGCTTCTGGTATTGTCATAAAAAATCTTGTTATTTCTTTATGTGTTACAGTTACTGGTCCACCTTTTGCTATTTGCTTTTTAAATAGCGGAACTACAGAACCATTACTTCCAAGTACATTTCCAAATCTTACTGCTGCATATTCTGTGTTGCTTACTTTGTTTTTGGCTTGTACTATCATTTCACATAGTCTTTTTGTTGCTCCCATTATATTTGTTGGGTTTACTGCTTTGTCTGTTGATATTAATATAAATCTTTTTACTCCGTATTCATCTGCACAATTTACTACATTGTATGTTCCAAATACATTGTTTTTTATTGCTTCTAATGGACTTGTTTCCATTAATGGTACATGTTTATGTGCTGCCGCATGGAATACTAAATATGGTTTATATTCTGCAAATATTTCGTTTAGTCTTTCTTTTTCTCTTACACTTGCAACTATCGCGTCTATTTGTATTTTTGGATAGTTGAATTTTAATTCTTGTTCTATGTCATATAAATTGTTTTCGTATATATCTACTATTACAAGTCTTTGTGGTTTGAATTTTATTATTTGTCTACACAATTCTGATCCTATTGAACCACCACCACCTGTTACTAGCACGACTTTGTCTTTTATTAATTCTCCTATGTTTTTGTTGTCTAATTTTATTGGGTCTCTTCCTAATAAATCTTCTATTTGAACATCTCTAAAGCTTTGCATTAATGGTTTGCCTTTTATTAGTTCTTTTGTTCCTGGTAATATACGAACTTTGCATCCTGTTTCTTGGCATATCTCTAATATTTTTCTTCTGTCATCTGGTGATATATTTGATATTGTAAAAAATATTACTTCTACATTATTTTCTTTACATATTCTTGGTATGTCATAACGTGTTCCTAATATTTTGTTTCCTGATATTGCATAGTTTACTTTGTTTGTATTGTCATCTATTAAACCTATTACATTGTAACTATCTTTCATGCTTGATTTTATTGTTCCTAGCAATATTCTTGTTGCATCTCCTGCTCCTATTACTAGTACATTTTTCTTTTCACTATTTTCTTCTACTTCTGGATCTTTATATTGATTTGATAATATCATTCTAAGAAATACTCTATATCCTATTATTGATGTTACTATTATTAATGCTGCAATTAGGTTTACTCTTTCATCTACAATTGGTATTACTCTTAGGATATTAAAAAATATCATTATTGTGCAAGATATTAAACATGCAAGTACATATATTAAATAGTCTTTTCCATTTTCATATCTTGTTATGTTATGATATGTTCTGAATATTGTTAATATTATTTGATAAATTAGTGTTGCAAGTATTATTGTGTCTATTACAACTTTGTGCATTTCTGCTCCTATTACTAACTTATTTCCTATAAGGATTTCTGCTATATAGTAGCTTACTGCAATTATTATTACATCCATGATTCTTAAGCAAATGTTTCTGTGCTTTTTTATGAATTTCACTTTTAATTTCCCCTTTTTTCTGACTTTTTTATTCTATCATTGTACATACTTTTTTGCAATACTTTTTTCGACTTTTCGTGTATTTTATTCTAACTAAAAAGTAGACTAAAATTATTATTAACTAACACTTTTAATCTACGGTATTTTAATTTTCTTTTTTTATTATTTTTTTACCAAGTAAAATTAGTGAAATCCCAAGCATAACACCTAAAGTATCAATAAACACATCTTCTATCATACATGCTCTTCCTGGTACAAAATATTGATGAATCTCATCACTAGTTGCATATATAATTCCTAAAGTAGAGCTTATTCCGAATTTCATTTAGTTCTTCTAATTTATATGTAGAAACTAGTGCCATTAAAAGCATTCCGAACTACTGTATATATTGAAAAGTGGGCAATTTTTCTTATTACACTTTCTACTTTATGTATTATTTTTTCTTTTTCATTTTCCGTTTTATCCTTTATCGTTTTTATATTTTTAGTAATCATTATTGTAATTTTTCTGCT
Organism: uncultured Clostridium sp.; assembly: GCA_900554565.1. Taxonomy (GTDB): domain Bacteria; phylum Bacillota; class Clostridia; order TANB77; family CAG-508; genus CAG-269. The sequence continues at coordinate 54,494 of USHX01000006.1, forward strand.
CACGCCACTAGATTCTGTTGAATTTTGGCTAGAAAAACCAAATATTATTCTAAAAGTGCATAATAGCAAAATTATTAATATTATTCTTTCTATATTTATTTTCATATATCCTATCCCTTATAAATTGAAAGAATTAAAACTTTATTATATTAATGTTTTAATTCTTTCTGTTTTTTAATTACTATATCCTGTTTTTGCTACAATATCATTGCTAATTTTTTTTACAGCTTCAGAAGGTGTATAATTTTTATTTTCAAATACTTCTTGTTGCAATCTTGTTACATTGCTTTCTAGAGTAATTGGAATTCCGTACCATCTGTCCATTGTTTTACCTTTTGTTTCATATGGCCAACCGATACTTTCTGTTATTTTAAAGTTTGTAGCACTTGGCAATAAAGCAAATATGTCACTTGCTGTTATGTTTGTATATACTCTAGGCAATACTTGATCTACCAATGAATTTAACTGACTAATGTTAAATGTTTTTACTTTGTTTGCAACTGCTGTTAATACATCTCTCATTCTTTCAGTTCTTTTATAATCTCCACCTGTTGCATATCTTATTCTTGCATATGCTAAGGCTTGTTCTCCCGTTAAGTTATATGTTCCAGCTTTTGTTATTCCTGTAATATGTGGCACTTCTTCTGATGTTATATTCATTGATATTCCACCAATGTCATCAACTATTTCTTTTACTGCATCAAAATTAACTGTAACAAATTCTTTTATGTTTAAATCCAAATTTGTATTTAGTGTTTTTATTGCAAGTGGTGCTTCTCCATATGAATATGCATGTGTTATTTTGTCTAGCCCATGTCCTTCTATTTGCACATATGTGTCACGATATACTGATACTAATTTTACTTCTTTTGTTTTGTTGTTTATACTTGCAATTATTATACAGTCACTTCTGTTGCCTTTACTATATGTGTCTTCTCTTGAATCTATTCCAAATATTGCAATATTTCTATAGTCTACCAATTGTTCTTCTGCTTGTGCTGATACATTTAGATTGTTTTCGTCTATGTCAACTTTTTGCATTTTTGATAGTTTATCATTTACATACCAAAATATTGACCCTAGTATTAACACTAATATTATTATTAATACTAGTACTATTATTCCAAAGGTTTTTAATCCTTTTCTTTTTTTCTTTTCTTCTTTCATAACTGTTTTCCCTTCCATTATTTTAGTCTAATTCAGGAGCATTTTCTACCAAATCATTATATTGGTCTAGTTTTGTTTGATTTGTAAATGCAATTTGTCCATCTTCTAATATCCAAGCTGATTTATTATCACTTAAAAATGTTAATATTTTATTCATATAATCAAGCACTTCTGATATTTGTACTTTTGTTTCTTGTAATTCTTCATCTGCTTTTTTCAAATCTTCACTTTCAGTTGCTTCTTCTATTGCTTCCTTGTATGTTTCTTTATAAAAATCACTTATTTCTTTATCATCTAATATTGTCAACATTTTTTCTTTGCTACATGTTTCTATTAATTTATCAATATATTCTTCTATTTTTGTTTTTGACTCTGCTAATTTTGCTTTTGTTTGAGCAAATTCTGGTCCATCATTTTTGATATTTTCTTCGCTTAGCATATTTTCAAATGTCTCTTCATCAAATATATCATCTGCTTTTTTAGAAATTTCAGCCACTTCATTCATATAATTTTTAAATGCTTCTTCTACAATGGCAAATTTTCCATTTGTTTTTATTTCCATATCTATTTGAATGTCTTTATTTATTGTTCCATCTTCATTAGCGATGTTTTCTAATATACCTAATGATTTGTTTATTTCTGTGTCTAATAATTCTATTTGATTTCCTATATATGTAAAATATCCTATTACACTTACTGCTATAATAACTAAAACTATAATTATTGCAATTATTACTCCTTTTTTACTTTTCCCTTTTTCTGTTTTTTCATTACTAGTTACCTTTTTTTCTTCCATAACTTAATATCCCCTTTTTATTTTTCACCTTATTTCAGCATATTTACATTTTCTCTGGCATGTCTATTCCTAGTAAGTTTGCTCCTGTTTTTAAAACTTGTCCTACTGCATATGTTAAATATACACGTGCTTCTTGTGTTTTTTGTTCATCTGTTATTATTTTGTTTTCATTATAAAAGCTACTATATGCTTTAGCTAAGTCTATTAAATATCTTGAAAGTATTGATGGTTCTTCTTTTTTTGTTACTTGTACTAGTGTATTTTCAAAATTATACATTAGTTTTATTATGTTTTGTGAATATTCATCTGATAATTCATTTAGGTCTATTGTTGAAAATTCTGGCACTTTTTCTACTTTTTCTAGTACGCTTTTTGTACGTACGTATGTATATTGAATATATGGTCCTGTTTCTCCTTGGAAGTTTAATATTTGGTCCCATTCAAATATTT
>USHX01000007.1 GCA_900554565.1 uncultured Clostridium sp.
TTGTTTTTTACTATTTTTTGCATAAAAAACTTCTCCCTTCTTTAGTTTATTTTTTACTTTTGTTTTAATTATTCCCATTTGTATATAAAAGTATCCCTTAATCTCTATATACAGGTATTAAATTTTCAAAGTTCTATTTCTACTTTTATGGTGAAATAGTTATATTTTAACTAAATTATATAAATAAAAAAATTTATAATCAACATATTTATTTCCCCAATTAAGTGGAATGTAGCCACAAAGCTTTTAAATAGATTATATACAAAAAAATTCCCCACATAATAATTGTGAGAAATTTTTTATTTACTATTTTTGTTTTTCTTCTTCTTTTTTTATTTCTAATTTCTTTTCAAAATTTGTTGTTAATCCTACTAATGTTAACATATATACTGTAACTATCATAGGTATTGTTAGTCTTCCTACCGGAATTCTTATAATAGCTATAATACTTAGTAATACAGCTTGTGCTACAACTGATGTTGCTATAGTTTTTAATAATGTTTTTAATACTCCTATTTTTCTATATCTTATTGCCACATATACTAATATTATTACTGTTGTTATAACAAATGGTGCTATATATGGTTTTACAATATCTCTACCACGTGTGTGTGGTATTGTTTCTATTTGAGTGCTATCTGCTGATAATTCTGTTTCATATTTTTCGTTTATTTTTTCTATTATACTTTGTTTTTGTTCATCTGTTATGTCTTTAGCTGTTATACTTACAGAGTCCTCATATACTTCTACTTTTCGAACTATAACAGGGCTTTTCCCCATTACCTCATCTGTTATAGCTTTTATATCTGCTATTTCAAAATCCTTTGCTATATATAATTCTATATTTTTTGTTTCTTGGTATCTTAAATCATAATTTAATCCTTTAACTCCTGTTACAATCGCCCCTGCAATTACTATAACAGCAATAATTACAGATAAGATTTTTTGTTTTTTTGTCATTTTCTTCATTTCTTTTACCTCCTATTTACTAGCTCTTATTTTTAATAAGTTATTTGTTATTATAATGTTATACACTGCAATTAACGCTACTCCCCAGAACATTATCATTCCAAAGCTACTAATAGGTTCCCATCCTGCAAAACAGAATGTTATTATTGCTATTATTATTGGGATTATTTTTATAAAGTATTGTTTATATGTTTCTTTTGTTTTGCTATTTACTATGTCTTTGCTTAGTGTTTCTTCTTTTAATTTTGATAATAATTTATTTACAAATAAGTAATTTAAAACTAATATAACTACTATTCCAAATATTCCTTCTAATGATAGAACTACATTTGCATATCTTATTAATAATACAAATATTGAAGCCAGTCCAAGATAAGAAATTGCTCCTAGTAAACCATTTAATTTATATCTTACTACTAATACTATTAATGAAATTAATATAATTCCCATAATAGCATATTCTACTGTTTTTAGTTCATTTTCTGTTATGTCTGATAATATATAGTGGTTTTCATCAACTGTATATTTTACTGGTGTTTTTCCTGTATCTAATACAGTTGCCATGTTATTTGCTTGTTCTACATATGTTTGTAATGTTTTTTGGTCTGTTGAACTACTTCCTATTGATAATTGTAGTCTTCCAGTTTTTATTACTTCATCAAAACTTGTTGACATTATTTCTTCATCATCAATTTTCATTGTTATTTTCTTTTCTGACGAACTTGATGTATCTGTGCTTTCACTTGTGTTTTCTGTATTTTTTTCGTTACTTGTTTTTACATATTTTCCACTAATGTCTTCTAGTTTTTTTGTTCCTTCTTTATTAAATTCTATGTTTAAATATATTGATGTTCCACTTGATGTTGTGCTTGATGAGTTTGATCCATATACTACATTTGCTAATTTTATATCATTATTATCCATTAAAACTTCATTTGTTTCACTGTCTAATATTTCAAATTTTCCTGTTGTTCCTAAGTTTGTTACTATATTGTCTGTGTCACTGTTTTCTGGTATTTCTACTATTATTTCACCTGTTTGTTCATTTAGTCTTGTTACATAATTGTCTATTTTTAATTCTTTTAATCTTTTTTCTATTATTTCTTTTGATTTTTTATAGTTTTCCACATTTAATACATCTGAAGGATTATAATCTGTTTCTTCTTTTGTATATCCTTTTTCGCTTATTTCTTCATCTGTTAAGTTACTTGAGTTTTTCACTTCTTTTCCTTCTGAATCTTTTATAGTTGTTTTTTTAGATGTATCTACTTTTAATGTTATAGTTCTTGCTCCTTTTAAATCCATTGCATATGTGTATGATTTTACTTTGTCTTCCATTCTATTTTGTTTTGTTACATACACTCCTGCAAATGCTACCATACTAATTAATGCAATTGCTAATGTAATTGTTAATATTTTTACCTTTTTCATGATATTTCTCCTCTTTATAATAATTTTGTTTCATTTATTACTAGCTCAAACCATATGTTTAGATATTTTGCTGCATATTTACTCATCATGGTTCTATCCATAAATATTTCAAAATAGTCTAATACTGGGCATAATTTTGTATCTATTGTTAATTTTAACATTACTTTTCTTTGTTTTTCATCTAGTACTAATTGTGCATCTGTTACCGCATAATTTACTCTGTCGTGTATATCAAATGTTGATAGATTTTTGTTTGTTACTCTGTTTCTATGTACATCTGATTTGTCTGCTAAAATTAGAGCTGCTGATATTTCGTTTACTGCTGTTCCTGTTCTTTCATCATGATTTCCTATTGCCATCATTATTTCAGTTCTTTCTTCAACTGGCATTCCCATGTCTTTTAAAATGTTATATGCTATTATTGCTCCACTATGTGCATGGTCTGTTCTGTTTACACAATTTCCTATATCATGTAAATATCCTGCTATTCTAGCTAATTCTACTGTTCTTTCTGGATAACCAAGTTGTTCTAAAATATCTCCTGCTCTTTTTGATACTATAGAAATATGTCTATGGCTGTGTTCTGTATAGCCTAAACCATCAAGTTGCTTTTGAGCGCCTTTTATCAAGGCTTCTACTTCTTCATTTTTCTTTACTTTTTCTAATGTAACCATTTTGTCCCTCCTTGCATTTAGTCTTTTTAAATTTTATATTAAAATAGAAAAAATATCAACTCTTTTTTTAAATTTTTTGACCTATATCTTTGTTCCAATAGTCAATAAGGTATTGTTTCTCTGTATTAGGTATTAAAGATGCTCTATATGCTGATATTGGTTTATCATGTTTATATAAAGATTCTTCTCCATTTTCGCAAACTTTCTGCCAACCTGTTTCTGAATTGTATGTTTGATATATTATTGCATAATATGAATTGTCTTTTATTTTTAACCTTATACCTGAAACTCCATACATATATTTTTGTGCAATTTCTAATGGTATTTTTGTATTATTTACTCCTTTGTTATCTGCTCTATTTACTCCATCTCCTCCTAATATTAAACTTAATTTTTGATTTATATATGCTAATGTTCCATTTGCTAATGAACTATAACTGTTTTCTCCTGGATTATATCCATGTGTATATGTTGTTTCATATGTATCTGAAATCGCTTTACTTCCAGCACCCCAGTATGTATGTACATAGTTTTGCATTTGAATAAAGTCATTTTCAATATCTCCTTGTGTTTGTAACATTGTCATTTCTGTTTTATAAATAGGATTTTCTTTTATCATTTTTTGCCCTACTATTTCATTATTTCCTTGTCCTATTTCCCAGTTTCTTATAGTTCCTGTACCTCCACCTAAAGATCCATATTTAAAAATTATGTTGGTTGCTTTAGTTACATTTACTTCTACTTTTGTTGTGTTTTGAGCACAGTCTATTACTGGAATTGGATATGTTACATTATTTTTAAATTCTTTTGATACTGCTGTATAATTATTAGAAATGTCCCATGCTTTTATAGGTCTTATTTCTTCATTTGCCTGCATATTTGCTATTATTTTACCATTTTCCGAATCTTTTTGTGTAAAAGCTACTACAGGCGGAGTATTGTCTATTTCAATTCCTGTGTCCATAATTGTTTCCTGATTTTCATTATTGCTTATATCTATTATTGTTCCTTTTGGTACTTTTACTTTTATTTTTCCTTCTTCTATTATTCCACTTAATGTTATTTTATATGATATTGATTTTCCTGTATTAAATAATTCTTCTATTTCATATGATTGTGGAATATTTTCTTTTTCTCCTACTAATATTTTTACATTTTCCTTATTAAATTTATTTTCTTTTACATTTCTTTCTCTTACATTTACTATTAATGTTATTACGTGTGTTTTATTTGCATATTTAGGATATCCAGCATTCGAATTAGTTATACTATTCATAATAATAATTGGTGCGACTGTATCTATTTTAATATCTGCTATTTTATTATTATATTCTATTACATATTTTGCTTGTACATTACTATTTATTGCAATTATTGTACACATTATAAATAAAAAAATTACTACTTTTTTCATTTTTTCACCTCTTTTTTTTATTCTCCTATTGTACATATTTCAAATTCATATTTTTTTATGTTTTCTCCATCTTTTGTGTCTTGCTTGTTTTGAGCTTTACTTGTCTCATATTGCCATTCCCATGTAGCTTTTATTTTCTTTCGTTCTCCTTTTTTTATTGTCCCTTCCTGATTTTCTAATATGCTAAATTTTAGATTTTGTGGTTTTTTATTTTTTGCTCTCATGTCTATTTTATATTTTAATGTACTATTAGAAGTTAATATAATGTAAAATTCTCCTTTGGTTCCTGGCGCTACTTTTTCATGTACTAATGTTTTAGAATCTATTGTTTGTAATAAATTTATTTCTTGATATTCGTATTTATTTTGAGATACTTGTACATTATATTCTGCTATTTTTTTATTTAAATTTTCACTATTTGAATTTTGGATTTGACTTTGTTTTTCTCCATTTGACCATAATTTGAAAAATAAAATATCATCTTGTGTTTGTGTTTTTGTTTCTTTTGCAATTTTATATGTAAATATTAAAATGATACTAAATATTAGAATTAAAATAATTATTGTTCTTTTTTGATTCAGTTTTCTTTTTTTCACTTAAGTACCTCCTAATCTTTTTGCTCTGAGTGTACTTTTATTTGTATTTCTTGTATAATTTCACTTGCTGTACTGTTTTGATTTGCTTTTATTTCTAGTCTATAATTATCTTCTTGCATTTTTTCTTTATTTAGTGTAAATTTTTCTGTTTGGTTGTCTATTAAATTTATTTCTTTTTCATTTTTATAGATTTTCATTTCCATATCATTTGTTTTTTCTAGTATTTCTATTTGATATTCCATGTCCACATCTGTTGTTTCTTCATTTTCGTTGTAGTTTTTTACTTTAAAATTGTATATTCCTTTTTGACCTTTATTAGTTATTTCTATAGGCTCTTCATTTTCTACTTTTAGTATTGGCACTGCTATTTTTCCTGTTGTTTCAATTTTTGTTTTGCTCATTTCTTTTCCCATACTAAATCCTGATAAAAAAAATATCATTATTATACTTATTACTATTGCTAGTATTATCTCTCTTTTCTTATTTTTTTCTTTCATAACATCACCTTTTTTATTTTTTATATAGGAGATTTTCTAAAAATCCCCTATATTATTAGAAAAATCTTTTATTTTATTAGATATAAATTGGATAAATATGTTAATAATCTAATCCTTTCTTTAAATTCATTTTCAAATTGTTCTACAATTTTGTTTTTATTTAAGCTTGTGGTTCTACTTGTGTTCCTGTAACACTTACATCAAATGTGTAGTTTTGTATGCTTTGTGCATTTGCTGTATCTACTTGGTCATTTTTTGCAATTTCTGTGCTATCAGCTCCTGTTTCGTAGTCCCATTTCCACTTAATTTCTAATGTTTTTGTTTTATTTTCATCATCTGCATTTATAGTTCCAGATAAGCTATCTTGTAGTTCTTGAATTGAATTATATTCTGCATTTTCATATATGAATTTTAGGTTTTGTGGTTTACTTGTTTCGTTTTTGAATGCTATATTGTAGTTTATTCCAACATCTGAACCTGTTCCATCTACTATTATTTTAAAACTCCCACTTGTTCCTGGGGCTATTTTATTGTTTACTAAAGTTTTATTGTCATATGTAGATGCAAGTTTTATTTGTTGTACGTGTTCTTTTTGTCCATTTACTTTAAAGTCCCATGTTGCAACTTCTGCAATTCCTTCTCCTTTTACTTCTGTTACATATTTTGCATATGCTTGTCCTCCTACAAATGCTAATAAAATAACAGCTAGAATTGCTAGCACTACTAAAATTTTCTTTTTGTGCTTCACTAGGCTTTCACTTCCTTCCATATTTAATTTTGCTTTTTGGATTTTTATTTAGAATTAATAAAAATTGATTAAAATTCCCTTTGATGGGATTATGAGATTCCTTTTAAAAATTATAGAATCAATATGAAAATGTAAATCCATTATAATGACATAAAAAAGAATTGTCAATATTTTTTGATGATATTTCTGTTTTTTTCATCGCAAAATTCGACAATTTTCTTTTTATTTCTCTTTATTATTTTCGATTAACTCCTATAATTCCGCCTATTACACCAAATATTATTCCGGCTAAAATCATTATTAAACTTTGAATGTTAAGAGCAAATTTCCAATTCCAAATACTTGAAATTAAATATAATATTAATATATATATTCCGCCAATTGCTCCTCCATTTAATAATCCGTTTTTTCTTATTTTCATATTTCCTATTGAACTTCCAAGTAATATGCATGTTGCAGTTATTACTATGATGACTGGTGTTATTGTGTTTTCACTTACATTTGTGTATGTTAATACTAGAGAATATATTAAGAGTAATATTATTGTTGTAAGTAGTGCAATTCCTACTCCTTTAAATATGTTTTTTATGTTATTAGTTATTGTTCCTGTTTCCATCTATTTTCTCTCCTTTTTGTTTTCTTGTTTAATGTATATTAAATTTTAGATGGTTGTAGAACTGTTTTTATATTTCTTCTGAAAAGTCTTTTCTTTTTCCTTGTTCTATTTCATTATATAGCTCTATTTTATAGTTCAGTCTTTCTATTGTTCCGTGTTATTTCTTTTTGCTTTTCTATTAATTTTATTCTTTGTTCTTCTAGTAATTCTTTTCTGGCTTTTACTGTGCCAGGTCCTTTTTCTATCATTTCTATGTATTCTATTAGTTTTTCTATTTCTACTCCTGCACTTCTCATGCATTTTATGAATTCGATTCTTTGGCATGTTCTTTCATCATAGTCTCTTATTCCACTTTTGTTTCTTGGTACTTTTGAGATTAGTCCTATTTTTTCATAATATCTTAGTGTGTCTTTTGTTAGTCCATATTTTTCACTTGTTTGTGTTATTGTCATTTTTCTACCTTCTTCCAATACTTTAAATATAGAAATAGCCTATATCCACAGATATAAGCTATTTTTAATATTTTTTGGCTGGGCTGGCTAGATTCGAACTAGCGCATGCCAGAGTCAAAGTCTGGTGCCTTACCGCTTGGCTACAGCCCAATATATATTTACAAATGGGGTGGAAGATGGGACTCGAACCCACGGTCTCCAGTGCCACAAACTGGCGCGTTAACCAACTACGCTACATCCACCATTGTTCACGTGCACTTTCTTTAACCTTGAGCACAGTTATTATTATAACCAATCTTCACCCTATTTGTCAACTATTTTTACAAATTTTTTTAATTTTTTGAACTCATTTTTTCAAAAACATGTCCTAATCTGAAGTTGTTAAACTACTTGGATCTAATCCATATTGTTTATACATCCAAGATGTGTAATCAAATGGTGTTAATGTTTCTGGTAATCCATAATCTACTCCATTTGTTTCAACTTTTACAGATGATATTTTTATTGTTTCTACTGGTGTACTTACTTCTGTTTTTCCACTTTCTGAACTATCATTAGCTGCTTTTACTTCAACTTCTTCAATTTTATGTACTACATCCATTCCTTCTATAACTTTTCCGAAAGCTGTATAATATCCATTTAAAGATGTATTTGCTTTAGTCATAATAAAGAATTGAGAACTTCCTGAGTTATAAGATTCTTCTTTTAGTGAAGATGAATATTGTGTATAGTCATTTCTAGCCATTCCTATTACACCTTCATCAAATTTTAGTGTATTGTTTACTCCATTTGAAACAAATTCACCTTTTATTGAGTATTCTTTTTCTTCTCCATCATCTTTTAAGTCAGATAATTCTGCTGAACCGCTTCCTGTTCCTTTTTTATCTCCACCTTGTATCATAAAATCTTTTACAACTCTGTGGAATGTTAATCCATCATAGAATCCACGATTTGCTAGTGTTATAAAGTTTGCAACCGTTTCTGGTGCTTGTTCTGGGTATAATTCTATTTTTATTGTTCCAAAGTTTTCTACTTCCATTGTTGCAACTGGATTTTTTACTTCCATTGTTGCTTTTTTATAATATCCATATCCTAATGTTCCAATTAGTGCTATTAACACTACTAATGCTACTATCCAAATTATATTTTTTACTTTTTTCATTTTACTTATTGTATAGATTTAATTTCTATACTCTCCTTTCTCTTGTTTATATTAAATTATCAAACAGGAATTGTTCTTGCATTCTTTTTAGAGATTGTTTTATTGTTCTTGCTCTTACTTCTCCTATTCCATCAACTTCATCCAAACTTTCTATGTCTGCAGCTAAGATGTGTTGAAATGATTTGAATGAATCTACTAAGTTTTCTACAATGTTACTTGGCATTCTTGGTATTTTGCTAAGTACTCTGTATCCTTTTGTATAGACTCCTACTTCATCATAATTGTCAAAGTTTTCATATCCTAAAAGTTTTGCGATTACATATTCTTTCGATAAGTCTTCATAACTTAATTCTTCTAAGCTTTCTAGTACTTTTTCTGGAGTTCTTCTTTTTCTTCCTGGTACTATATAGTCTTTTATTATTAGTCTTTCTTCTTTTTCTAGTCCTCCAATTAGCTCGTTTAATTGCATTTCTACTAGTCTTCCATCATTTCCAAGTTCATATATTTGCCTTTGAATTTCTTCTACTATTTTCATTACCATTTCTGCTCTTTGTATCGCAACTATTACATTTTCTAGTGTTACTATGTCATTAAATTCATATTCATTTAATATACTTAGTTTGTTATCAAATACTTTCTTGTATTTTTCTAGTGTTTGTATTGCTTGGTTAGCTTTACTTAAAACTGAGTCTGTATCTTCTAGTATGTATCTATCATTTCCTTTAAAGACTGTTATTATGCTTCTTCTTTGTGAAATACTTATTACTAGCTCTCCTGTTTGTTTTGCTGTTCTTTCTGCTGTTCTATGTCTTGTTCCTGTTTCAGATGTCGCTATTTCGTGTGATGGTATTAGCTGTGCATTTGCATATAGTATTTTTTTCAAATCTCCACTTAATACTATTGCTCCATCCATTTTTGCGAGTTCATATAGTTTTGATGATGTGTAGTCTTCGTTTATTGTGAATCCACCATCAACCACTTCTTTTAAGACATCTGTTTTGTCTGTTATTAGTAGTAATGCTCCTGTTCTTGCTCTTAATATGTTTTCTAGTCCATCTCTTATGGGAGTTCCTGGTGCTATTAGTTTTAGTATTTTTGTTATGTTGTCTTCTTTGTCTTTTCTCAAAATTGCCACTTCTCCCTTCCTTTGCTATTTCAAGCCTATTTTTTTCATGGCTTCATTTATATTTCTAACGGTAATTATATCTAATTTATAGCTATCTTTCAAGTCTTTTTTGTTACTTTCTGGAATTATACAACTTTTAAATCCAAGTTTTTCTGCTTCTTTTAGTCTTTTTTCTATTAGGTTAATTCTTCTTACTTCTCCTGTTAGACCTACTTCTCCTATTATTACCATGTCTTTTGGGATTGGTACATTTTTAAAGCTTGATGCTGTTACTAGCATTATTCCTAAATCTATTGATGGCTCATTTATTTTTAGTCCTCCTACAACATTTAGATATACATCTTGTGAACCTAGCATTAGTCCTGCTTTCTTTTCTAATACTGCTATTAAAAGTGCTAATCTATTATAATCTATTCCATTTGCTGTTCTTTTTGGGTATCCAAATACTGTTTGTGATGTTAGTGCTTGTAGTTCAACAAGTATTGGTCTTGTTCCTTCCATGCTTGAAACTATGCATGAACCTGCTGGATTATCATCTCGTTCTGATATTAGTATGTCTGATGGATTTGTTATTTCACACATTCCTTCTTCTCTCATTTCAAACATTCCTATTTCATTTGTTGAACCAAATCTGTTTTTTACACCTCTTAATATTCTATATGAGAAATATCTTTCACCTTCTAGATATAGCACAGTGTCTACCATATGTTCCAAAACTCTTGGCCCTGCTATGTTTCCTTCTTTTGTAACATGTCCTATTATAATTGTTGTTATTCCTCTTGATTTGCATACTCTCATGACTTGTCCGTGTTATTTCTCTTACTTGACTTACACTTCCTGCTGCTGCAGTTATTTCATCTGAATACATTGTTTGGATTGAATCTATTATAACTAGTTTTGGATTAAGGTTTATTATCGCTTGGTTTACAATGTCAATGTCTGTTTCTCCTAAAAATAGTATGTTTTCATTTTTTATTCCAAGTCTATCAGCTCTTGATTTTATTTGTTCTGCTGATTCTTCCCCAGATACATATAGTACTTGACCTTCGCCTTTTACTTTATCACATATTTGTAGTATTAGTGTTGATTTTCCTATTCCTGGCTCTCCTCCTAGTAAGACTAGTGATCCTTTTACTAGTCCTCCACCTAATACTCTATCCAATTCTGCAAATCCTGTTCCGGGTTCTAAATGTTTCTTTTGCTTCATATGAGCTTAGTTTTTGTGGTGTGCTTGCTTGTTTGCTCATCTTTTCTTTTCCTGGTTTTGTTTCTACAATCTTTTGCTCATAAAAGGTGTTCCAACTGTTGCAGGCTGGGCATTTTCCTAACCATTTGGTTGATTCGTTTCCACATTCACTACATACAAATATTGTTTTGCTTTTTGCCATTTTTTATTTCTCCTTTTTTGTTTGTAAACAAAAAAAGTATAGCATATTTTGTTTTAATATTCTATACCTTTTTTATAATTCACTTATTTTTCACATTTGTTAAGTTCACAAATATTTATTTACCGAATTTTACTTCTTGGAATAAAAAGTCATGTACTTTTCCCCAAGTAATTTCTTGGTGTAAAAATTCGTTTATTTCATCTTCAACTTTTTGTTGATATGGTGTTAATTCAACTTTTATTTCTTTATTCCAGTCGATATCTTGTAACCAGAATGCTTTAAATTTATTCCAAAATCCTGTTTTTACAGGTAAATTGTCATTTCTAATTGTTCCAGCATTTTGCATTGGTTCTTCATTATTAAATTCAACTCCACCAAATACTCCTGTTACTTTGTTTTCTTCACCTAAATCTGCCATTTTCATTTCCTCCTTTGTGTTTTTTTACACTTTTACTATATTATTTATACTATACTTTATTTTATTATTCAAGTATTTTTCTCTTTTTTAATATTAAATGTTTATTACGTAATTATTACAGTTTTGTTACACATTTACATTTTTACCAATATATGGTCTTTTTCTACACCTATGCATTTTACCTTAACAATTTTGTTTTCTAGATTTTCATGTTGGTCATTATTTTCTAGTACTCCTAAAATATAGTTTTTAGTATGTCCTCTATATTGTCCATTTTTTTCTTCTTCAAATAATATGTCTACTTCTTTTCCTATATAAGATTTATTATATTGTTTTTCATTTTCATCTGATAATTGTATTAATCTTTGGCTTCTTTCTTCTTTTTTATTCCCATCTATTTGTCCTGCCATTGCTGCTGCTTTTGTTCCTTTTCTTGGCGAATATTTGAATACATGCATTTTATAGAAATTCACTTTTTTAAGAAATTCATATGTTTTTTCAAATTCTTCTTCACTTTCTTGTGGGAATCCAACTATTATGTCTGTTGTTAAAATTACATCATTATAATATTTTCTTAGTCTTTCTACAATTTCAGTAAATTCAGCTGTTGTGTATCTTCTATTCATTCTTTTTAGTGTTTCGTCACATCCACTTTGTAATGATAAATGGAAATGATGACATACTTTTTCTAACTTTACTAGTCTTTTTATAAATTTCTCTGATATTATTAATGGTTCTATTGACCCTAATCTAATTCTTTCAATTCCATCTATTTTATTTATTTCTTCTAATAGGTCTATTAGCTTATAATCTTCTTTAAAGTCTTTCCCATATGATGCAATGTGTATTCCTGTTATTACAACTTCTTTTATTCCCTCTTTAGCAATTTTCTCAATTTCTGTTTTTATGCTTTCAGGCTGTCTGCTTCTGACTCTTCCTCTTGCATATGGAATTATACAATATGTGCAAAATCTATCACAACCATCTTGAATTTTTATTACTGCTCTTGTTTTTTCTGTATATATTACATCTCCAAAATCTACAAATTCTCTTTTATGCATAACATCTTCAACTTCTGCCATTTTTTCATTATTTTTCATATAGTTTTCCACATATTCTACTATTTTCTTTTTCTCATTATTTCCTAAAATTAGGTCTATTTCTTCTATTTTTTCTAAGTCTTCTTCTGCTACTTGTACATAACAACCACATGCTACTATTATTGCATCTTTGTTTTGTTCTCTTACTCTTCTTAGCATTTGTCTTGATTTTCTATCTGACATATTTGTTACTGTGCATGTATTTATTACATATATATCAGCTTTTTCATGATGTTCTACGATTTCATATCCTTTTTCTTGAAATTTTTGCGACATTCCATTTGTTTCATATTGGTTTACTTTGCAACCGCAATGTGATAAAAGCTACTTTCTTTTTATTTTTTTCTTTTAATTCCATATTTTTTCCTTTCAATTATTCTATTTTATGCTTCTATTTTAACACAGAAAATGTCGCTAAGGAATGTTTATTTCCTAATTGCGACATTTTTTCTTTTATAGTGAGTCTAAATTGTCTAATGCTTTTCCTGTTCCTAATGCTACACATGAAACTGTATCTTGTGCTATCATTACATTTATTCCTGTTTTTTCTTGTAATAATTTATCTAATCCATCTAGCAAACATCCTCCACCTGTCATGTAAATTCCTTTGTCACTTATGTCTGCTGCTAGTTCTGGTGGTGTTCTTTCTAATACTGAATGAACTGCATCTACTATCATCATTGCTGGTTCTATAAGTGCTTCCATCATTTCACTTGATTTTACTGTTAATGTTTTTGGTAATCCTGTGCTTAAGTCTCTTCCTCTTACTTCCATTTCTGTATCTTGGATTTTTGGGAATACACAACCTATATTTACTTTTAAGTCTTCTGCTGTTCTTTCTCCTATAATTATGTTGTGTTTTTTCTTTATGTATTTTACTATGTATTCATCAAATTTGTCTCCAGCTACTTTTAGTGATGTACTTACAACTGATCCACCTAATGATATTACTGCTACATCAGTTGTTCCTCCACCTATATCTACTACCATATTTCCACATGGTTTTGATATGTCAATTCCTGCTCCAATTGCTGCTGCTATTGGTTCTTCTATTAGGTAAACTTTTCTTGCTCCTGCTTGTGATGCTGCATCTATTACTGCCTTTTTTTCTACTTCTGTTACCTGTGATGGTATGCATATCATTATTCTTGGTGCAAATATGAATTTTCCACATACTTTATTTATAAAATATTTAAGCATTTTTTCTGTTACAGTATAGTCTGATATTACGCCTTCTCTTAATGGTCTTGTGGCTACTATGTTTCCAGGTGTTCTTCCAAGCATTCTTCTTGCTTCTTGTCCTACAGCTAAGACTTCTCCTGTAGTATTATTTACTGCTACTACTGATGGTTCTCTTAATACTATTCCTTTTCCTTTTACATATGCTATTACTGTTGCTGTTCCTAAATCTATTCCTATATCTTGTCCAAAGCCCATTTTTAACATGCTTAAATCTTCCTTCCTTGTTTGGATTTTCTTTGTTTCTGTTTCGTTACAAATTCATTACGATTATATTACAATTTTTGTTTTTTATCAACCCTTTTCATTGAATTTTTTCATTTTTTATATTATAATATTTATGTCTTATATTGAATGATTATTTAACAATATAATATATAGTTTTTTACTTTTGACTCCCAACTTCATACTGTCTGTAATTTCATAACAGACAGTAATTTGTCGGTCCCCCCGAATTGTCACTGCGTGGAAAATATATATTATATTGCAGAAATATTAAATAAAAAATAAATACTAAAAGGAGAAAATTCATGTACAACTATACATTCACATCAAAAAATGAAAATGATACTAAATCTTTTGCCAAAAATTTTGCCAAAAACATATCAACTACTTTAAAAAGCAAAGCTGTAATTGTTTTAACTGGTGAACTTGGTTCTGGTAAAACAAAATTTACTGAAGGTTTTTTATCTTATTTTGGTTTAGAAAATGAAATATCTAGTCCAACATTCACAATTGTAAATGAATATCATAAAAATGATATAAATATTTTTCATTTTGATGTTTATAGACTAGAAGATTCTTCAGAATTTTATGAAATCGGTGGAGATGAATATTTTGAAAACGGAATATGCCTTATTGAATGGGGAGAATTGATTGAAGATGTATTACCAAAAGATTATATTCATATTACATTTTCAAAAGATGAAAATAACGAAAATCTTAGAAATCTTTTAATTGAAAGTAATTCAAATTTAGATAATATTATAAAATAGGAGCAATAATTATGAAAATTTTAAGTATAGATACTGCAAGCAATGTTTGTGGTGTTTCAATTTTAGATGATAAAAAATCTTTATGTTTTTTAGATACTAACACAGGCAGAACTCATTCTGAAAACTTAATGCCTATGGTGCAAGAAGCTTTTAAAAAAACAAATTTAAAATTAAGTGATATGGACTTACTTGTTTGTGATTTGGGCCCTGGCTCTTTTACTGGTATTCGTATAGGTGTTGCAACTGTTAAAGCTTTTGTTGACAGCTTAAATATTCCATGTAGTGGTATTAGTTCTTTAAAAGCTCTAGCATATAATTTAATAGATGATTCTTGCGAATCAGATGTTGTATGCTCTATTATTGATTGTAAAAATGATAATTGCTATTTTGCTTTATATGAAAAAAGCAATGGAATATTTGAAACTTTAATTGAACCTCAAGCTGAAAGTATTGATTCAGCATTAGCTATTATCAGCAGTTATTATGAAGATTCTCTATCTTCTCCAAAAATAACTTTTGTTGGTGATGGTTCAGTTACATTTAAAAATAAAATTCAAGAACAATTGAGCAACATTAAAAAAATGAATTTTGTAAGTGATGATAAAAATAGTTTGAGTTCATATTCTTTAGGATTGGCTGGATTAGATGATTATAATTTAGGTTTATGTGACAAAGAAATTTTACCACTATATTTAAAAAAGCCTCAAGCTCAAAGACAACTTGAAGAAAAACTTAAAAAAATGTAATTTAAAGGAGTTTGTAAAATGGATTTAATTTTTTCAAATATGAATATGTTTGATTTAGAAGAAATTAAAGATATATTAGTTTCGGATTTTGATGACTTTTGGACATATTCTATTTTAAAAGATGAGTTAAATTGCTCTTCTTCTCATTATATTGTTGCTAAATTAAATAATGAAATTGTTGGTTTTTGTGGAATTAAAATTGTTTTAGATTCTGCTGATATTATGAATATTGTTGTGAAAAAAGATTTTAGAAATTTAGGTATTGGAACAGCTCTTTTAAATGAGATTATTACATTGTGTTTATCTCTTAATTTGTCTTCTATTACTCTTGAAGTACGAAAAGACAATGAATATGCTATTTCTTTATATAAGAATTTTGATTTTGAGACTTTAGGAGTTAGAAAAAAATATTATAATGGTATTGATGGATTTATAATGGAGAAAAAAATAGCAAAGTAAGAACTAAAAACTTACTTTGCTATTTTTTATTCATACCATTCAAGTTCCCAACCATCTAGTATTACTGTATCTCCTTGGCATACGCCCATTTCTTTTAGTTTTGCATCTATTCCCATATTTTTTAATGATTTTTGTAAATAATACATTGATTCATTATCTTCTATATTTACTCTTCCCATTAATCTTTGAATAGCTCTTCCTGTAACAATAAATACACCATCTTCTTCTTTGATTTCCCAATCATCTTTCTTATCTTCAAGTGTATATACTTTTTTGTCTTCAATTTCGAATAGTTCTTCTTTTGGTAGTGTTTTTAATACTTCTGTTACATGGTCAATTAGTTCTTCTACACCTTCTTTTGTTGCTGCTGATATTTTATAAAATTCTAGACCTTCTTTTTTCGCTAATTCTTCTACTTGTTTTAGTAATTCTTCATCTTGCATGATATCTGTTTTATTTGCAACAATTATTTGTTTTCTTGTAGATAGTTTTTCACTATATTTTTTTAGTTCTTCATTTATCGCATAAAAGTCTTCAATTGGATTTCTTCCTTCTATTCCTGATACATCTAAGAAATGTAATAAAAGTCTTGTTCTTTCAACATGTCTTAAAAATTGAATTCCAAGTCCTACACCTTCACTTGCACCTTCTATAATACCTGGTATGTCTGCTATTACAAATCCATCTCCTGTTTTTGTTTTTACAACTCCTAGGTTTGGTACTATTGTTGTAAAATGATAGTTTGCAATTTTAGGTTTTGCATCTGTTACTGCTTTTAAAAATGTTGACTTTCCTACATTTGGGAATCCTAAAAGTCCTACATCTGCTAATAGTTTTAATTCTAGTATAACTTCTTTTTCTTCACCTTTGTCTCCATCTTCAGAAAATCTAGGTGCTTGTCTTGTTGCTGTCGCAAAATGTGAATTTCCACGACCACCGCGACCACCTTTTAAGATTAATTCTGTTTGTCCTGGATTAGATAAATCAGCTACAATTTTTCCTGTTTCTGCATCTTTTACAACTGTTCCAATTGGTACTTTTATATATAAATCTTCACCATATTTTCCATTGCAACGGCTTCCACTTCCATTTTCTCCATTTTTAGCTTTAAATTTTCTATTATATCTAAAGTCTATTAATGTGTTTTTGTCTTTATCTACTTGGAAATAAACATTTCCTCCGTTACCACCGTCACCTCCGGTCTGGCCCTCCTGCTGCTACATATTTTTCTCTTCTAAATGTTGCAGCACCATTTCCGCCATCACCTGATTTTATTGTTATTTTTGTATAATCTGTAAACATTCTATTCTCCTTCAAAATAATCTAATCTCATTGCTTGTTTTATCTTTTTCATGTTTCTCTTTGCTTCTTCTCTGGCTTTGTTTGTTCCTTCTATTAGTATTTTATCTACTTCTTCTGGATGATTTTCATAGTATTCTCTTTTTTCTCTTATTGGTCTTAATTCTTCTATTATGTTTTTAGCAAGTTGTTTTTTGCATGCTACACAACCACGTTTTCCAGCTCTGCATTCTTCACATATTGTTTTTTGTTCTTCTGGTGTGCTAAATAATTTATGATAATATGAAACCATACATATATCAGGATTTCCTGGATCATCTTTTTTTATTCTTCCTGGGTCTGTTACAGCACTCATTACTTTTTTTGTTATTTCTTCTTCTGAATCTGATAAATATATTGCATTTCCTAAGGATTTTCCCATTTTATCATTTCCATCTAAACCTTTAATTCTTTTTCCACTAGATAACACTGCTTTTGGCTCTACTAATACTTCTCCATATATTGAGTTGAATTTTCTTACAATTTCTCTACATTGTTCTATTAATGGTAATTGGTCTTCTCCTACTGGTACAACTTCTCCTCTGAATGCTGTTATATCTGCTGCTTGGCTTACTGGATATCCTAAAAATCCATATGTTACACTTTCTCCAAATACATCTCTTTTTTGTGCTATTTCAGTTTTTACTGTTGGATTTCTTTGTAGTCTTGCTATTGTTACTAAATTAGAGTAAAACACTGTTAATTCAGCAACTTCTGGTATCATTGATTGTATGTATATTGTTGTTTTTTTAGGGTCTATTCCTACAGATAGATAGTCTATTGCTACTTCTCTTACATTTTTTCTTACTTTTTCTGGATTATTAAAATTGTCTGTTAGTGCTTGCACATCAGCTATTAATATATATGGATCATATTCTCCACTTTCTTGTAATTCTACTCTCTTTTTTAATGATCCAAAGTAATGTCCAATGTGTAGTCTTCCTGTTGGTCTATCTCCTGTTAATATTCTTTTTTTGTCCATAATAAGATTACCCCTTTCCTTTTTGTCTCTCTTTTTTCTTTTCGTTTTTTCGTACTTTGCTTATTATACTATATTTTCCTATTTTTTACAAGCAATTTTGATTAAGTTGCTTTTTCTAGTTCCTTACTCTCTCTTTTCTAAAATAGAGTATATTAACAAAAAAAATCGCAAAAGAACAATTCCTTTGCGATTCAATTTTACTTAAGGATAATTATCCCGCCATATGATAGCAAGCATCTTTCTTCAATATTTGCATTTAACTCAAACTTTAAACTTTCAGATAAATTTTTTTCAAATTCTTTTGGTATTTCGAAATCTCTAGGATATTCTCCTCTATTTACTACAACAAAAACACTATTTGTTTCATTTTTTCTTTCAAAAGCAAAAATATCTTTGTCATAATATAAAGTCTTATATTGGCTATTTTTTCCAACATATTTATTTCTAAATTTACCTATTTTTTGATAAAATTCAAGTAATTTTAAATCTTCATTTCCATATGGATAACATTTACGGTTAAACGGGTCTTTAAATCCATGTAATCCAACTTCTGTACCATAAAATATGCATGGATTTCCTACTAAAAAGTATTGCAATATTACAGCTACTTTTAGTCTTTTTACTGCTAGTTTATATTCTCCATCAGTTAGTTTGTCATTGTCAAATTCAAACTTTCTAAATTCTTCGGTTAAGAATTTTTCTCTTCCATGCACTTTTATGTGCCATTGTGATGGATTTTTATCAATTTCCCAAATTCTATCTGGTTCTGGTCTTATATATCTTCCAGATAAAATTGTTAATGCTCTCATCATGTCATGAGTGTCTAACGAATTTAGCATTGTGTCTATTGTATTTTGTGGATAATTTTCTAGGATTGTTTGTATTTGATTATTCAAATTTTTTGAGTTTCCATATACTATAAATCTTAGAATTCCATCTGTAAATAGATAGTTTGTTGGGCTGTCTATTCCTTTCCCTAGCACATTTAATGATGCTAAATTCCAGTATTCTCCTACAATTAGTCTAGCTTCTGATTCATTTGCTCTTCTCTTTATTCCTTCTAGGAAAAATGGCTCTAGAGCTTCTGCTAAATCTAATCTAAATCCATCTACATATGGAGCATACTTTGCAATTATTCCATTTTTCCCATATACATATTGTTGGAATTCATAGTTTCTTTGATTAAATACTGGCATATCTTTAAATTCATTATACCAATATTGGTAATTTCCATTGTTATCTATAAAGAACCAATTTCTGTATTTTGAGTTTGGATTTTTAATTGCATCCTGGAATATTGGATTATCACTGTTACAATGATTAAAAGCAACATCAATAATTATTTTGATTCCATTTGCATTTGCTTTTTCATGCAATTCTTTTAAATCCTCAAAAGTTCCTGCATCTGGATCAATTTCCATATGGTTTGTTGAAGCATATCTTTCATAACGATATAAACTTTCGTTTATTGGTGATAAATATAATATTCCTACTGATAATTTCTTGAAATATTCTATTTTTTCTGTAATTCCTTTAATGTTACCACCAAAGAAATCATTGTTATGAAATTCTCCTTGTGAGTTTCTTGTCCAATCTGGCATTTCTCCCCAATCACGGTAATTTCTGCCTTCAATTTTTCTAGTAACTCCACCTACTACTTTATTAAACCTATCAACAAATATTTGATATACAATTTTGTCTGTTGCCCATTTAGGTACTCCTAAATTTTCTTGTGTTACTAACACTTTCCAATATGGAGATTCTTCTTCCTTTTCTAGCAAAAATGGTGTATTCGTTATCCTATTCATTTTTATTGCAATTTCTTTTCCATTTACTTGCAAAATAAAAAAGAAGTAGTAATTTCCGATATTTTGAAAATTAACTTTTGCCCAATATCGTACTTTTTCTCCTTCTTCTTCTCTATTCATTTGCTTTACTATTGATGGACTTTCTCCTTGCCTATTAAATAGTATTGTGCATACTCCTAAATTTCCTATACTTTTTTGAGCTTCTACTGTAATTTCAAATTCTTTGTTAAGTTCTACTTCTGTTTTTGCCAAAACACTTATAATACTTTTTTTCATCCTGTCTTCCCCCTGTTGCTATAATTTTGTGCTTGCTACTTTGACATTACCTAAAGTATGGTTTTAATTTACTATATCATTTGTTTTTTGTCAAGGATTAGTCATTCATTTCTTTTTTTCCATTATATTCATCAACTAAATATAGTGGTCTATTTTTTGTTTCATTAAAAATTCTTCCTAAGTATTCTCCTATTATTCCAAATAATAATATTTGAATTCCTGAGAAAAATAGTATTAACAATATAATTGCTTGGAATGCTTGAATTGCTTCATGTATTACAAAACTTTTGATTATTACATATACGAAATATGCAAATAATACTATAAATGTTGGTATTGCAATAAATGTTGATAGTCTTAGTGGTGATGTTGTAAATGATGTTATTCCATCTATTGCTAAGTCCATAAGCTTTATGTAGTTCCATTTTGTAGTTCCTGCAACTCTAGGGTCTCTATCATATAAGACTTCTTTTTTGTTATACCCAATCCAGCTAAACATACTTTTTGTGTTTCTTTGTGATTCTCTTAATTTTTTTAGTGCATTTACACATCTTCTATCTAATAATCTGAAATCGCCTGTGTCTCTTTGAATTTCTACTTGAGTTAGGTGTTGTAATACTTTATAGTACATTTTTGATGTGAATTTTTTTAGCCAAGTTTCACCTTTTCTAGAACGCCTTTTAGCATATACATCATCATATCCTTCTTCCCAGTATTTTACTAGTTCTGGTATTAGTTCTGGTGGATCTTGTAAGTCTGCATCCATGAATATTACACAGTCTCCTGTTGCATAGTCTAACCCTGCTATCATGGCTATTTCTTTTCCAAAGTTTCTTGAAAAGTCTACATAGCTTATTCTTTCATCTTTTTGTCTCATTTGTTTTATTATTTCTATTGTTTTGTCTTTGCTTCCATCATTTACAAAAAGTATTTCAAATTCATAATTTTTCATACTTTCCATTAGTTTGTACATTCTTTCGTATAAAATTGGTAGTGATTCTTCTTCATTATATGCTGGTATTATTACTGTAATTTTTTTCATCTTCTACACCCTTTCTACTTTTCTTTTTCTGTTTTAAATGCAAAAAATTTGCTGATAAAGAAATTTAATATAATAACAATAACTGTTATAAAACATTTGCTAATTATTGCTGGAATTGCTGTTTTGAATAGTATTAAACCTCCTACAAATTCTAATACCATTGTAAATGCTCTTCCTAACATAAATTTTAAGAATTCTGCTAGTTTTTCTCCTGCTCCTTCTGCTTTAGAGTGGAACACTAGGTCTTTGTTTGTTATATATGCAAATAATACTGCAAGTAAAATTGCTACAAAGTTTGATATGTTTTCATCTACATGTAATAATGTGTTTAATACATAAAATGAGCCAAGATTTACAACTGTTGTAAATAACCCAAATGCAATATATAGCATTACTTCTTTTGTTAATACTTTTTGTATTATGCTTTTTATTTTTTCCATGCTTTTCTCCCATTTTTTAAAAGTGATAATATAAAAGAATTTATATTACCACTTTTCCTAAATTTCATTTATATAATACACTTTATTATTTTAACCAATCTGGATTTGCTAAATACCAGTCAATTGTTTTTACTATTCCATCTTCAAATTTTGTTTTTGGTTCCCAACCAAGTTCATTTTTTATTTTTGTTGGGTCTATTGCATATCTATAGTCATGGCCTTTTCTGTCTGCTACATGTTCTATTAAATCTTCAGATTTTCCTAGTCTTTCTAGTATTAGTTTTACTATTTGTATATTTCTTCTTTCATTGTGTCCACCAATGTTATATCTTTCACCAGAAACTCCTTTGTGGAATACTAAATCAATTGCTTCACAGTGGTCTTCTACATATAACCAGTCTCTTATGTTTAGTCCTTCACCATATACTGGTAATTTTTCATCATTTAGGGCTAATTTAATCATATGTGGAATTAATTTTTCGTTATGTTGGTATGGTCCATAGTTATTTGAACAGTTTGTTACATTTACATTCATTTTGTATGTTTCTTTATATGCAAGTGCTATTAAATCTGAACTTGCTTTTGATGCTGAATATGGACTACTTGGTTTTATTGGTGATTTTTCTGTAAAGTATCCATCTTCTTTTAGTGAACCATAAACTTCATCTGTTGAAATATGTACAAATTTGTTTTGGCTTCCTTCTCCCCATACTTGTTTTGCTGCTTCTAATAATGTGTGTGTTCCTATTACATTTGTATGTGTAAATACAAATGGATTTTTTATGCTGTTATCAACATGTGATTCAGCTGCGAAATGGATTACTCCATTTATGTCATATTTTTTGAATACATCTAGTACAAAGTCAAAATCACAAATATCTCCTTGTACAAATGTTATTTTATCCATTACTTTTTTTAAGTTATCTAAGTTTCCAGCATATGTTAATTTGTCTAATACTACAACATTATAATCTGGATGTTTGTTTACAAAATATTCTGCAAAATTTGCTCCTATAAATCCTGCTGCTCCTGTTACTAATACATTTTTGCTCATTTTTATACCTCTTTCTTACATATAATTTTTAATATCTCAAGCATTGTTAGATATTATAAGTTACTAAATAAATCTGTTTCTTTTAATTCTTTTAAAGAAGGCCATTTCCCATCTTTTTCAGATGTTAATAAATCTTCTTTTTTTAGGTCTCCCATAGGCCATTCAATTCCGATGTCTGGGTCATCCCATTTTAATCCACCTTCTGCTTCATGGTTATAAACATCATCACATTTATAAGCAAATTCAGCTTCATCTGATAATACTAAAAATCCATGTGCAAAACCTTTTGGTATCATAAACATTTTTTTATTTTCTTCTGTTAACACTACACCTTCCCATTTTCCATATGTTTTGCTACCTGGTCTTAGGTCTACTGCTACATCAAAAACTTCACCTTTTATACATCTTACTAATTTGCTTTGAGTATTTTCTTTTTGGAAATGTAATCCACGTAATACTCCTTTTTTAGATTTTGATTGATTGTCTTGCACAAAGTCATAGTTTAATCCTAATTCTTCAAAATCTTTTTTGCTGTATGTTTCCATGAAATATCCACGGTTATCTCCAAATACTGTTGGTTCTATTACATATACACCTTCAATTGATGTTTCTATTTTTTTGAATTTACCCATTTTAAATTCATTCCTTTCTAACATTTTGCTAAAAGTCTATTTTATTCTTGTCCATATTTGTTTTCTGCTAAGTCTTTTAGATATACACCATATTCTGTTTTCATGTATTTTTTAGATAGTTCTAATAATTCTTCTGATGTTATCCATCCTTGTTTGTATGCTATTTCTTCTGGACAACAAACTTGCATTCCTTGTCTTTTTTCTATTGTTTGTACAAAGCTTGCTGTTTCTATTAAGGCATCATGTGTTCCTGTATCGAACCATGTCATTCCTCTTCCTAATTTTTCTACTGTTAGTTTTCCCATTTTCATGTATTCATCATTTATTGATGTTATTTCTAGTTCTCCTCTTGCAGATGGTTTGATTGTTTTTGCTATTTCTATAACATCATTTGTGTAGAAGTATAATCCTGGAACTGCATAATTTGATTTTGGTTCTTCTGGTTTTTCTTCTATTGAAACAGCTTTTCCTTCGTTATCAATTTCAACAACTCCATATCTTCTTGGGTCTTTTACATAGTATCCGAATATTGTTGATTCATCTTCTCTTTCATTTGCTCTTCTTAATATTTCTGGTAAGTGTGATCCATAGAACATGTTGTCTCCTAATATCATTACAACATTGTCATCACCTATAAATTCTTCTCCTATTATAAATGCTTCTGCTAGTCCATTTGGTTTTTCTTGTACTTTGTATTCAAAGTGCATTCCCCATTGTGAACCATCTCCTAATAGTTCTTTAAATGTTACTACATCTCTTGGTGTTGAGATTACTAATACTTCTCTTACTCCAGCTTCCATTAATACTGATATTGGATAATATATCATTGGTTTGTCATATACTGGCATAATTTGTTTTGATATAGCTATTGTTAATGGATATAGTCTTGTTCCACTTCCTCCTGCTAATATGATTCCTTTTCTGTTTTTCATTATAATTCATCCTTTCTTAACTTATAATATAAAAATCATTTTTTTCTTTACATCCAAATTTAATTTTAATTAAATTCTTCCTTCTTCTTTTAAGTATCTTTTTAAACCATCTTCCCAGTCAGGTACGTTTATTCCTACTGATTTTAATTTTTCTTTTGACATTTGAGAATTTTTTGGTCTTTTTGCTTGTGTTACTCCCATTAATTTTATATATTCTTCTGTTGTTACTGGATTTACTTTACAGATTGTTCCTGTATATTCGAATATTGCTTTTGTAAAGTCATACCATGTTGTGTATCCTTCATTTGTTGAATTGTATATTCCATATGGTATTTTCTTTGTTACAGCTTGGTATATTATTTCTGATAAGTCTTTTGCATATGTTGGGCTTCCATGTTGGTCTGCTACAACATTTAGTTCATCTTTGGTTTCTCCTAGTTTTAACATTGTTTTTACAAAGTTGTTTCCACCTATTCCATATAACCATGCTGTTCTGAAGATATAGTATTTGTCTGTATTTGCTTGTATTTGTTCTTCTCCATGTAGTTTTGTTATTCCATATGCTGTTACTGGATTTTTTGGGTCATCTTCTTTATAGTCTTTTTCTACATCTAAGTCTCCTCCAAATACATAGTCTGTACTTACATGTACTAGTGTTGCATCGTTTGCTTTTGCTGCTTTTGCTAAGTTTCCTGGTCCATCTGCATTTATTTTTTCTACTATTTCTCCTGCTACTTCTGCTTTGTCTACTGCTGTAAATGCTGCACAGTTTATTATGCATTCTGGTTTTTCTTTTTCTACAAATTTCATTACCATTTCTTGGTTTGTTATGTCTAGTTCTGCTACATCTGTTAAGATTAGCTCATTTCCTTGTGCAAATTTTTCTTTTATTTCTTTTGCTAACATTCCATTTGCACCTGTTATTAATATTTTCATTTTAGCACTTCCTTTTTATTTGTTTTTACGCTACTATAATATCATTTAATACAAAAAAGTACAAGGGTTTCTTGTACTTTTTTATAGATTATAGTCAACTGCCTATTCAATAAATGGCAGTCTTTGTTTTTTATATTATTTTTTAACGATATTTAATTTCTTGGTCTTGGACATGCTGATTGTGGCATGTTTTCATATAATGGAACTATAAATTCAAAATGGCTGTCTAAAATTCCACTGCTTTTATATGTTTTATACATTGTATTCCCTTCATCATTTGCTGCTCTTATATTTTGCATATATTGGTGACCAAATAAATCTGCTGTATTTACAACATTGTATTTTTGGAAATATAATGTTGATTGTCCTTTACTTATGTAATTTTTTGTTAAAAACTCTGCTCCACCTTTTATTGAAGCTTCTGGTGTAAACCACCCTTTATCATATGCATATCTAGCTCCTGCTAATATACCTGTTGAAACATTTCCACTTACATTTATATTAAATAAATTGTAAACTGTTTTGTCTAAATATTTATACCCATTCATCACTCCGCTTCCATCTCTTCTTTGTTCTTGCAATATTCTTGAAACTAAATGGAATGGACTTACACTCTGTTCTTTTGCAGCTTCTAATATTGCATTGATTGCTGAATCTGTGTCTAGAAAAGTTCCTTGAACCATCTTCTTTATTTCATTTTTTGTTCCAGATGATGATGATAAATCTTGGAATTGGAAAAACCATGCTTCATCTAAACTATTTCTTGCATCTGCCATATATCTTATTGCACTTTTGGTCGCTCTGTACCAACTTTGGCTTACATCATATTTTTCATCACCTTTTGCCCATTCGTTTAAATATGGAGCTTGTGTTAAACTTCTAGGTGATCCACCTATTATTTTATCTTCTTCATTTATAAAGTCTTCCCATTTTATGTTTGTATAATATACTTTTATATTCCAGTTTGGATGTGCATTTTTTAATTTTTGTAATGCTTCTTTAAATCCTGGATATGCTGTTTCATCTATTGATGTATAGCTTTGTATCTTTTTATTTATTTTTACTGATATTTTTACATCAACTGAATTTCCATATATATCTTCTACTGGTGTTGTATAATTAATACTTTCACTAAATGTTTTTGAATATGATAATTTATCATTACTTAATTTCCATGATGGCTTTGTGTCTCCAAGTGACTCATTTGAGTGCATTATTGCTGTTATTGTTCCATCTTCATTTGTTTTATATTCTACTGTTATTTCTGGTGCTTTATCATCTATTCCTTCTACTTTAATTAAAACTTGTGCTGTTTGTCCAAATACATCTTCAAATGTTGTGTAATATGAGCCATTTGATGATAAATTTTCATTTATATATGTATATTTATCTTCACTTAACTTCCATGATGTTTTTGTATCTTTTAATTGATTATTTGAATATATTTTTCCTACTACTTTGTTTGTTTTTGCATTATATTTAAATTCTGTTTCTATTTTTAAGTTTTCTTTTATTCCTTTTACTTCTATTAATACTTGTGCAGTTTGTCCATATATATCTTCAAATGTTGTATAATATGAGCCATTTGATGATAAATTTTCATTTGTATATGTCAGTTTATCTTCACTTAACTTCCATGACGTCTTTGTGTCTTTTAATTGATTATTTGAGTATATTTTTCCTGTCACTTTATTTGTTTCTGCATTATATATAAATTCTGTTTCTATTTTAAGAGCTGGTATTATTCCTTCTATTTTAACAAGTACTTGAGCTGTTTGTCCATATATGTCTTCAAATGTTGTATAATATGTACCATTTTCTGTAAAGTTTTCTTTTGTATATGTATATTTATCTTCACTTAATTTCCATGATGTCTTTGTATCTTTCAATTTATTGTTTGAATGTACTTTACCTGTTACTGTATTTTTTGCCTTGTTATATGTGAATTCTGCTGTTAATTTTAGTTCTCCCTTAATTTCTTTTACTTCTATTAGAACTTGAGCTGTTTGTCCATATATGTCTTCAAATGTTGTATAATATGAACCATTTGATGTCATCTCTCCACTTGTATATGTTAATTTGTCTTCACTCAATTTCCATGATGTTTTTGTGCTTTTTAATTGGTTGTTTGATTGAACTTTGTATATTACTACATTTCTTTCTTCATCATAATTACTTGTAGCTTCTATTTCTAATTTTTTTATTTCATGTGTTTCAATTATATTTTCATCATCTGCAACAGCAGTCGATACACATGCCGAAAGTATGTTGGCTAACATTAATATTATTACTAAAATTGATAATATTTTTCTAATTTTCATATATCCCCCTACCTTTCATTTTTATACAAAATATAGCCTTTTATTTCTTTTTGCTCTTTCATTATAGTATTTTTTAAATATTTTTTCAAGTCTTTTTGTCCACTTGGAATTATTATCCAGTCAATATTGAATTTTACTATTTTTTTATTAAATTCTTCATAAGAATATGTAGGAACTCCATAAAAATATATATTATATAATTCAGATCTTTCTACTTGTTCTTCGTATGTTATTAAATCATCAAAGTACATTATTCTTGAGTATAATAATTCTATTTTAGGAGTTAGTTGTCTCATTGTGCAACTGTGTAGTGGTTCTCCAGGAGCCATTACCATTATTTTGCTATCTTTTTCTGAATTGTCTAATATATAATTTGTTTGTTCAACTATGTATTGTGGTATCTTTTCCCAATTTTCTGGTTTTTCAAATCCATTTTCTTTACTATATGCAAACTTTCCACATATCATAATTATAATAATTTCACATATAAGAATTAAATTTTTATATCTTTTTTTTGGTACCATTTGTATTATTAAATTCAATGCATATGCAATAGTTAATTCTATTGGTAATAACCATAATACTCTCCAAAATGTAACAGAACTTGTTAAATATTTTGCTATAATATTTATAAATAATGGATTCCATATTGTTATTGCATTTATAATTGGAATTATTATAAAAAATATTCTTTCTTGTTTATTTCCTTTAATGGCTATTATTAAAAATGATAATAAATATAATAGTAAATATTTTTTACTTCCATATAATAATATTAATTCTTTTAAATTCTGTTTTGTAAATTCTATATTTGTTTGTAGTTGAGTTGTTTTCATTAATATTAGCAAAATTAGAACAGATATTATAATTGGTAAAAATGATATAATTAGTTTACCTATCTCTTTCCAATCTTTTTTTATAAAATCTATAATTCCAAATCCTATGTATGCAAATGAAACTATAAATATTGCTGTTGATGATAAAAATATATTTGCTATGTTTGTAATAATTATTAATGGTATTAATTCTTTTTCCTTTTTCTCATTTCTCTGTAATAATAATGCCCATAATGTTGTAAGTCCAAAATTTAAAAACATCCCTTTTCCTTGCCATGCTTTGTATAATAGACAACCTGTTCTAAATTTTGAAGAAAATCCCCCAAATAATAGTATAATTGAAAGTAGTAGTAAAACTAGTTTTGAATTTTTTCTTTTTTTACTAATTACATTTATCAAATAGTAATATGCCATATATTCAAATATGATAAATACAAATGGTAATATAGAATGGAATAATACTACTGGTTTAATTACAAATGCTTTTGCAATTACTGCAACTCCTAATTCATATGCTGAAATTTGTTCAAATGAGCTAAACAATGTATATTCTTTTTCTAACCCTAGGCTTGGATCTTCCATATATAATCTATTACTATCAATACTTTGAGTTGCTAGACTAACATAAAATGAATCATCTGCATTTTCCCTAAATAAATAACTTGAGCTTATTGCTTGAAACCCAACTGTTAAAATTATACATATGTTTAATACTATTTCGATTTTTGGCTGCTTTTTTAAATCATTTATATAATTTTTCCATTTTTCCATTTCTTGCTTAGGTTTTACTGTTACAAAACTTGCAATTACTAATATTGTTATTATGCTTACACTTATTATGTATGGAATTATAAATTTAACATGAAATATTATACTTGGTAATAAAACTATCTGTAATATTGCAAATATTGTTATTATTCCAAATATAAATATTTCTATCATTTTTTCTCTTTTGGTTAATTTGGTTGTTATTAGTCCAATTCTATATATTATTATTAAAAAACTTATTATAAAAATTATTGCTTTTATCATTTATTTCTACCTTTGCTTTTATTTATATTTTACATGCAGCTTTTAATATCTTTTATATCCAATATTCATGTCTACTCTTCCGCCTATTCCACTTACATTTCCGCTACTTGTATATTGCCAAATAGTATATGGATATTTGTAATTTGTTGTAGTTATGTAATCTGCAAGCCATATATCATATTTACTTAGACTTTGTATTTCTAAATCATTTAATAGCCAATTCTTATTACCGTAAATCATAGATTTATATCCTGATTTTTCAATTTCTGCACAAAACGCTTGTACAATTTTTGTTCTTTGTTGTTTTGATATTTTATCTCCGCGTCCATTTCCAGGTGGTGTTCTTTCTGTATCAATAGCTATTGGATATTTCACTGGCACATTATATTTTGAAAGTAAGTTTATTGTGTACCTAGCTTCTTCTCTCGCTTCTTCTTCTGTTACTGCTTGTGTAAAGAAGTATACGCCTATATCTATTCCAGCTTTTGTAGCCTCTTTTATATTATTATCGAAAAACAAATCTGTTACTATTTTTCCAGATTCCCAACCTCTATATCCAGCTCTTATTATGGTAAAATCAATTCCTGTTCTTTTTACACTTTGCCAATCAATTATTTTTTGAAATTCAGAAACATCTATTCCTTTTAATGTGTCTTTGAAGAAATTAACTATAATACTTACATTCACTTCATTTCCTTCTATATCAATAATATTTGTTGTATAACTATTATTACTTGTGAAAGTTTTTTTGTATATATAACCATCTTCACTTAGTTTCCAGGTTGGTTTTGTATTTTTCATTTTTCTGTTTGATATAATATATACTGTTACTTTTTCACTAGAGTCATATAAATATTTTACAGTTATGTTTAGTCCTTTTCCATATTCATATGTAAATGATTTTGTATATATTTTTATCTTTATCCATACTTGATTTCCATATCTGTCTTCTACTGGTGTAGAATATTCTTGGTTTTCTTTAAATGCTTTTGTATATGATTTCTTGTCTTGTGATAAACTCCATGTTGGCTTTGTATCTCCTAGCTCTTCATTTGAGTTTATTGTTACTACAATACTATCATCTTCTTTATTATATTCATATGTTAGGCTGATTTTTGGTGGTTCTTCATCTATTTTTGTTATTTCTATTTTTACTTGTGTCTTATTTCCCCACATATCTTCTACTTCTGTATAATAAGAACCTTTTTTTGCCATTTCCTTGCTAGTATATATTAAACCATCTTCACTTAATGTCCATGATTTTTTTGTATTTTTCAATCTTTCGTTTGAATGCATCACTACTATTTCTGTATTTTTATTTGCATCATATAAATATTCTAACTTTATTTCTGGTTTTTTATCATCTATTAATTGTATGTTTATTAATACATTTATTTTATTTTCATATTTGTCTTCTATCTGTGTATAATAAGAACCATTTGTTGTCATTTTCCCACTTGTATATGTTAAACCATCTTCACTTAGTTTCCATGATTTTTTTGTGTTTTTTAGTATTTCGTTTGAATGCATTATTGCTGTTACTGTGTTATCTTCTTGATTATATTTATATTCCATTTCTATTTTTGGTGGGGTTTCATCTATTAAGTCTATTTCTATTAAAACTTGTTTTTTATTTCCATTTATGTCTTCTATTTCTGTATAATAAGAACCATTTGATATCATTTCTTTGCTAGTATATGTTAATCCATCTTCACTTAATTTCCATGTTTTTTTGGTATGTTTTAGTATTTGGTTTGAGTGCATTATTGCTGTTACTGTATTGTTTTCTTCATTATACTTATATTCCATTTCTATTTTTAGAGTATTTTTTTCTAATACATTTTCTTCTATTTCATTTTCTGATATTTCAGATGTATTATCTTGTGCATTTGCATTTATTGATATTAATACTATCAATAAAAATATTATAATCATTAGTAGTTTTTTTCTGATCTTTTTCATCTTTCCCTCATTTCACTTTTCTAAATCATGTTCAACAAATTTAATATAGATTCAAATATTTCATCTTTATCTATTTCTTCATTATCTGTTATAAATAGTATAATTTTGTTTCCATCTTCAAAATATTCATAAGTTTGTTCTTTATCAATATCTACATATGGATTATCAACTATTTGGCCTGTTACAGGGTCTACCATATAACAAATTCTATTTATAGAAATTATACATGTTTTTGTACTGTTTAAAATCTTTTCTATTTTTTTATCTAATTCTGTTTCATCTTCTTTTTTTGAAATTTCAATTAAACCATCTTCATTTATTTTATAAACATTTTTCAACTGCTTATTATTATTCAAATAGTTTACTATTTTTTCTCTATCTTTTTCATTAATATAGATTCCGGCTTTTTTAGGAAATTTTTCTTCATATATATTATCTATTTCTTCTTTTTTAGGTTCCGAGTTTTTTATCATTCCTGAAAATGCAACTTTAAAATTAATACTTGCTTTTACTGTTAGCATTTTTCTTCCTGATGTATCTTCTATGACTTCATAAATATCATCATCACCTGTTATTTTATATTCTTCTTTAAGATTATCTACATCTCCTTCATTGTCTTTTGTTTCTGTTTCATTATAATTATTTTCAGCTTTTTCATTTTTGTTATCTTGTTTTGTTATAATTATTATACTAGCTATACTTATAATAACTATTATAGCTAGTATTTTCAATGTTTTCTTCATTTCGATTCTCCTAAATGTTTTTTAACATCTTTATTGTTGCATTTATATATTTATCAGATAGTCTATTGTTTTCCGCTTCTTGCCTGTTGCTCATTTTTGGAAGTTCTACCAAAGCCGTTCTGGCTCCTAGATTTTGTCTTGCCCATCCTATTAAATATTGTGTTCCATATTTTCCATATGCTCTTGTTGAACAACTTGAATATTGTTCTTTGTAATAGTTGCATATTTGTTCATTACCAATTAGTTGGTTTTCCCATCCATGTAAATCTACCAATATATTTTGTCCATTTGATGTTTTATGACTAAAAAGAAAATTTTTCAAATATTCCGCTTCATATGCCTGGTCAGGTGCTGTTCCATTATAATTTCTTGAATCTGTATATCTCTTATAATTTGATTCTGTTTGCCATGCTCTATTTATATCTATTCCTTTTCCAATTTTACTATATACTGTTCTTCTTCCTGGCCCTGAATTGCTATTTCCTATTCTTCTTCCATCTGGATTAACTTCTCTTAATATATAAATAGTCCATTTTCTTGCTAGTTCTTCATCTGCATTTTGTGCTAATGTCTGGTGAAACTTGTCTGCTATTTCAACTAAATATGCTCCATCCCTAGCCCATGAATCTTCAAATCCATGTACACAAAATGTTGCAAACATAACATTATTACCGTTTCCCCATTTATAATATGTTAAATCTGTTCCACCTGGTTTATTTTGAACTATAGCTCCACTGTAACCATAAATTCCAGTTTCATCATTTATCTTAAAAAAGTAATCTATGTTTATATGTACTTTTGAGTGTGTACCATTTTCAAAATCTACTGTTGTTTCATAATTAATATTATCATAAAATGACTTTGTATATCTGTATCCATCATCTTTATATTCCCATGTAGGTTTTGTATTTAGCATTTTTTCTTGTGATAAAATTTGTACTAAAACTTTGCAATCTTTGATAAACATATATCCTATGCTTACTCCATTAGGCTGATTCTTGTCCAGCTTCTTTTTAAAGTTAATTTCTACATTAGTTTTGTTCCCCCATTTATCTTGCACTGGGGCAAAGTATTTTTGGTCAGTATCAAATATTTTGGAGTATTCTAATTTATTTTCGCTTAGCTCCCAAGATTTTTTTGTATCTGCCATTTCTTCATTTGAATGAATTATTACTTTTACTGTATCATTTGTATTATACACATATTCCATTGAAATTTTTGGTGGTTTATCATCTACCAATTTTATATCAATAAATACTTTAGATTCATTTTCCCATTTATCTTTAACTATTGTGTAATATGAACCATTTGATGTCATATTTACGTTTGTATATGTTAACTTGTCTTCACTTAACTTCCATGCATTTTTTGTATCTTTTAATTCTTCATTTGAGTGCATTATTGCTGTTACTGTATTATTTTCTTCATTATATTTATATTCCATTTCTATTTTCGGACCTTTGTCATCTACTAACTTTATGTCTATAAATACTTTTGATTTATTTCCCCACTTATCTTCAACAGTTGTGCAATATGAGCCATTTGATGTCATGTTTTCATTTGTATATGTCAATTTATCTTCACTTAATTTCCATGCATTTTTTGTATCTTTTAATTCTTCATTTGAGTGCATTATTGCTATCGCTGTATTGTTTTTCTCATTATATTTATATTCCATTTCTATTTTTGGACCTTTATCATCTATTAATTCTACATTTATTTCTACATTTTTTGTATTTCCATATATATCTTCTATTATAGTTTCATATTTTCCATTTTGTTTCAAATTTTCGTTTATATATATTTTTTTATCTTGGTTTAGTTTCCATGAAACTTTTGTGTCTTTTAATGGGTTATTTGATATTATTTTTCCTGTAACAGTATTGTTTTTTGGGTTGTATGTATATTGTGTTCTTGTTTCTAATATACTTGGATTTTCTTTTAATTCTACATTTTCTGCTGTTGAACATCCTGCCAATCCTAATAACATTGCTATTAATAAAATTATAAATAGTATTTTTCTTTCAACTTTTTTCTTCATAAAACTCCCCCTAATATTTTGCCATTAGTATATCATTTCCCTTATCTTTTTACAATGGTTTTATTTGCAAAACAATCAATTTTTATATAAAAATAGAACTCAAATTATTCTTAAATTTGAGCTCTATTTTATTTTATTTATTGTTTTTTTCATTTTGTAAATATCTTAATAATTGTAATTCATAATTTTCTCTATTTTGTTTTACAACAGTATCTAATATAACTCCACATTGTGCTATTATTAGTGCAATTGTCATAATTCCTGTTGCTAAAATGGCTGATGGAACTTTTGTTATATAACCTGTTTTTGCAAATTCTACAATAACTGGAACT
Organism: uncultured Clostridium sp.; assembly: GCA_900554565.1. GTDB lineage: Bacteria > Bacillota > Clostridia > TANB77 > CAG-508 > CAG-269. Next base: position 34,738 of record USHX01000007.1, read on the forward strand.
CCAATTATAAGTCCTATTATTGCAATTATTAATGCTGAAATCCAGAAAAATTGTCTTGGTTTAAAGTCTTTAAACATTTTTATTATTGTTTTTAATACTTTAATTCCATCTGAAAATGTATTTATTTTAGATTCACTTCCTTCTGGTCTTTCTCTAAATACTATTGGTATTTCTTTTATTCTAAATCTTTTGTCTAATGCAAATAATGTCATTTCTGTTTCTAATTCAAAATTCGGACTCATTACAGGCATATTTTTTACAAATGTTCTGCTAAATACTCTGTATCCTGTCATTATGTCTTTTAATTTGCAGTTGAATAATAGATTTATTGACCCCCTTACTATATTATTCCCAAATTCATGGAAGTTTCTCTTTATTTCTTGTTGATATGTTCCATTTGATAGTCTGTCTCCAATTGTCATGTCTGCTTCTCCATTTACAACTGGTTCAATTAGCTTATGAACAAATTCTGCTGGATATGTGTCATCACCATCTACCATTACGTAAAGGTCTGCATCTATTTCTCTAAACATTGTTCTTACAACATTTCCTTTTCCTTGTCTGTTTTCATATCTTACTATTGCTCCTGCTTTTTTTGCTAGTTCTACTGTTTTATCTTTTGAATTGTTGTCATATACATATATGTCTGCTTCTGGTAATTCTTTTTTAAAATCTTTTACTACTTTTTCTATTGTAAGTTCTTCATTGTAACATGGTATTAATACTGCTGTTTTCATCTTTATTTTCCCCCTTATATTGTTTTATATTATTTATAATTTTAACACTTATCTTCGTTTTTTGTCATAAATGGCATCATGATTATCAATGGTAGTGAATACACCATCATAAATACATATCTTAAGCTAAATGCAACTGGAGTTGCTACCATAATAGATACCCAACTTATTAAACATGGTAATAATACAAATATGTATTTTGTTTTTTTATTTATTATTAGTAAAACACCTGATAATACTAAAATCCAAAGCACTGTTCCTGCTCCTAGAAAGTCTGGCTTCATAAATAATTTCTCAATTGATTTTCCTGTTAGACTTTTTATACAGTCTTTTCTTTCAATTCCAAAATCATTTTTTATAATATAAGTATCTACAAATCCAAATTTATTTTTTGTTTCAATACTCCAAAATCCATAGGTATCCATTAAATATGCTTTTACATATTCTGCAAAATTCTTTGGCAACATCTGTGCCCAAACTTTTATAAATTCAATTTTATTTTCTGTTAGAAACTCTTTATTAAAATCCGGATCCCATTTTATTGAATCTACCACACATGGTTCATATTTACTTTTCCATTTTTCTATTGGTAATATTTTATTTAAAAATTCTTCTTGTTCTGGTGTTATTTCTCCATCATAAGTTATTGTTCTTGCTATTTGTTGCATAGGTATTGCAAGCGACTCTTCTGTAGGAGATATAATTCCTAATTTTGTATATATTGGTCCTTGTATAATAATTATAGCAATTACCGTAATTGTATTTACAATATTAAATATAAGCAATTTCTTTCTAGACCAAATTAATATTGCTATATACATACCTATTACTATGTAAATTCCATTGTTCCTAAAAAATGCAATTAATATACTTAATATCACAAATTTGAAAATTCCATAAAAATGTTTTAATGGCTCTCCATCTTGATTTATTATATCATATAAAAATAATGTCATCAAAAATATGAAACCGCAAAATAGTGGGTCTTTCCACATAATAATTGCATAAGCTGCAAATATTGTATTTGCAACAAAGAACAAATATGTTAATAATATATATTTCATTTTAATATTATGTTTTTTTAGCCAAACCAAGAAATATCCTATAATTCCTGACATAATTAACATTTGCGCTGTTGAATACAACATTGTTCCTATATTATTATTGTTTAGCATTCTTCCTATTCTCATGAAGATTCCCACAAACATAGAATACAATACTGGATGATGATTGTTGAAAGGTACATCTCCCCATCCTTGCACTATTGATGTCAATGAATCTCCAAGAACTGCTCCAGGTGCATATGTTAGCAAATATAATAAATATGGTATAGCAACAAAAATACTACTTATAATCCAATATTTTATTTGTTTTTTTGTTGTGATTTTTTCTTTATCTATTATTGAAAATTGTGTATTTTTAAACCATATTCCTAAATTTAATGTTATTAGCACACTAATTACAAATACAACTAAAATTTTTGCTATATCTAGCATTTCAAAACTTGAAAATGTATTTTCTAAATAACTTAAACCTACATCTCTATTAAAAGTTATTTTAGATTGTATTGTAAAAACTATTGATATCAAAAGTGCATATATTATTAATGGAATAATTTCTTTTTTGTTTTTTAAATAGTCTTTATCTTTTATTAATTTATCCATTAATAACATTATTATTGAAACTACTATTACTACATATATTGAATTATTTTCTATTCCAAATATTCCTATTCCTAATTTTGTTATTATCACACTAATAATAAATTCCAATATTAAGTTCTTATTTTCTTTAACTATTGTTTTCACCTTTTCCCCCACATTTTATCTTTTTAATATATTTACCTATTTTATCTGTATCTATCATGCAAAACATTCCACATAAAATTGCAAATACACTCATTGCTTGAATCTTGTTTGTAAACCAGCAATGTATTGTGGAATGGCCAGCAAAAACTACATACCATATATATGGAACTGTTGCTATACATATTAGTGATATTATATTTTTGACTTTTGAAAGTTTTTTATGGTATAAAATTATTCCAACTATTAATATTGCACTTATTGCAATTAATGAATTTTTCGCAACTGGTATAAAGAAATATCCAACATTATCTTTTATTGCATCAAATCTATTTACTGGTTTAGCTGCTGTTCCATTTACTCTAAATAATATTTCATTTATTGCTAATGTTATTGCATCTTTATTTAAAATGATTGATGCTACAACCCATTTAGTAAAGAACCATAGTCCATACCCTATTGCCCATAATATTCCTAACTTAATTATGAACAAAATTTGCTCTAATAATTTTTTATCTTTTTTATTTTCAAGTAAAACAGCTAATACTAATGGTATTCCTAGTGTAACTAATGGATATGTTAGCAAATCAAAAAATGTTGCTATTCCACCTATTACAAAAAATAATAATGATACATAATTTTCTTTTTTCATTTTATATAATAACATTACTGCTATCATTGATATAAGTAATACTAAAAAAATACTACTATATTGTATAGATGCTGGTATTAATGTTACAAACATTAATGATATTGTTATAGCAAATGCTATACTATATTTTATTCCTAGTTGCTTTCCTATCATTGAAAATACAATTCCAAGTAAAGCAAATATTATTATCACAAGTATATATCTTATTTCTGAATAATTAAAGAACAATAGTAATGGCCTTACTAAAACTTGTATTCCGTGCCAATATCTTGAATATTCGTGATTATTTATTACGCTATCACTTATAGCATTTTCTAATGATGATACACCTGCTTTAGATGAGTCTTCATAAAAAGAGTTTTCTACTGCATTTTTTATATTGCTTTCCCCTTCTTGCATTCCTTTGTTCATAGCTATATTCAAGATTAACGCATCTGTATGTGTATCTAGAGTTGCACTTGCTGATTGAAATATAGGAGCATATCCTAATCCTTCATTCTTCAACAAAGCTACTGACTCTGCAACATGCCCCCTTATTCTTGTATTTGGTAACATATATGTTCCTAGAATTAGGGCTAAAAACATTATTGTTACTCCAATGTAAATAAGAAAGTATGCTGATAATTTTTTTAAGACTTTCTTCATTTTATCCCCTTTTCCAGTTCATTATTAACAAACCTATAATAATAATACTTGCTCCTACAATTCCTTGAATTGTAATGTTTTCTTTAAATATTACTTTTGAAGCTATTAATGTTAATATTTGTACAATTCCTGTGCAAAGTGGTGTTATGTAGCTCAAATCAAACATTACTACCATTCTTGTATATAAGAAAAAACTTCCTATATAACATATAAATCCAAGTAAACTTACAGCACTTATTCCAAAATTAATGTCACCTTCAACCATTGCAAATTTCCCTGTATTTCCGCCTAGTTTCATTAGTATAAGTCCAGACATTGTTAATAATAAATAGATTCCTATAATTATAAATTGCATTTTCATATTTCTCCTTTTCTCTGTTTTTTCCATTGTTTTCTCCTTACCATTTTATATCAATTTTTAGTGTTTTTGTTATAAATTTATATGTTAATATAAAAACTTTAAATAAGTGACATATGTATACTTTTCTTACTATTGCTAATTTCAAATTTGCACTTTTATTTTTTAAACAATATATTATTTTTGTATATTTTGTTTTTTTCCATTCTGGAAAATTTTCATTTAAAAATTCTAAATTTTTTTTGTATTCTTCACCAAAATTACAATTATTTGCTCCTGAAGCCTTTAACATTAGCGATATTCCAAAATGTAAAAATGCCATTGATGATAAAATCTCCATTTTTTCATTGCTTTCATTTTCTTCAACATATTGTTTTTTTACTTCAAGCATTGCATTTTGTATGTTTTCTATTTCTTCTTTTTTTAAAGTGTTCATTGCAGAGCCTTCTATTACCATATAATTATATAAATATTTATTAACAAATGATATTTTTTTTGCTTTTTCATAAATCATACATAAGAACATCATGTCTTCTAATATTCTAGGTGGATTGCTTAAATCTTTAATTTGCTTTAATAATTCTGTTCTATACAATTTGTTCCATAATGCTGTATTTATTGAAATTACTTCTTCAAAGTTTTTTCCATTTTCTATTATTTTATTTTCTTCATATTTCATTTCTTGTGATAAAACTTTATCATTTTTCTCATCAATTCTTTTAAATCCACATATTGATATATCAGCATTGTTTTTTGTTATATTTTTATATAATTCTTCTAAAAAAGTAGCTTCAACATTATCATCTGCATCTATAAATGATATGTAAGTCCCTTTCGCTGCTTTTATTCCATCTATTCTTGCTTTCCAAACACCTTCATTTTTTTTGTCAATAATTTTTATTCTTTCATCATTTTGCTCAAATTTTTTTAAAACTTTTAATGTTCCATCTTTTGAGCCATCATTTATGCATATAAATTCAACTTCTTTTAAAGTTTGAGTTAATAAACTTTCTAGTGTTTTTGCCACATATTTTTCCGCATTATATGCTGGAAGTATTACACTTATTTTTGGTTTGTCTTCCATATTATTCACCTTTTTTCTTTTCATCATATTCTTTTAAAGCTATATAATGGTCTAGTTCTTTTATTTTTTCATTTAATGTTGAAATTCTAATATTGTTTATAAACGTTTGTATTAATAAAAATACCATTACAACTAAAAATACAAAATTTACAGGTGCTATAAATCCTAATTTGTTTGATATCCATTCAACTCCACCATAAAATATGCTCATTAATATTAAGATAATACTTCCTATCATCCAAACAACTGCATTTTCTACCTTTAACTTTGATTGTTTTATTCTTTTTATACATAAAAAACATGAAAATAAAGATGCTATTATTAATAAAATTCTTAGTGTTATTGTCATTCTTATTTCTCCCTTCTAATTTTTTGCTTTTCTTGTTATTGCTCTAATAAATATTATTGAGAAAAACATATTTAGCATATATTGAATTGATTTTATTGGATTTAAGTAACTTTCTCCAAATTCTCTGTCTTTCATTTCAACTTGAACTTCTTTTATGTTGTATTTCTTTTTCATCATATACACTAACGTATCTGGTTCAGGTGTTAAACTAGCATTTTTTATAAATTCTTCTATTGTTTTTTTATTAAATGCTCTCATTCCTGATGTTGGGTCTTTTATTGTTTTTAATGTTGCTAATTTTATTGCTCCTGAAATTAATCTACTTCCCAACATTCTCATAGTTGCTGGCTTTTTCTCAGTTACAAATCTTGAACCTATAGCAATATCGCAATTGTTTTCTTCTATCTCTTTTACTAGGTCTTTTAAGTATCTTGCTTCATGTTGTCCATCTCCATCAAATTGTATTGCAATATCATAACCATTTTTATATGCGTATTTCATTCCTATTTGTATACCACTAGTTAGTCCATAATTTATTGGTAACGATATCATATTAAAATTATTTTTTTCGCATACCTCTTTTGTGTTATCTTTTGAACAATCATTTATAATTACATAATCATAATTTGTATTTTCTTTTATATCTTTTATTGTTTTTTCAATATTTAAAGCTTCATTATAAGCTGGTACAATTATTAAAACTTTCATTTTTTCACCCTTTTTAATTTATTTGATATATATATTGACATCTTTCTGCATTAGAAAATATTGTTTCTAATTTAAATTCTTGTACTATATTATCTTCCATTTTTGAATAAGAAAAATAATATTTTACATTTAAATTTTTCAAATCTTCATATGTTAAATATGCGACATATGAGTCTGCCCCAAGTAATTCAAATTTTGTTGTGTCTGACAATTTTATTCCTATATGTGCAAATCTGTTGTAAACTTCATTGTATTGTTTTTCTGGATCTACTATATCTAACCATTTAAAGTTTGGATATGTGTTTACTCCATTTAAGCAATTCACTCCATTTGCAATTAAATATTGGCCATTAAAATTGTTTTCACCAATCCATAAAGCTTCTTTGTCTTCATTATAAATTTGTTTTATTTCTTTTGATATGTCTGTTTTATTTATTGGTGCAATTCCCCTTACTATTGGATTTACTATTGCTCCTGAAATTACTGCAACAACACACATTGTGTATGACCATGCTTTTACATTTCCCCTTATTAAGAAATAAGTAATCAGAAATACTATTGGTAATAAAATTTCATATTTAATTGTTGTAAAAAATTCATTATATGATGATTGTTTTATTAGCACATATGATAATACCACTACTATACTTGATATTACTATTCCTTGTGTTTTGGAAATTTTATTTTTTCCTTCTACTTTTTGTATCATTATAATAGATAATAAGGTTCCAATTATTCCTAATACAACATGAGTTCTTTGTGCAGGTGAAAAGTACATTAAAGTTATTTTAGCTAATATAGTTTTAAATCCTACAAATTCCCAAATTAAATATACTGCATATAAGGCTATTAAACCTATTATTAATCCAAAATCTTTTTTGCTTTTTTCTTCTTTTATTTCACCTAAATATAATACAATAAGTATTATTAATCCTGTAAATGAATATATATATGTACTTGGTTCACATGTATTTGCTATTCTATTTGTATATGGAAAAAATATATTTGCAAAATAACTTATAAAATTATCTATTGTAAAGTTTCCACCTTTTTCAACTCTTGCTCCTGGATATACAGTGCCCATCATTACTTTTATATCATCTAATGAAAGTAATATAAATCTAACAATTAATGCTAAAGATGCAACTATTGTTATTCCCATTAATATAAAATCTTGCTTTTTTAAATTTTTCCAATTTTTTATTAAGTCATTCAACATGAATATTGCCATTAAAAATGCAAATGGCACTTGGAATGCTGGATATAACATAAATGCAAATCCTGGTAAGCATATTATAATTCCTAAGGCTATTAATAATTTTTTCCACAATTTCCAGTCTAAATTTTGCATATAGTATCCAAATAACACTATTACTGCTGCGCCATAAATATATCCATCAACAACAGCTGTGCTTAACCACCACATCATAGCTGGTGCAAGTCCTAAAACTATTCCACCTATTAATGCTAATAAGTTATTATTATGAGTAACTTTTTTTACTAATTCTATTGAAACCATTAGTAATGCTATCATTTTTAATACCCAATAAAATGAGAATCCATATTCTGTTCCAAATAGTAAAAATCCCCATGTTAAAGGTCTTGAGATTGCAACAATATCTGTTACTGGCGCTGAAACCATTAACATGTTACTTGTACCTTGTGCTATATTTTTATTATGTACTCCATATCCATCTTCATTCATTGATTGTCCTAGCATTGTTGCACTTTGTGTTAACCATTCATCTGACCTTATTGCTCTTGCTTTTCCTAATATTGTTGATTTTGTTTGTGGTTCATTCATGTAATGGCACCACATATCTACTGAAGAAAAATTTATTTTTAATGCAACTAATAAAACAAGTGCTATTGCTGCAATTAGATATCTATATTTCATTATAAAATCAGCAATTTTTTCTATTATTTCATTTGTCTTTTCCACACATCTCTTTATTTTCACTTTTTTTCTCCTAATCATTATACTTTACTTTTTCTGGTTTTATTGCACATTGATCATTATCTAATCTTAAGTTTATATTGTAGTATGGATCACCATTTTTTAAGATTTTTTCCCATTTCTTTTGGAATCTTTCTACTTCACCTTTAAATCTTTTTTGCTTTTCTAAAGTATCTTCAAATCCCCTGCTTTTTGATTCATAATGTATAAATTGTACATATGGATTATAAACAATTAATTTTCCTTGTTCTCTTATTTTTAAGCAGAAATCAACATCATTAAATGCTACTTCAAATTTTTCATCCATATTTCCAACTGTTTCATACATTTTCCTTGAAGCCATTATACATGCTGCTGTAACAGCACTCATATTTTGTATCATTGCATCTTTTGAAAAATATCCATGCATGCCATGTGGAATATTTCTAAATACATGTCCTGCAACTCCACCTATTCCAATTATTATGCCCGCATGTTGTATTGATTTATCTGGATAAAATAATTCAGCTCCTACTGCTCCTACATCTTCTCTTTGTGCAAAACCTAACATTTCTTCTATCCAATTTGGTGTTATTAGTTCAGTATCATTATTTAATTGAATTATATATTCTCCATCTGAATTTGCAACACCATAATTTATTATTTTTGAATAGTTAAATCCTTTTTCTGGGTATTTTACTACCTTTATTTTGTCTTTTCCATCTATTTCATCATAATAATCAAAAGTTTTTTGTTCTTCACTGTTATTTTCTACTACTATTATTTCATAGTTTTTATATGTTGTTAATTTTTTTATTGATTTTAAGCATACTTTTAGTGTTGATGCATAATCTTTATTTGGAATTATAATAGAAACTTTTGGATTTCCTTTTATTTCATAGTTAACTTTATAAGTTCCTAAAGTATTTCCACTAACTACTTCTCCTTTTAAACCAATTCTATCTATATGTGCTTGTACAGCTTTTATACCAGCTTCATATGCATATGGTTTTGCTGTTCCGCCTGATTTAGCCGTTGATAATGCATGTACTCTCCAGTGGTATAATATCTTTGGAATGTGTATAATTTTTTTAGCTTTTTCACTCATTCTTAATATTATGTCATAATCTTGTGCTCCATCAAATTCACTTCTAAATCCACCTAGTTCTTCCATTAATTCTTTTTTGAATACACTAAAATGACATATAAAGTTATTTGCTCTTAGTGTATCTGGCGCAAAGTCTGATTTAAAATATGGGTCATATCTTTTTCCACCTAATTCTTCGAATTTGTCTTCATCTGTATAAATAAAATCTACATCTGGATTTTTGTTTATACATTTTACTATTTCATATAAAGAAAATTTTGGTAATAAGTCATCATGGTCTAATAGTGCTATAAAATCACCTGTGGCTAATTCTAATGCAGCATTTGTGTTTCCAGAAATACCTTTGTTTTCTCCTATAAATTTGTATTTTATTCTTTCATCTTTTTTATAGATTTTTTCTAATTTTTCATTTTTTTCTGGGCTACCATCTGCTAAACATAGTTCCCAATTTGGATATGTTTGTTCTATTAAGCCATCTACCAATTCTTTGAAGAATTTTTCCGGTGTATTATACATTGGTATTATAATACTTATTTTTGGATTTATTTCAAATTTAGTATCTTTTTGTTTTTCTAATTCTTCTTCATTTGGTTCATTTTTATTTATCCATATTTGATAAAATTCTTCTGGTTCTGCTGCTGTTCCCATTATCATGTATCTTTTCATTTCTATCCATGTAACTCTCCAGCCTTTTTCTTTTATTTTTGTTATTTGTTCTTTTACATATTGTTTGTTAAATATGCTTTTTACAAATCTATTGGCTGTTCTTAAATAGCTTCTTATTTTTCCACCTTCTGGAAATAATTTGTCTCTTAATCTTATTCGCATAGTTGATTCTCCTTTTAATTATTACTATTTTTTTATATTTCTTATCTCTCTTAATGGTTTTGTTATTTTCCATGATTTAGAATTATATATTTTTCCTAACTCACTATTTAGTTTATCTATTTCTGCTCTTAGATTATTTATTTCTGCATCCTTTTGTGCTAAATCTATATTTTTTAAATTAACTGTATGGTCAGCTGTTAATTTTTCTATTTTCAGTTCTTTAACAGTCTTTACTTGTTTATGAATTTTCCACATAATCTCATTTCTTATGTTTTCTTGCAATCTGTTATCTAATTCTTCAAATAGATTTACCATTGATTCATCTATATTCAAAATATCATATAGTTCTTCTATTGTTACATAAAATCTAATTTCTGGGAAATATTTTATTGCTCTATACAATATAAAGTTTATAGGCACTATTTCTTCTCTCCATTCTTGATCGTAGAAATAGAATTCATTATCTATAGTAAAACAGTTTTGAAATGTCATGTCCCATAATCCGTATTTCAAAAATGTCATTTTACTAATATCTTCTGGTTTATATTTTATATTATATTTGTCAAAAACATTATTCTCAGAATCACATTTTTCCATTTTTTCAAATATTTCTTCTTTAAATTTCTTTATAAGTAATATTGCTTCTTCTTTTTGATTATTTTTGACTTTATCTAAAATTACTTTATCTAAGCTTTTTTCAGTTGTATATTTACTTATTATTTTTTCTTCATCATAAGAATCTAATGTGTTAAAGTTATTTCTTTTTAAAATATCAATATTTTCTTTTATTGTATTTAAATGCTGTTTACTTTTTTCATTATCATTATATTTATAGACATAATCTTGTTTCATTATTGTTTTTATTCTATATTCTTCTTTTCTCATATTCGAAAATGAAACTAATTTTATTCCATTTTCTTCAGGTTCACCATTAAATATTTCTATAAAGAATGAATTTATAAGCATTTCTAAATATTTTATATCTTCTTTTAATAACTCTCTATATAAGTTATTTTGGTCATATAATTTTATTGTTTCGTTATCATTATAAACAATATTTCTAGAAATTAGGTTTTCTCTAATTTGCTCTTCTGAAACAAAAATAGCATTTGGCAATTTGTAATCTGTTAGTGGATAATATGTTTTTTTATGTTCAAATCCTGCTTGCTCTATTTGTTTTGACAATTCTGATAAACTATATTGTTTATTAATAATATCTTCAACTGTTTCATTTTTGCTGTTTAATTTAGAGAGATTATCTACAGATAATTTGTTATTTGTTGCTAAAAGTATTTTTCCATTTGCTTTTAAATATTTTCTTAAATCTCCTAGTAACTCATGCAATTTTAAATTACTCTTTTCTAAACCTATTAATGTTATATAGTCAAATTCTTCATTTATATCATCTAAACTATCTACAATTTCTAAGTTAGAAAATTTTTCATTTCTTTTTTCTATAGCTTCTTTCTTTTTTGTATTCTGTTCTAATGCTATTACTTTCTTAGCATGTTTGCACAATTCCCATGTAATTTCTCCAAAATTTGCACCAATTTCTAATATTGAGCATTCATTTTCAAATGGATACCAACTAATTATGTTTTTTCTTATTTCAGATAAAGCTAATATTACATCTAATCTACTGTCTTTTTTTAGTATATCTAAATATTCATTTTTTTGATATTGGCTGATATATTCTGCTATTTCTTTTTCAATTCCTTGTAACTTATTATTTTTTTCTATAACTTTTTTATCGAACTTATTTACATTTTCATTATTAAATTGTACAGAATTATCTTCTGGTTTAGTAATCTTATAGCCTTGTTTTAACAGCCATTTTTCTAATAATTTTATATAATCTTCTTCTGTTTCTAGTTTTATACTAGTTGGATTCATTTTTTTCAGTCTCTTTCTATAATCTTCTGAGAATCGTGGTTTGTGTATTAATGAATGATATATAAGTCCATAAAAATATTCTTCATCAGATATTGTATAAAATCCTTTTTCATTATATTTTCTATTTTTCATTATATCTTGTTCAAATTTATAGTAATAATAGTCATCTCCAACATATCTTAAATCAAAATATGCATTTTTTCCTTCTACTTTTACTTTATAATGTACTCTATATTCTTCTTTAAATACTTTTTCTGCATTTAAGACATATGCTGCATTTTGATATGAATCACACACTATATCTATATCATTGTGGTCATTTACATATATTTCATCTGGAAGATTTTCATAATTTCTTATAATTGCATAATTTATGCAATTATTTAAAACATAAAACATTTCTTTAACAGAAGAAAAACCTTCTTGTCCTACTAAGTCTTGATTTAAATTTATTATTTCTTCTTTTTTACTTGTATCTATATTTTTTAAATAGTCTTCTATATTTTTTCCTAATAATAACGTTAAATCATGATTAGTTTCTACTTCAGAATTTGTTGCATGTACTTTATGTCCGCCACCTGTTAATTCTCTATAATATGACTTTTTGTCAAACATATTTGTATTTACAATTTGTGGCCCTTTACTTGTTTGTCTTTCTTCATATTTTGGATTGTCAACTCCTACTATTATTAGTAAAAATTCACCATTTCCACAATGTTGCTCTTTTCCAGAATTTTCTGGTAAATTAGTCCCGTAAAATCTGGATAAATTATTTGAAAAATTTTCTTTATTCCATTTCATATTATATAAACCTAGAATTTCAAAATTTTTCTTTATATCTTCTAAAATTTCTTTTTCTTTCTCTCTGGCATTTTCCCATAATATAAATAAATGTGTCTCTCTCATTTTTTCTCCAATCAAATATTTTTAATTTAATTCTGCAAATGTAACTTCTGTGTCTAAGTTATAATATCCAACAAATTTTTTATTTGACATTACTTCAAATATCATTAAGTCATAATTTCTATTTAATACTACAATTTCGCCATTATAATCATATCTGCTGCAGCTTAATGATAATGTGTATTTACCTGGCGCTAGTTGAAATCTTTGTTTAAATTCGCAAATATATTCCTTTCCCTTTTCACATTTTCCTGTATAATAATTTAAGAAATTTGTATTTGTTCCGCATATTTCTTTTCCAGAAAAATCTTTTATTGTCATTGAAAAGGTTGGGCATTCAACATCTTTATTAAATTTTGCTTTAAGTTTTACTGTTATTTCTTCTTGGCTATCAATTATAGCACTTGGTTCCCCTTTATAATTAAACATACCAAAGTCTATAATTTCCGCTTCTTTATTTCCATATTGTATAACATCTGGATTTACAGTAAAATATTTTTTCCATTCTAGTTTGTCATCATTTATTCCTAGAATAGAATTTCTATTTTCTGTTTTTTCATTTTCTTTGCTTTCTTCTGTTTCTTCTTTTTCAAGCATACCTGCTATTAATTTTTTATATCTTTCAACACCTTCTTTTACTCCGCCATCAAATATTTTCTTTCCTTCACTCATTATTATTGTTCTATTACAGTTATTTAAAACATCATTAATGCTATGTGTTACGAAAATTATTGTTTTTCCTTGTTTTTTTAGTTGTTCAAACTTTTTGAAACATTTCAATTGAAATGCCATATCTCCAACTGATAAAACTTCATCTACTATTAGAATATCTGGATCAACATTTATAGCACAAGCAAAAGCAAGTCTTGCAAACATACCTGATGAATATGTTTTTACTGGTTGATATAAGTGCTCTCCAATATCAGCAAATTTAATTATCTCAGGCTTCCTTTTTTCTATTTCTTCCTTTGAAAGTCCCATGACTTGTCCATGTTGATATATGTTTTCTACTCCTGTTAAATCAGGGTTAAAAGCTGCCCCTAACTCTAGTAATGAACTGATTTTTCCATTTATTTCTATATTTCCACTAGTTGGTATTACAACTCCTGTTATCATTTTTAGCAAAGTAGATTTTCCTGCACCATTTTTTCCAAGTATTCCTAATACTTCTCCTTTTTTTAATTCTAATGAGAAATCTTTTAAAGCTTCAAATGTTCCATGTCTTTTTATTCCCGGTATTATTGTCTCTGCTAATCTATCTATTTTTCTATTAAACATCTTATATTCTTTAGATAAATTTGTTATTTTGACCATAGTTACTTGTTCTTCATTTTGTTTTTCTTCACTCACTGGTTTTCCTCCTACTATATTTATCTTTTTCTTAATAATTTTAATACTATATATCTTATCTTGAATAAGCCTTTTGCTATTATAGGCATATTCATAATAAGGAAATTTTCCATATAATATACAAAAGTTTCTGTTTTATATAATTCGTGAAAAACATTCCAATTTTTGAAATTAAAGTTTTTCTTGTTTTCAAGCATTTTGTAATATTCATAAGCCTTACTATTTAATTTTTGCACATCTTCTGGAAATTTTTCATTATGTTTTACATATGTTCCAAAAACACCAAGCTTTACATTTATAAATAATTCTCTTACTTGTTCTATTTTCTTGAAACCATGTGAAATTTTATCTGTTCCAACTTGATTATTTCCATGTTGTCTATATTTTATATATGTTTCTGGCATATATGCCACTTTTCCTTTTAATGCTATTATTAGTCCCATCCAATAATCATGTATAAGATACTTTGAATCTGTTGGTATTGGCACAATTTCTTTTATCCATTTTGCTTTTGATATCAATGTGCAACCTGTTACACAATTATATAAATAATTCACTTTATAACTATTGATATACTTTTTTATTTTTCTTTCTAATAACATATATTTATTAAAAGATTTATACATTGTGTTTAAGTTTTCATCTACAACTTCCAAATCTCCAAAAACTAAGTCAGCATTATTTTCTATTAATGTTTCATATGATTTTTCTACTTTTTCAGGTAACCATACATCATCTTGGTCTGATAACATGTATATATTATTTTTTACCTGTTTTAATAAGTATTCAAAATTCTTAATATATCCCTGATTTTTATCATGATAATGTACTTCTATTCTGTTGTCGTTTTCATATTGTTTTAAGATTTCTTTAGTTCTGTCTTTAGAGCAATCATCTGAAATCACTAGTCTTATATTTTTATATGTTTGATTTAATATACTCTCTATTTGCTCTTTTAAATATTTTTCACCATTATATGTTGCCATTAATATATCTATTTGTTCTTCCATTTACAGTTCTTCTCCATTCATTATAAAACATCTGCGAAATCTTTTTTGCTTTTCTTAAATATATAGTTTCCCCATATAAACATAAATGTTGTTATTATCCAAAATACTATTGTATATATATAATGTCCTTCTGTTACTATATTACTAGATATAAATGCATCTCTAAATCCTGATACTAAATAATTAAATGGCATACATTTCATTATTTTTAATATTGTTGGATGGTTTGATAACATTGATAAGTTCCAAACAACTGGTGTAAACCAGAAAAACAATTGCATTAGTATTCCTAGTAGTTGTGCAAAGTCTGGTACAAGTGTTGTTACAGCTGATGTGAATCTAGTAAATGATATCATAAATGCATATGCCGCAACTATAATATATATAACTTGTAAGAAGTTAGGTACATAGTTAAATAAACAACTTACAACTATTGCAACAACAAATAAAAACATTGCAACAAAGCTACTTGCAATTATAGAAATTATTGGTATTATATCCACTGGAAATACCACTTTTTTTACCAAATAACTATATGTTCGTATTGATGCACTAGCACTCATTACTGTGTCATTTATACATTGCCACATTGCCATTCCTGGTAAAAACCATACTACATATGGATCATTTCCAGCACTTCCTGTTTTTAATATATATTGAAATACAATTACATATGTTAGCATAAATACAAATGGTTGTAAAAATCCCCATATGCTTCCTAAACTAGTACTTGCAAATCTATTTCTAAAGTCATTTTTTCCTAACGAAAAAGCTAATTTTCTATTTTTAAATAATATTTTTATAAATTCCATGTTTTCTTGCAGATTTCTGCATTCTCTCCTTCCGTTTTTTTATTTTTCATTTCACATTCTATATTGAATTCTTTTATTTGTCAATCTAGGATTTTTTAAGCTTTATTGAAATTTAAAAACTAAATATCCTAATATAGGAAAATGAAAAATCATAATTTCTTTTATCATTTTTTTAAATAAGTTTTTTCCAGCAAAAAATTTAAAATATTTTATCAAATGAAAGTTAAAATATTTAGATTTTTCTAATTTTTCTAAGTATCTAACTAATTCATCAATAAACTTTTTATTTTCTTGTTTAAAGTTATATTCTTGGCACATTTTTGCTCCATCTAAATATGCTTTGTCTATAACATTTTCTTTTCTATATTTTAAATATGATTTATATGTGTTACCGTTTTTTTCCTTCCATTTTGTTACATTTTGCGCAAAACTTCTTCCACCAAATACATTAGTTCCGTGAAGTCTATATCCAAATAGTGGCGTTTCTATATATGTAAGGCCTTTTTGCTCATTTGCAATAAATCCTGCAAGCCAATCATGTGCCATTACGTTTTCTTTAAATGGTATCATTTTTTCTTTTACTTGTTTTGTAAATATTTGTGAGCATCCTATTCCTGCACATCTTGATATCGCTAATTTTCCTTTTGTATTTATCAATGGTACATTTTTGTATTTGAAATAATTTTCTTGTATTTTTTTATCTTCTTCATCTATTTGGTGTGAATTTACATACACTAAGTCCACATTTTCTTCTTTTAATTTTTTTAAGCTTTCTTCAATTTTGTTTTCATACCATATGTCATCATGGTCTGAAAACATTATATATTCTGCTGTTGATTTTTCTAGTAAAAATCCAAAGTTTTTTGTATATCCTAAATTTTTTTCCTGTATATATATTTCTATTCTTTCATCTTTTTCTTTATATTTTTTTAGTTCTTCTTGTACTTCTTTTTTATTTGAGTTGTCATCACTTATTATTAGTTTTATATTTTTATATGTTTGGTTTAATATACTATCTATTTGCTTTTTTAGGTATTTTATATCACTGTTATATGTTGCCATTAGTATATCAATTTGTTCTTCCATTTTTTCTTTTTCCTTTTCTTGTTTTTTATGGTTTTGATTATATCATAATAATACAAAAAAGGCTAGAAAATTCTAACCTTTTTATATATAAAAACATAATATTGTCTCTTCTACTTTAAAAAGTATTGAAAAACAAAGAAAAATACTTATTAACATATAAAAAAACAGCTTTAATTTTTCTCTAATTAAAACTGTTCTTTATTTCATTATTCTGCTACTGGGTAAACACTTACTTGTTTTTTGTCTCTACCTTTTCTTTCAAATTTAACTGTACCATCTACTAATGCATATAGTGTATCATCACTACCTTTTCCAACATTAGTTCCTG
>USHX01000008.1 GCA_900554565.1 uncultured Clostridium sp.
AAAAGCTATTATGGAAATTGTACAGATAGATTAGAAAATATCTTTAAAGAAAAATTTGACAAAATATTTGCTATAGAACTAGGATTAAGTTCTGATACATATTTGGCAGATACAATATCTGAATTAGAAACAAGAACATTTTTAACAAACTCAGATGCGCATTCATTGCCAAAAATAGCAAGAGAATATAATAAGATGGAAGTAGAAGACATATCTTTTAAAGAAGTTGTTAAAGCACTAAAAAATGAAGATGGAAGAAGAATAGTGGCTAATTATGGATTAGATCCAAAACTTGGAAAATATCATAGAACATATTGCGATGATTGTGAAAAATCAATTGAAACAAAAGAACCAGTAGAGGTTTGCCCAATGTGTGGTGGAAAAAATGTAACATTTGGAGTTTTGGATAGAATTGAATTAATAAAAGATAAAAAAGAAACAAAAAGTCCTAAAACAAGACCACCATATATATATCAAATTCCACTTGGATTTATACCAGGAGTAGGTGGAAAAACAATAGACAAATTATTGAATACTTTTGAAACAGAAATGAACATATTACACAAACTTTCAAAAGATGACTTAGAAATGGTAGTAGGAGAAAAAATTGCAACAAATATAGATAATGCAAGAAATGGAAACTGTTATGTACAATCTGGTGGTGGCGGAGTATACGGAAAAGTTTCAGTAAAACCAAAAAAATAGAGTTCTAAAAAATCTCTTTATCGAATACACATTATGTTATAAAAGATAAGGAGATTTTTAATGAGAAATAGTAGTAGAAAGATAAAACAAATAATTATTGAGCATGTAGCAAACAATAAAAAAGAATATACAATAGTTATACTTATATTTATTATAGGGATATTCTTTGGTGTATTTTTTGTAAATAATATGCAAGAAAGTCCAAAAGAAGAAATACAGACATATATCAATAATTTTATTGAAAAAATGAAAAGCTTACAAAATATAGATAATGCAACTTTATTAAAAAATAGTATAATTCAAAACGCAATATTTGCAATATTAATATGGTTCTTTGGAACAACAGTAATAGGTTTACCAATAGTTTTTGGGCTTGTACTATATCGAGGATTTTGCTTAGGATATACAATATCATCATTTATTACAATACTTGGAATAGGAAAAGGAATAACTTTTATATTGGCAAGTTTGCTATTTCAAAGTTTATTAACAATACCAGCGATATTAGGGCTAGCTGTAAGCGGATTTAAATTGTACAAATCAATAATAAAAGACAAAGCAAAAGAAAATATAAAATTAGAAATAGCAAGACATACAATATTTTCACTTATTATGATAGCAATACTTTTATTAGCATCTGTAGTAGAAATATTTATTTCTACAAATTTAATGAAAATATTGGTAAAATATTTATAAAAATTTGTAAAAATGTATTTACAATTAACAAATAGTTTGATATAACATATATAGTTTATGTAAATAGATTATTTTGAATATAGGGGTAGTGAAAAGAATGGAAAGACAATTAAAAAACTTTTTTGATTTTTTAGAAAATGAAAAAAAATTATCAGAAAATACATTACAATCATACAAAAGAGACTTAAAGCAATTTAGAAGATACTTAGAAGCATGTGAACTTCATTATAATAGAGTAAAAGAAGAAGATATAAAAGATTACATAAGAGAATTGCAAGAAGATGGAAAGAAAGCTTCAAGTATATCTAGATGTATAGCATCTATTCGTTCTTTCTATCAATTCATACTAAAAAGAAAGAAAATAAAACAAGACCCAACAGCAAATATACAATCACCAAAAATAGAAAAAAGAGTACCAAGTGTATTAACATCAAAAGAAGTTGAACTATTATTAGACCAACCAAAAGATGTTGACCTAAAAGGAACTCGTGATAAAGCAATGCTAGAATTTGCATATGCTACAGGAATGAGAGTAACAGAAATAATCTCACTAAATATAGATGATGTAAATTTAGAAAAAGGTTATGTAACTTGTAAATCGGGAACAAAACAAAGAACAATACCATTAGGAACAATGTCATTACAAGCATTAAAAGAATATGTAGAAGATGCAAGAGACATTTTAATAAAAGATGAAAATGAAAAAGCATTATTTGTAAACATAAATGGTGGAAGACTTACAAGACAAGGATTCTGGAAAATAATAAAATATTATAAAGAACAAGCGCATATAACAAAGGACATAACACCACATGTTCTAAGACATTCATTTGCAACACATTTATTACAAAATGGGGCAGACTTAAAAGCAATACAAACAATGTTGGGACATTCAGACATATCATCAACACAAATATATATGCAATTCCAAGATGAAGGACTAAAAGATATATACAAAAAAGCTCATCCAAGAGCATAAAATAAATAGGGGCTAAAGAAAAAATAAATTCTTTGGCTCTATTTTTTTATAAAACCCTTTTTTTACTAGACATATGGCCTAAAAAAAGATATAATAACAATATCGAAAAAAACAAGAAAAAGGTGCAAAAAATGAAGAAAAAAGTACTATTTATATCAAGCACAGGGGGACACTTAAATGAACTAATGCAACTTGCTCCATTATTTGAAAAATATGAATATCATATAATTACAGAAAAAGATGAAGTAAGTAAAGCACTAAAAGAAAAATACAAAGAAAAAATATCATATTTACCATATGGTACAAGAGCAAAAATGTTTTCATATATATTTAAGTATTTCTATTTGTGCATAAAAACAATATATTACTATATAAAAATAAGACCAAAAGTAATAGTAACAACAGGAACACATACAGCAGGACCAATGTGCTATTTAGGAAAAATATTTGGAAGTAAAATAATTTATATAGAAACATTTGCAAATAGAGACAAAAAAACTGCAACAGGTAGGCTAATATATCCAATTGCAGATTTATTTATTGTGCAATGGAAAGAAATGCTAAAATTATATCCAAAAGCAGTATATGGAGGTTCGATTTATAAATGATATTAGTATTATTAGGAACACAAAATAACAGTTTTCATCGTTTACTAGAAAAAATAGATGAACTAATAGAAAAAAAAGTCATACAGGAAAAAGTTGTAGTACAAGCAGGACACACAAAATATGAATCAGAAAATATGCAAATTTTTAGTTTGATTCCACAAGAAGAGCTAGAAAAATATCAAGAAAAAGCAGATTTAATAATAACACACGGTGGGGTAGGTTCAATAGTAAGTTCAATAAAATTAGAAAAAAAAGTAATAGCCATACCAAGACTACATCAATACCAAGAACATGTAAATGACCACCAAAAGCAAATAATAGAATCATTTTCGAAAAAAGGATATATAATCGGAATAAATAGTGTAGAAGAGCTAGAAGAAGCAATAAACAAGGCCAACGAATTTGTGCCAAATAAATATGCAACCAAAGAAGGAGAAAATAGAATTATAAAAATTATAGAACAATTTATAGAAAATATATAAAGATAGGGTGCAATATATACATGCAAAAAATAGTAGAAAAAGAAGAAAGAAAAAAGGAAGAAACAAAAAACACTAATATAAAAAATGGAAAAGCAAAAGAAATATTATCAAAATTCGTGAATTCGATATGGTTTGTGATTGTTGTAGGAATATTATTGTTTGTAAAGACAATGTTTTTTTATGATAACACAATAAGTAATAGTGGAAAAATAGAAATGCAAACAATATTAGGAACAATAGGTTTTACAGTTATATTAGTTTGTATATTAATTATATTGCCAAATAGAGCAAGGATAATAACTACATTAACTAGCAATTTCATAGTGAGTTTAGTACTTTTCGGAGATAATATCTATTATATTTATTCAAATAGCTTTTTATCAATTGCACAAATAACAAATCTTCAATATGGAGAAGAAATATTAAGTACATTACCGGCTGTTTTTGAAATTAAGCATTTATTATACTTTGTAGATATAATATTAATTATTGCTACATGTAAATTGATGAAAATAAAATTCCAGAAAAAAGAAAACAAAACAAAGAAAAAAGTTTTGGCAAAAGCAATTTCAGGAATAGTTGGAATAGTGGTGTTTTGCATAGTAGGCGCAAGATATGTGGAAAAAGGAAAAGAAAAATCATATAACAAAGATATGCAAATAAGAGAGTCAACAATATGGGGATACCATATATATGATATAGAAAATTTATTAACACAAAAAAAGAATACAAAATATAAATCTTATAGTAAAATGGAAGCAGATTATGAAAAATTAAAAGAAGAATATAATGATAGATATGGCAAAGAAAAATATGATTTTAAAGGAATATCAAAAAACAGTAATGTAATTGTTCTACAATTAGAGTCTATTCAAGAATTTGTAATAAATAAAACAATAAATGGAAAGCAAATAACACCTAATTTAAATAAATTTTTAAGTGAAAACATAGAAATTTCTAATATGAATATGCAAAGTTACTCAACAACAGCAGATTCAGAACATTCAAGTATAACATCAATATATCCAATGGAAAATGGAATGTCATACAGTAAATTTTACACAAACGCATATGACAACCTATTTGAAATGTTCAATAGTGCAGATTATACAACATCATATATGCATGGAAATGAAGCAAAATTTTGGAATAGAGGAAATGTGTATAGTAAATTTGGCGTACAAAATATAGAGTTAAAAGATAAATTTGATGACACTGAATATATAAATGGATTTATGTCAGATGAAGGTTTATATAGACAGGGTGTAGAGAAAATAAAAAATTATCAAAACCCATTTATGTCATTTATAGTATCAGCATCATCACATACACCTTTTGAATTAGAAGGGCTACAAGATAGAAATAAAGTTAGAATTGATGTTGGAAAATATAAAGGAACATATTTTGGAAATTATTTAGAAGCGGTAAATTATGCAGATTATGCATTTGGAGTATTCTTAGAAGGACTAAAACAAGAGGGATTATACGATGACACAACTATACTAGTATTTGGAGACCATAATGGAATAAACATGTATAATGAAGAAATGCTAGAATTTTTAAAACAATATAATCCAGACTTAACAGATGTAGATATAAAATTAAACTACACCAAAGTGGCTTGTGGACTAAAAATACCAGGTGTACCACATATGAAAATAGAAAAACCAGTTAGCAAACTAGACATTAAACCAACATTAGTATATCTATGTGATTTAGAAGATAAATTTTCTTTAGGTACAAACATTTTTGCTAGTAAAGAATTTGTAAGTTTAAATAATGAAAGAATTATAACAAATAGATATTATTATGATGAAAATTGGTATGATATAAAAACAGGAAATCAATTAGATATGGAATCATTAGATGGTGATAAAAAAGAATTATTAGAAAGATATTATAATTACATGAAAAAGGAATTAGAAATTTCAAATTCAGTAACAATCAACAACTTGTTAGCACAAAATTAAAATATAAACAAAGGATGTAAGTATTAATGGAAGAAGAAAGAATAATTAGCCCAGAATTAGAAAACAGAAATGAAGAAAGACTAGAAAATACATTAAGACCACAAACTTTAGAAGAATATATAGGGCAAAACAAAGTAAAAGAAAATATGAAAATATACATAGAGTCTGCAAAAAAAAGAGGAGAGCCATTAGATCACTGTTTACTATATGGACCTCCAGGACTTGGAAAAACAACATTATCTAATATAATTGCGAATGAAATGAACTCAAATATAAAAATAACATCAGGACCTGCAATTGAAAAACCAGGAGATTTAGCAGCATTGCTCACAAATTTATCAGAATTTGATGTTTTATTTATAGATGAAATTCATAGACTAAGTAAAAGTGTTGAAGAAATATTATATCCGGCATTAGAAGACTTTACATTAGATATAGTAATAGGAAAAGGACCAACAAGTAAGTCAATAAGACTTGACTTACCAAAATTCACTTTAATAGGTGCAACAACAAAAGCCGGCTCACTTACAACACCACTTAGAGACAGATTTGGGATAATACACCGTTTAGAATTATATTCAGAAGATGATTTAGCAACAATTGTAAAAAGATCAAGTAAAATTTTAGGAATAAAAATAGATGAAAAAGCATCAAGAGAAATTGCAAGAAGGTCAAGAGGAACACCAAGAATAGCAAATAGATTATTAAAAAGAGTAAGAGACTATGCAATTGTTTTAGGAGATGGAGACATAGACTTAAAAATAGCAAAACATGCATTAAATAAATTAGAAATAGATGAACTTCGGATTAGACGATATAGATAGAAAGTTGTTAGAAACAATGATAGTTCAATATGGTGGAAGACCAGTTGGAATTGAAGCATTAGCAGCTACAGTAGGAGAAGAACTTGACACAATAGAAGATGTTTATGAACCATATTTAATACAAATAGGATTTATTGCAAGAACACTAAGAGGAAGACAGGTGTTGCCACCAGCCTATAAACACTTAGGTTATGAATATTTAGGACTTTAAAACAAACAGTAAGCCTTTAGAAGGGAAAAATAAAATGAAACAAGCATTAAAAATAATAATTACATATTTTGTATTAATATTAAGTTTTATATTATTGCTTACAATAAGTAGCATGTTCCCATCAAAATATATAAAAGAAAATGTAGAACAATCTTCAAAAATTTTAATACAAGAAGGAAATAGATTAAAAAAAGAAGTAATTGGAAGAGAAGAACCAATGGAATTTGATAATTATACAGATGCTTTAATGATAAACACTGCATATTCCATAGATAATAAAACACCATTATATTCAAGCTTTGTAGCAAGAAAAAACTATATTCCTGAAGTAACAAAAGAAATACATGAAGATACATCAGGAGAATTAAAATCTGCATCAAAATATAAACATCATAATGAAGTCGGAGAATTAGAAGATACTGTGAATGGTGAAAAACTAGAAAGCTTTGAATATGCAAGATATTGGCACGGATATTTAGCAGTATTAAAACCATTACTTTTAATAGCAAATCTAGGGGAGATAAGAATAAGTTTTACAATTGTGCTTTTCTTGCTATTTATGGCTTTTGCATATTTAATATACAAAAAAATAAACCTTACAGTAGCAGCAATATTTACAATGGGCTTAGCAAGTGTAGAATATTTCTACTTAGGATTTTCTATGCAAGGAATATTTGTATTTTTAATAACAATGATAGCTTCTATAATATTACTTGATAAAAATGGAAAAATAAAGAACCTAAATATATTTTTCTTTGTTATAGGAATGTTAACAAACTTTTTTGATTTTTTAACTGTTCCAATGGTAACATATGCAATTCCAATGATTCTGTACTTCTTATTAAAACAAAAAGAAGAAAAAGTTACAGTAAAAAATGTACTAATAGATATTATAAAATATGGAATGTTTTGGGGAATAGGATATGGACTAACTTGGTTTACAAAATGGATTTTAGTTGATTTGATATACAATAAAAATATAATAAAAACAGCAATAAACCAAGTGTTATACAGAAGTACAGGAACAAATGAGATATTTATTAAAGAAGCAATTGAGAAAAATTTTGAATATGAAAAAAAATTCTTTCCAATAACAACGGTTATAACATTTGTCATTATAGACATTCAACTAGCAGTAGGAAAACTAAAAATAAAAACTGATAAATTGGATATAAAAGAATATCTGATAAAAATTTTACCATATATAATAATAGGTGTAATGCCGATTATATGGTATACAATATTAAAAGATCATTCATATAAACATGCATTTTTTACATATAGAAACATATTAATAACAAATATTTGTACAAATTTATTGTTAGAAAAGATATTTGAAATGTTTACAAAAAAAAATGAAACAAAAATGATAGAAAGTAGGAAAAAATAAAATGAAATTATTGATGCATACATGTTGTGCACCTTGCA
The DNA here is from genome assembly GCA_900554565.1 of uncultured Clostridium sp. Classification (GTDB taxonomy): domain Bacteria; phylum Bacillota; class Clostridia; order TANB77; family CAG-508; genus CAG-269. Next base: position 7,904 of record USHX01000008.1, read on the forward strand.
GTGTATACTGCATAGATAGTTTAAGAGAAGAAGGAATAGAACCAACAGTATATTGGTATAATCCAAATATCCATCCATATACAGAATATAAAGCAAGAAAAGACTGCTTAAAAGGATATACAGAACAAATAGGAGTAAAAGCCATATTCGAAGAAAATTATGGATTAGATGAATTTTGCAAAAATGTTGTAAAAGATTTAAAAAATAGATGCAAAAATTATTGCTATAGAGTCAGATTAGAACAAACTGCAAAATATGCAAAAGAGCACGGATATGATGCTTTTACAACTACTCTTTTAGTAAGTCCTTATCAAAATCATAAGGCATTAATAGAAGTCGCAAATGAAATGGCAGAAAAATATGATATAGAATTTTTGTATAGAGACTTTAGAATTGGATTTAGAAAAGGACAAGCTAAGGCAAGAGAATTAGGATTATATATGCAAAAATATTGCGGATGCATTTTTTCAGAAGAATATAGATATACTAATCCCAATCCACCTAAAATTGTATTGCCGGAAAATTTTGAATATCTTCCAGCAGAGAGAAGCATCATTATAAAAAAGGAAAAAGAAGATAACGAAAAATATATAGATTTACTACTTGAAGCAGACCCTAGCAAAGATATGATAAATAAATACTTAAAAAATGGAGAATTGTTTGTTTTAACATATAAAGAAAAAGTAGCTTGTATAGCAGTAGTTACTACATTGAATAATGATACATGTGAATTAAAAAATATAGTAACAAAGCAAGAATATCGTAGTAATGGATATGGCAAAAAAATGCTTAAATATTTAACAGATAATTATAAAAACAGATATAAAAAGATGATAGTTGGAACAACACAAAATAATATTCCATTCTATGTAAAGCAAGGTTTTGATAAGTACGAAAAAACAATAAAAGATTTCTTTATTGATAATTATGAAGAAGAAATATGGGATGGAGATTTGCTTTGTACAGATATATATTATTATTCAAAAGAATTAAAAAAGTGAGAGATAAGTAGTAATTTGAAAGTGAGATGATAGTACAAATATGAATCCAATAGAGAACTTAAAAGATTTAATAATTTATCAAAGTCAAAATAATAATATTTCTGTAGAAGTTTTATATGATAATGAAGATTTTTGGCTAACTCAAAAATCAATGTCAAAATTATTTGATGTAGAAGTAAATACAATAAATTATCATTTAAAAGAAATATTTAAGTCAGGTGAATTAAAAGAAGAATCAGTTATTCGAAAAATTCGAATAACTGCAAATGATGGAAAAAACTATAACACAAATTTTTACAGCCTAGATGCAATAATTGCTGTAGGATATAGAGTGAATTCAAAACAAGCAACAGATTTTAGAATATGGGCAACTAATACATTGAAAGAATACATAAAAAAAGGATTTGTATTAAATGATGAACTATTAAAAAACGGTCCTAAATTCGGAAAAGATTATTTTAAAGAATTGCTAGAAAGAATTCGTTCAATTAGAACAAGTGAACGAAGAATATGGCAACAGATAACAGATATATTTGCAGAATGCAGTATAGATTATGATAAAGATTCTAAGACAACAAAAAAATTTTATGCAACTGTTCAAAATAAATTTCATTATGCTATTACAGGTAATACAGCTGCAGAAATAATATATCAAAAAGCAGATCATACTAAAGAAAATATGGGATTAACTACTTGGAAAAATTCACCAGATGGAAGAATTTTAAAATCTGATGTTATTATTGCAAAAAATTATTTAGATGAAAAACAAATAAAAAGATTAGAGAGAACTGTTTCGGGATATTTTGATTATATAGAAGACCTAGTAGAAAGAGAAAACACATTTACTATGGAAGAATTTGCGAAAAGTATAAATGAGTTTTTGGAATTTAGAAAATATGATACTTTAAAAGATAATGGTAAAATATCAAAAAGACAATCAGAAGAGAAAGCAGAGAAAGAGTATAATGAATTTAATAAAAATCAAAAGATAGTTTCGGATTTTGATAAGTTGCTTATTGAATTAAATAGTAAAAAGTAATTAAGAATAAAAATCTAAATTATAGTATCTTTGATGGAAAATGACAAAGAATGCAAATTTTAATGAACAGAAAATAATAGGAGGCATGCAATTGAAAGTAATATTTTTAGACATCGATGGTGTTTTGAATTCAAACGATTATATAGACTATGCATTAGATAACAATATAAAAGGAATACTAGAAGACATAAATCCGAAAACAATACAAATGTTAAAATTTGCTATAGATGCTACTGATGCACAAATAGTTTTATCATCTTCATGGAGAGATACAAGTAGATTTAAGGAATTAAAAGAATTATTTCTAAAATATGGTATCAACCTAAATGAAAAAACGCCAGTACTTAATAATGAAAGAGGTTTAGAAATTAAACAATATTTAAAAGAACACATAAATATAGAACAATATCTAATATTAGATGATGAAATATTTGATTCTTTTGATGAAGAACTAAAAGAAAATCTAATCCTAACAAAAGAAAATCAAAAAGATTATAGTTTTGGGGAAGGATTACAAATTAAACATATAGAACAAATTATAGAAAGATTTGGAAGAGTAAAAAAGAAAGAACATGAATATGATGATGAGCGTTAAGATAAATAAAAGAAGGAAGAAATAAAAATGAACATTATAAAACCACAAAAGTTAAAACTAAAAGAATTAGAAGTATCAAGCATAAAAGAAATACAAGAAAATGAACCAAAAGAGTACTTGAAATTTGAAAATGAAGAATGCAGTGGAATACAATTATACGAAAACGAATTTGAACATTGTATATTTAGCAATATAAATATGCAAGAAGCAACAATAGAAAAAGCAACATTTAGAGACATTATATTTGAAAAATGTAATTTTTCAAACACTCAATTCATAGAAAATGCATTTATAAGATGTGAATTTAACAATTGCAAAATCTCTGGTTGTAACTTTTCAGAAAATAGACTATATAATATTACATTTAATGAAACCAATGCAAGCTATTTTAACTTATCAATGGCAAGTATAGAAAACATATTATTTAAAGATACAATTTTAAGAAACAGTTATTTTCAAGAAACAAAAATGAAAAATACATATTTTGATAACTCAGATTTAACAAGAGCACAATTTTTTAAAACAAGCTTAAAAGGAATTGATTTATCAAACAATAAAATAGAAGGAATAGCAATTACAATAGAAGACATAAAAGGAGCAATAATAGACCAGTTGCAAGCAGTAGACTTACTATATTTGCTTGGTGTAAAACTAAAATAGGCATAAACCAAAAGCCAAAAAATGAAAAAATTATATTATTAAAGTGATATAAAATATATTATACAAGGAGAGAAAAACTTTGAGTAGATTAGTATTAGTAGATGGAAACAGCATAATGAATAGAGCATTTTATGGAATAATGGGGAATAGAATGCTAACAACAAAAGATGGAAAATATACAAATGCAGTATATGGATTTTTAGCAATATTATTTAAACTATTAGAAGATTTAAATCCAGAATATTTAGTAGTAGCATTTGACCTAAAAGCCCCAACCGCAAGACATAAAATGTATGAAGGATATAAAGCAAATAGAAAAGGAATGCCAGATGAATTAGCAGAACAAATGCCAATAATAAAAGAAGTATTAAAAGCAATGAACATAGACATAGTAGAAATGGAAGGATATGAAGCAGATGATGTACTTCGGAACACTTTCACGCTATGGAGAAAATCAAGGGCTAGATGTAACAATTTTATCTGGAGATAGAGACACATTCCAATTAGCTACAAAAAAAGTAACAATAAGAATTCCACACACAAAAGCTGGAAAAACTGAAACAGATGAATATAATGAAGAAAAAATAATAGAAAAATATGGAATACAACCTAAACAACTAATAGATGTAAAAGGTTTACAAGGAGATGCATCAGATAACATTCCAGGAGTACCAGGAGTTGGAGAAAAAACAGCATTAAGTTTAATTCAAAGATATAGTTCAATAGAAAATTTATACGAAAAAGTAGAAAAAGATGAAGATGACTTAAAAGGTAAACAAAGAGAAAAAATAGTAGCAAATAAAGATTTAGCGGTATTATCGAAAACACTAGGAACAATAAATTTAGAAGTGCCAATAAAGGATACATTAGAAGACTTTAAAGTTGAAGAATGGGACAAACCAAAAGTTTTAGAATTATTCCAAAACTTAAATTTCAACAGATATATAGATAGATTTTCATTAAGGTCAGGCACAAATAATGAAGAGCCAAAAAAAGAAGAATACAAACTACAAGAAAAAAGTTTAGAAGAAATTATAGAACTAATAGAAAAACAAAAAGAAATGGCATTTTATTTAATAACAGAACCAGACAAAGAAATTGAAGAAAAAATAATCAAAGAAAAAATCGTTGGAATAAGTATATACAATAAAGAAAAAGAAGAAGTATATTGCATAAAAATAGACAGCATAAAAAAACTAAAAGAAATATTCGAAAATGAAGAAATAAAGAAAATAGGAATAGACTTAAGTAAAATATACATTTTATTAAAACAAGAAAATATAAATTTAAAAGGCATAAGCTATGATATTTCAATAGCCGCATATATACTAAATCCAACAAATAGCAAATTGAAAATAGAGGACTTAATAGCAAATTTCTTAGAAATAAATGTTGAAGAATATACAGGTGAGAAAAAAGAAGAAAGCAAACAAATAACTTTATTTGATGAGCTACAAGAAGAAAACAAAGAAGAACTAAACAAAGAAAAATATGGGCTATATGCATATTCAATAGGAAAAATAAAAGAAAAAACACTAAAAGAATTAGAAGAAATACAATGTCTAGAATTATTTAATAACATAGACATGCCAACAGTTGAAGTACTTTCAAATATGCAATGGAATGGAATGAAAGTAGATGAAGAAGAACTTAATGAATTTGGGAAAGAACTAACCCAAAAATTAGAAACAATAACAAAAATAATATATGAAATGGCAGGAGAAGAATTTAATATAAATTCAACAAAACAATTAGGAGTAATCCTATTTGAAAAAATGAAATTGCCGGTAATAAAGAAAACAAAAAGTGGATATTCAACAGATGTAGATGTATTAGAAAAGCTAAAAAAAGAAGATCCTATCATAGAACAAATATTAGAATACAGACAATTAATGAAACTAAACTCAACATATGTAGAAGGTCTAAAACCATATATAAACAAAAAAACAAAAAGAATACACTCATTTTTCCATCAAACAATAACAGCAACAGGAAGAATAAGTTCAACAGAACCAAACTTACAAAACATACCAACTAGATTTGAATTAGGAAAAAGAGTAAGAAAAGTGTTTAAACCAGAAGAAGGAAAAGTATATCTAGATGCCGACTATTCACAAATAGAACTAAGAGTTTTAGCTTCAATTTCAGAAGATAAACATATGATAGAAGCATTTAAAGAAGGTCAAGATATTCATAAACAAGCCGCATCAAAAGTTTTTAAAACACCAATAGATGAAGTAACAAAAGAACAAAGAAGCAATGCAAAAGCAGTAAACTTTGGAATAGTATATGGAATAAGTGACTTTGGATTAGGAGAGCAATTATCAATAGGAAGAAAAAAAGCAAAACAATATATAGAAGAATATTTAGAGCAATATTCAGGAATAAAGAACTTTATGGAAGGAATAACAGAACAGGCAAAAGAGCAAGGATATGTAGAAACATTATTTAAAAGAAGAAGATATATACCAGAACTAAAATCTAAAAATTATATGGTAAGACAATTTGGCTCAAGAGCAGCAATGAATACACCAATTCAAGGTACTGCAGCAGACATAATGAAAATAGCAATGATAAAAGTATATAAAGAAATAACTAAAAGAAACTTAAAATCTAAAATAGTATTACAAGTACACGATGAAATGATGCTAGAAGTACCAACAGAAGAAATAGAAGAAGTAAAAGAAATAATGAAAAACTCAATGGAAACAGCAGCAAGCTTAAAAGTACCACTAATTGCAGAAATATCTGAAGCAAACAATTGGTATGACTGTAAATAGAACAAATTACGAAGGGAGATACAAATTTGAAAAACAAAAAATTAATAATTTTTGTAATAATCATATTAATAATAATTGTTTTTCTAGGAATTTTTAAAGACAAAATCTTAAAAATTATATATCCAAAAACATATAGTGAGTTTGTAACAATATATGCAGAAAAATATAATGTAGAAGAAAACTTGATATATGCAGTAATAAAAGCAGAAAGTAACTTTGAAAAAGATGCAGTTTCTCATAGGAATGCATTAGGACTTATGCAAATAATGAAAGACACAGCAATAGATGTAGCAAAAAAATATAGTATAGATATCAACCAAGAAAATGCAAAAGAAGAAATAGTAAATGTCGAAAACAACATAAACATAGGAACAAAATACTTAAATGTATTAATGGAAAAATACAAAAACAAAGAATTAGCTGTTGCAGCATATAATGCAGGAATTGGAACAGTTGATACATGGATAGAAAAAGGAATAATAAAACAAGATGGAAGCGATATAGAAAATATTCCATTTAAAGAAACAAACAATTATGTAAGAAAAATATTAAAAAATTATGAAAATTACAATAAACTATATAAATAGTAAAACAAAAACTAGACAAATGATAAAAAATAAAATAAAATAAGTAAAAAAGCAAAAAGGGGAAACAAAATGATAATAGAACAACTAATATTCACAATTATAGCATTAGCAATATTTGTTTACATGTTTTTTAGAATGATAAAAAATAATGATACAACATATATAGTAGTATTAATATTAGAAGCACTAGGAATATTTCTAAACTTTGTAGAAGTGTTATTTGGAAAAAAATTAAACGCATTATTTGTAATAATAAAATATTTGTTAGCAACATTACTTCCAATAGGAATAATTATTCTTGAAAAACAAGACATATATTTATTAGAAATAGTAAACTTAGCAAAAGCAAAAATATGCTTATTATTTGGAAACAATAAAAAAGCGAAACAGGCATTATTAAGTATATTAGAAAAAAAACCAAATAGTTACAAAGCACATAAATTGTTAGCGCAAATATATGAAAGAGAAGGCGGAATGAGAAGAGCAATTGATGAATATGTGCAAGCAGTAGATTTAAATAAAAAAGATTATGAATCATATTACAAAGTAGCATTATTATTAAATAATTTAGAGAAAAGAGAAGAAGCATCTCAAATGTTATTTTCATTGCTAAATAAAAAGCCAGATATGTATGAAGCATCTTTACTATTAGGAGAAATTTTGATAGACAGTGAAAAATACAAAGAAGCGGCAAATGTATATCAAGAAGCCTTAAAATATAATCAAACAAGCTTTGAATTAAACTATAATTTAGGAATAGCATATACAATGTTAAATGATTTTCAAAGTGCAAAAATATACTATGAAAAAGCAGCAGAGCTAAACAGCTTAGTATATAACACTAAATATTCTTTAGCAGAAATTGCACTAATTTACAAAGAATTAGAAGAAGCAGAAAAAAGATTTTTAGAAGCAATAGAAGATGATGAACTATCAGCAGATGCATATTATGAAATAGCAAAAATAGCACTAATCAAAGGTGAAAAAGATAAAGCAATAAAATATGTAAATGTGGCAATAGACATTGACAGCAAAAAAATTGTAGAAAAAGTAAAAAAAGATCCAATATTTATACCAATAATGGCAAGAATTTCAATTCCTTTTAACTTAGAAAATAGAGAAGAACCAATAGTTAGAAAATTGAAAGAAAAAGAAATAAAAGCTAAAGAACATTTAGAAGAAACAGCAGAAATAACAAGACACCTAAGTTATAACGATATAAAAATGATGAAAATAGAAGAAAAGCAAACAAAAGAAACTGAACAAAAAATAGAAGAAAAAGAGCATAAAGAAAGACAAGACTAAAAAAAATTCATAAAAATCGCCAAAAATAATATAATAATATTATTGGAGGGATTTTATGAATACAAAATTTGCAGTAATAGGTGGAGACCTAAGAATAATAAAACTAGCAAAAATGCTAGCAGAAGATGGAAATGAAGTATACACATATGGATTAGAAAAAGCCGAAGAACTAAAAGAAGAAAAAAACATAATACCAGTTCAAAAACTAAGCAAAGCAATACCAAATGATGTAGAAGTAGTGATAGCACCAATACCATTTTCAAGCAATGGGGTAAATATAAATGCACCATTTAGCGAAAATGAAATTTCAATAAGAGAACTAATGCATTATCTAAATGCCAAAATTTTAATTGCCGGAAGTATAACACCGGAAATTTATGATATGGCAAACGATGAATATATAGAAATAATAGACATAATGAAAAGAGAAGAACTTGCAGTTCTAAATACTATTTCAACAGCAGAAGGAACAATAGAAATAGCAATAGCAAATACAAATAAAATATTGCATGGAAGTAACGTTCTAATATTGGGATTTGGAAGAATTGGAAAAGTATTAGCAAGAAAAATGGCAGGACTATCTTCAAAAGTAACATGTGCAGCAAGAAAAGATGAAGACTTAGCTTGGATAAAAGCATATGGGCATATGGCAACAAATATAAACTTCTTAGGAGAAAACTTATCCGAGTATGACATAATAATAAACACAGTACCACATTTAGTACTAACTGAAGAAAGAATGAAACATGTAAAAAAAGACTGTTTGTTAATTGATTTAGCATCAAATCCAGGAGGTATAGACAAAAAATCAGCCAAAGATAAAAATCTAAAACTCATATGGGCATTGGCATTGCCAGGAAAAGTAGCACCAATCACAACAGCAGAATTTTTAAAAGATACAATTTACAATGTTTTAAAAGAAATATACAAAAAATAATTTTGAGTTAAAAATAAAATTATGAAAGAAGGAACAAAAAATGTTTTTAGAAATTATAAAATCAGTAATATTTGGAATAGTAGAAGGAATTACAGAATGGTTACCAATAAGTAGCACAGGCCATTTGATATTAGTTGAACAATTTCTGAAATTTAAAGAAGTATCACCAGAATTTTGGAATATGTTTCAAGTAGTAATACAACTTCGGAGCGATACTAGCAGTTGTATTATTATATATTAAACAAATATGGCCTTTCACAAAAGATAAAAATAAAGCTATAAAATCAAAAGGATTATTATCTATATTTGATAAGGAAAAAATGAACTTGTGGGGAAAAATCTTAGTAGGTTGTGTCCCTGCAGCAATAGTAGGAGTTTTATTTGATGATGTATTTGAAGCACTATTTTATAATCCAACATGTATAGCAATTGCTTTAATAGTATTTGGTGTAGCATTTATAGTTATAGAAAATTGGAATAAAAATAGAAAAGCTAAAAAAGAAACAAATGAACAAATTACATATAAAGATGCCCTAATAATAGGATTTTTTCAATTATTAGCAGCTATATTCCCAGGAACTTCACGCTCTGGTGCAACAATAATAGGGGGATTATTAATAGGTCTATCTAGACCAAATTCAGCAGAATTTACATTTTATTTAGCAATTCCAACAATGTTTGGAGCTAGTTTATTGAAGTTAGTTAAATTTGGATTAGCTTTCACTGGAATAGAAATTGCAGTATTACTAGTTGGTATGTTAGTTTCTTTTGTAGTATCTGTTGTAGTAATAAAATTCTTGATGAGTTATATTAAAAAGCATGATTTTAAAGTATTTGGATATTATAGAATTATATTAGGAATTGTGGTTTTAGCATATTTCTTTTTAATAAAATAGTGATAAACACAAACCTTGATATATAAGCATTGAATTAATTTCGAATGTGCATGGGAAAAATTTAGAAATTCTTATGAAGTTTTATGGAAAGAGTTCACTTTTAGAGGAAGGGTGCCATAAAACAAATTAGAATTTCTTAAATTTTGTAATAAGCCGAGAAATTTAATGAAAAGCTTATATATCAAGAGTTGAATTTAAAAAATTATTCAATTTTTCTAGAATCTCTTCTATCCATTGTTGTACGGTTAGAAGGTGAATCGCACATTTTTTCATATTCTTTACATTTTATCTTATAATCCATTTGCATACACAAATATCTATAATAGCAGTATCCTTGCTCATACTGTAACATAAGCATAGGATCTTTATAAATTTCATTCATATCCATTCCCATATTCATATTAGGATAACCCATATTAAAATCCATAAAAGGTGAAGCATAATTATTATTAAAATCTTTTTCCACAAAAAATCACTCCTATAAAAATAAATTTAGTTTTTTAAAGGAACTATAACCTTATAAATCAAAATTAAAAAATGGAAATATGCTAATAAAAATATATGTATAAATACCAGCAAAAATGCCATGAAGAAGTTTTCCATAAATGTAAGGCTTTATTGATAAATCAGTTTTAGAAGTAATACTTAGTACTTGAAGTAATACTGAAATTCCACCAAAACCAAGCAAAAAAGCAGAAATGATAATATTAACAGAAAGTTTTTTATTAGGAATAGAAGAAATAGTGCTTATTCCATTAGTAATTTCTAGAAATCCACTAAGTAAAGGTTTTGCAAAAGCTGGAGATATATTTGCAAAGTTAAAAATAGGGCTAATAATATCTGCGCAAAAATTCAGAATGCCACTGGATTTCAAAATTGAGATAACACTTGCAAAAATAACAACAAATCCACCAATTAATAAAATAGTGGAAGTCGCACTAGTTATGCTTTCTGCAAGAACAGAACCCAAATTTGAAAAAGAAACAGTAGAAGAATTTTTATTACTAGTATGAGAAGAGGCTGTTTTATTAGAAGTAGATAGCGAAGATTTATATTTCCAAAATCTAAAAATGAAACCGACAGTAATACAAGCTAAAATATGTGTAATAAAGAGGAGAACTCCAATAGCAGTATTTTTAAATAATAAAATTCCAACAGTTCCGATAATAAATAAAGGACCGGAATTGTTAGTAAAGCTTAACAACCTTTCGCACTCTTCTTTGGTGCAAATGTTATGCTTCCTGAAATTTACAGCAATTTTTGCTCCCATAGGGTAGCCACTAATAATTCCCATTACAAAAGCAAACCCACCTTCACCACGAACATTAAAAAGTGTTTGCATAAAATTATTTAAAAGATTTCCTAATTGATAAATGATGTTAGTATGCATCAAAAGTTCAGTTGCCACAAAAAAAGGAAAAAGTGAAGGCACTACAGAATTTGCCCATAAAGCTAATCCATTTTTTACTGCCGGTAAGTTGGCGCTAGAAAATAATAAAAGACTAACAGTAAAACAAACAAAGACTAGTGAAAAAAAGTTTCGTTTTACTTTTACAACATAAAAATTTGGTTTTAATATCATTTAATACATTCCTTTCCATCTATTAGTTAATATATATGAAATAGAAATTAAAAAATCACAAATAATTGTATTTTAGATTTAGATTCAATTTACTTTAATATGAAAAATGAAAAACTTTTAATGTACCTGTTGACTACAATTTTTTTTATTTATATAATGTAGTCAAAATACAACTATAAGCATAAATAAAATATATGCAGAATATTTTTTAACTATAATGGAAATAATTTAAACTAGAGAAAAAGAAACAATAAATGAACTAAAGAAGGGAGCAGTTTTTATGCAAATAAAAACAAAAATAATGGGAATAGAAAAATCAGGAAATAATATAGCAGATAAAGTGAAAAACATATATGATTTAGAGGAAAATTGCGTTGAATATATAGCAGAGAGAAACAATACTAGTTCTACTGCTATTACACGAGGAGGTTGTTACTATGAAAATAGTAACGACAGAGCAAGCAGACGTAGTAGTTTTAGAGGTAATGCTTATAGTGACCGTACTTTTAGGCCTGTTCTTTATATAAAATAGAATAATTGCTATTACTAAAAAACAGTTATATTAGAGTTAACGAAATTCAAAAAATACCAAAACAGTATTAAAGTTTAAATTTGATACTGTTTTTTTAGTTCTCTATAAGTCGATAATATCATAAGTTATTCATAAAAACACCTTGTAATTTTGACATAAAAATGATATATTAAAATAGAAATTTTTAGGCAAAAGGAGTGAAGCAACATGGAATTAAAAGAGAAAATAGAAAAGGCAAATTTAGAAATAGAAAAAAGCAAAATATTATATAACGAAGAAATGAAAAAATACACAACATTTAAGATTGGTGGAAAAGCAGACTGCTTAATAAAAATAGACAATATAAAAGACTTAAAAAACATTTTGAAATTTGTAAATGAAAATGACATTCCACTAACAGTACTAGGAAATGGAAGCAATGTTCTAGTATCAGATAAAGGAATAAAAGGAATAACAATAATAATAAAAATCGAAAAAATAGATATAAAAGAAAAAAATGAAAAAGTAGAAATAACAGTTGGTGCAGGAGAAAAAATAGGAAAATTAGGAGCATTATTTTTAAAAAATGAAATAACAGGATTTGAAGAACTATCAGGAATACCAGGAACAATTGGTGGAGCAACAAGAATGAATGCTGGAGCACATGGAAGAGAAATAAAAGACATAGTAAAAATAGTAAGATGTGTTGACTACAAAGGAAATGAAAAAGAATTTACAAATGAACAAATGGAATTTGGCTACAGAACAAGTATATTAAAAAAAGAAAAATATATAGTAACAGAAGTAGAAATGGAATTAGAAAAAGGAAATAAAGAAGAAATACAAAGAAAAATGAATGAATATGCTAAATACAGAAAAGAAAAACAACCAATAGAATATCCAAGTGCAGGAAGTACATTTAAAAGAGGAAAAGATTTTATAACTGCAAAATTGATAGATGATGCAGGATTAAAAGGATACAGCATAGGTGGAGCACAAATTTCTACAAAACATGGAGGATTTATAATAAACAAAGGAAATGCAACTGCAAAAGATGTAATAGAATTAGTACAATACACAAAAGACCAAATATATAATGAATTTGGAAAAAAGATAGAACTAGAAATAGAGCTAATAGGAAAAATGTAAAAATATAACTAATGTTATAAAGGAAAAAGACAACAGAAAAGAAAAATAAAAGGTGTGCAAAAGGAGTAAAAAAAGATGAATGGATTAATGCAATGGTTTAAAGCTAGTAGCAAAATGAAAAGATGGATGTTACTAATTTTAGTAGGAATTATGCTTGCTTGTTATGGGTTAGCAAAAGTATTAGTAATGAGAGAAATATCTTTTAAAGAAGTTGGAGAGGTAATTTGCATATTTGTAATAGGATTTGTTGCAATTGTTTTAGGATTAATATTTTTAAATAAAAGAACTTTAGAAGTATTAATAGAATCAACAGATGAAAGAATGGAAAATAAAAATAATGTAAATGTAAATTCTTTAATATTCAATAAAACTGTTTATGATAAAGGACCAAATATAGTAGTAATTGGTGGTGGAACTGGATTAAACACTGTTTTATCAGGACTAAAACAATATACAAACAATTTAACAGCAATAGTAACAATATCAGATTATGGAGAAATGGCAAGCAATTCAAGAAAAGAGCTAGAAGTCTTACCTTTAGATGATGTAAAAGATAGTATAGTTTCACTTTCTGCTAAAGATGGAGAAATGGAAAAATTATTTAATTACGAATTCCAAAAAGGAAAACTAAAAGGACTTAACTTTTCTGACATTTATTTTTCAGCAATGAAAGACATAAATGGTAACTTTGAAGATTCAGTAGTTAAAAGTAATGAAGTTCTAAATATGATAGGAAGAGTAATTCCTGTTACATTAGATGAAATGAAAATTATAGCAGAACTTGCTAATGGATATATAGTAGAAGAAAAATCAAGAATTCCAGAAGTTGTTCAAGATAAAATAACAAAAATAAATAGAATATTAATTAGTCCATCAAATTGCAGACCAGCACCAGGAGTTGTTGAAGCAATAAAAAATGCGGACTGTATAGTAATAGGACCAGGAAGTTTATATACAAATGTTATACCAAACTTATTAGTTAATGGTGTTACAAAAGCACTAAAAGAAAGTACAGCAATAAAAGTGTATATAAGTAATATAATGACAGAACCAGGTCAAACAGATAACTACAGTGTGGCAGATCATTTAAATGCAATAATAGAGCATTGTGGAAATGGTATAGTGGATTATTGCATTTATGATACTGGAGAAATAATTCCAGAGTTTATAAAAAAATATAATCTAGAAGGTCAAGATTTAGTTGAACAAGACATAGAAAAAGTAAAAGGAATAAAATTTTTGCAAAGAAATTTATCAATGATATCAGACAAACATATAAGACATGACCCAAGTTTAGTAGCATCATCAATAATTGAACTTATTTGTGATGACCTAAAATATCAAGATAAACAAAATGATCCACAATATTTAATGCTAAATACAAAATTAAGAGAAGAGAAAAGAATTAATAAAATAAAGAAAAACATGGAAAAGAAAGCTAAAAAAGGTAAAACAGAAAAGAAAAAAACATGGAAAACAAAAAGCAAATTTAGTGATAAATATAGTGATAGAATAGCATCAATAAGAGAAGCAGATGAAAAAGCTAGAAAAAGGTCACAAAGAGAAAATGAAAGAAAACCTAAAAAGGCTAAAAAAACAACAACTCAAAAATCAACCAGAAATACAACAAAAAGCACAACAAAAAGAAGAGTAGAAAATGAAGCAAGAATAACTAGAAGAGAACCAGTACAAAGAAAGAAAACACCACAACAAATAAGAGAAGAAATGTTAAAAAAATTACAAGAAAGCAATCTTAAAGATAAATAAAATTGGGGGAAAATATGAGATTTACTAAAGAAGATTTAGAACTAGAAAAAGGTATAGAAAAAGAATGGATAATAACAAATGGAATAGGTGGATTTGCATCATCAACAATAATTGGAGCAAATACTAGAAAATACCATGGATTATTAATTGCGCCATTAACACCACCAGCAAGAAGAATGCTAATATTATCAAAATTAGATGAAAGCATTGAAATAGGCGGAAGTAAATATGACTTATATACAAACATTTGCCAAAGTTACATATCAAAAGGATATAAATATCAAGAAGAATTTGAAAAACTTTATGTACCTAAATTTAGCTATAAAATAGGTGATACAATAATAGAAAAAACAATTTGTATGGAATATGGCAAAAATACAATAGGAGTTTATTACAAAATAAAAAATGGAGACCAAAAATCAAAATTAACATTAGCACCAGTAATGAACTTTAGAGATTTTCATTCAATGAGTACAGCTCATGAATTTGACTTAAAGCAAACAATAAACAAGAATAAAGTGAAAATTATATTAGATGGAAACTCACAAACACCAGTGTACATGCATTTAACAGATGGAGAATATATAAAACATGAAAATGATACTTTTAAATCAATGTTTTATATTGAAGAAGAAAAACGTGGATTTTATCCAGAGGAGAACCATGTAGTTCCTGGAGTTTATGAAATAGAAATAGAAGCAAATGAAGAAAAAGAAATATCTTTTGTATGTTCACTAGAGGAAAACATAGAGGAGATAAATGTAAAAGAATTAATAGAACAAGAAGAAAATAGACTAGAAAAAATGGTTAAAAAAACAGGGCTGATAGAAGAAAAAGAAAAGAAAACTAAAACCGAAAAAGCAAAAAATGAACTTTTAAAAACATATTTAATTGCAGCAGACAATTTTGTTGTATATAGACCAAACTTTGGATTACATACAATAATTGCAGGATATCCATGGTTCTTAGATTGGGGAAGAGACACATTAATAGCATTTGAAGGCTTACTACTTGTAACTAAAAAATATGAAATAGCAAAAGAAGTATTAAAAACGATGGTAAGAGACGTAAAATATGGTTTAGTTCCAAATGGATACTCAGGATATGACAATAGGCCATTATACAACAGTTCTGATGCATCACTTCTATTATTTGAGCAAATTCAAAAATATATAGAATATACAGGTGACTATGACTTTGTAAAGGAAGAATTTTATGGAATATTAGAAAATATTATAGAAAATTATTGCAAAGGAATAGATGTAGATGACAACAACATTTATTTAGACAATGATGGATTAATAGTGTCAGGAACATCAAATACACAAAATACGTGGATGGATGCAAAATATGACAATGTAGCAGTAACACCAAGAAATGGAAAACCAGTAGAATTGAACAGCTTATGGTATAATGCTAACAAAATCATGGAACAATTAAGTAAAAAATATGGACATCTAATAAACGCAAAAAAATATCAAACCTTAGCAAGAAAATGTAAAACATCGTTTAAAAATAAATTTTACAATGAAAAAAATAAATGTCTATATGATGTGTTAGGAGATGAAAAAATAAGACCAAATCAACTATTTGCACTAAGCTTAACATATCCAATAATAGATGTAACATCAGATGAAGCAAAAAACATATTAAACACAGTTGAGAAAAAACTACTAAATAATTATGGACTAAAAACATTAGCAAAAGGAGAACCAAAATATGTAGAAATATATGAAGGTTCACCAGAATATAGAGATAAAAGTTACCATCAAGGAATAACTTGGACATGGCTTTTAGGACTTTATTATAATGCTTTGAAAAATATGGAGAAAGCAACAAAAAATAAAGAAGAAAAAAGCAAAATATCTGAGAAAAAAATGAAGTTTATTGAAAAAACAAGAAGAACATTTAAACAAGAAATAACTAAAAATGGTTGTATAGGAAGCATTGCAGAACTATATGATTCTAAAAAGCCACAACTACCAAAAGGAGCAATAGCACAAGCTTGGAGTGTGGGTGAAGTATTAAGAATAATACTAGAAAAATAAAAGGAGAAAAGATATGGTTTCAGTAGAAAATTTAGAAAAAGAACTAAAAAATAAACAATTAAATAGTATGTATCTTTTATATGGTGAAGAACTTTTTCTACTGGAAACATCTTTAAAAAAAATAAGAAGTTTATTTGGAGAAACAATAAAAGGAATAAACTACATACTAATAGATGACACTAATATAAATGAATTAATTCAAGATATGGAAACACCAGCATTTGGATATGAAAAGAAGTTAATAATTGCAAGAAACACAGGAATATTCAAAAAAGAAGGAAAAAGAAAAAACTCAGAACTAGCAAAACTAAAAGAAAAAATCAATGATTATATAGAAAAAAACATAGACATGATAAATGAAAGTTTAGTACTAGTCTTTGTTGAAAAAGAAGCAGATAGTAAACAAACACTATATAAAACAATAGATAAATTAGGAACAGTATGTAAATTTGATTATCAAAAACCAATGCAAATAGAAGCTAGATTAAAAGCAATATGCAATGGTTACAAAGTCCAAATAGATAATCAATCATTAAGATATTTTATAGAAGTTTGTGGAACAAATATGCAAGACCTAATAAATGAAATACGAAAACTGATAGAATATGCTGGAGAAAATGGAAAAATAGAAAAGGCAGACATAGATAAATTAACAATAAAAAAATTGGAAAGCATAATATTTGATTTAACAGATAACCTAGGAAAAAAAGATATTTCAAAAGCTCTAGAAATTTTGCATAATTTAATATATAGCAAAGAACCATTACAAAAGATTTTGATAACACTTTATAATCATTTTAAAAAATTGTATTTTACAAAAGTAGCAATGAACAATAATAAAGATATGGTTACAAGCTTAGGATTAAAACCAAATCAAACTTTTTTAGTAAATAAATATAAAACACAGGCAAGATATTTTAAAACAAGTGAGTTAAAAGAAATATTACAATCATTACGAGATTTAGACTATAATTATAAAAATGGACTAATAGATTTGCAAGTAGGAATGGAATCAATACTTTGCAGATATTGCTCATAACTAAAAATATAATATGTATCTAATTTAATATTTTATTGAAATATAAGAATTTTTAAAATAATTAGATATATATTATCTTTTTTTATATTTATTAAAAAAGATGCATAATAATAATTATAAAAGCCAAAAATAGTAAAAGAAAAATTTATTATTATAGGTGATTTTATGATAAAAAACAAAAAAATGATAATTATAGTGCTAATCTTAATAATATCTGCAATATCAGGAATTACAGCAATAGTATTAACACAAAAAAATAGTACAATAGAGACACTATCAAAATATGGTTCAAGAGGAAGCGAAGTTACTCAAATACAAACAAAACTAAAAAGATGGGGCTATTATAGTGGCAGTGTGGACCGGAATATATGGAACACAAACAGTAAATGCAGTAAAATACTTTCAAAGAAAAAATGGATTAACAGCAGATGGAATAGCAGGGCCAGCAACATTAAAAGCTATGGGAATAACAAGTAGCCAAAGTTCTCAAGGGACAAGTAGCAATTCAAGTAATGTAAATTTACTAGCAAGAGTAATATATGGAGAAGCAAGGGGAGAGCCATATACAGGGCAAGTAGCAGTAGGAGCGGTTGTTATGAATAGAGTAAAAAGTAGTTCATTTCCAAATACAATATCTGGTGTAGTATACCAAACGGGAGCATTTGATGCAGTGAAAGATGGTCAAGTGAATTTAACACCAAATGACACTGCAAAAAAAGCAGCTCAAGATGCTTTAAACGGTTGGGATCCATCATATGGTGCTATTTACTATTTTAATCCATCAACAGCCACTAACAAATGGATTTGGTCAAGACCTATGACTGTAACAATTGGAAAACATAGATTTTGCAAATAGATATAGGATTTTTTATTGACAAAAAAGGTTCAAATTGATAATATATAAATGATAAGTTAGTAAAGGTGGAAACGATGTTGATATATCCAAAAATATATATAAAAAGAGTAGAAGAAATAACAATAGAAATGCTTCAAAAAAACAAAATAAAAGCCTTGATTTTAGATATAGATAATACACTAATAGATTATGAAGAAAATATGGAAGAAAGTGTAAAACAATGGGCAAAAGACTTAAAAGGTCAAGGCACAAAATTAATAATATTATCAAACACAAACAAAAAATCTAAAGTAGAAAAAGTAGCCAAAACTTTAGAAATTCCATATATTTATTTTGCAAAAAAGCCATTAAAAAGTGGATTTAAAAAAGCAAAAGAGCAATTAAAAGAAACAGAAGAACATATAGCAGTAGTAGGAGACCAAATATTTACAGACATAATAGGCGGAAATAGATGCAAAATGTTCACAATTTTAGTTGAACCAATAAAAGAAAAAGACTTTTGGTATACAGCATGGAAAAGACCAATAGAAAACAAAATAAAAAATAATTTTAAACAAAAACAAACAAAGGAGAAAAAATAATGTATTTTAATGATGTGCACATAGCGTATTATGTAGTAGTAGCAATATTAGGACTATTTGTAGGAGAGTTTGTAGACTGGATGAACAAAAGACTTCCAGAATACAAAACAGTATTTTCAAAAGACATAATAACAGAATACAAAATGAACTTTAAACCTAATTACATATTGATGTTGGTAACATCAGCAATATACATATTTTTAGTATATAGATTTGGAATTGGAGCAACAATAATTTCAAATTTAGACTTAGTAAAATATATGATATTAACACCAATGTTATTATCTGCATTTGTAATAGATTATAAACTTCAAATAATACCTAATAGGCTAAACCTAACAATATTTGAAGTAGGAATAGTATTTGCATTTTTATATGGATTATCAAATGTGGCAATAACAATAAACATGCTGCTTGGAATGTTAGTAGGTGGAGGAATCTTTTTACTTATAACATTAGTAGGTGGACTATTTTATGGAAAAGAAGCAATGGGATTTGGTGATGTAAAACTAATGGGTGCATTAGGATTATATTTTGGATTATCAAATATAATAACAATAACATTAATGTCATTCTTAATAGGAGCAATATTAAGTATATTTTTACTTATAACAAAAATTAAAAAAACAGATGAATATATACCATTTGGACCATTTATAGTAATAGCAACATTTATTAGTATATATATACCATTTGAACAAATAAAAACAATATTAATGCAAATATTTACACTAGGATTATATAAAGGATAGGGGATGGAGCAATGAATCCTAAATTACAATGGTTAAGAAATACAATGTCAAGTTTAGACTTACAAGGACTAATAATATCAAACCCAACAAATATAAAATATTTAACAAACATAGAAGCAGAAGGAATTTTATTATTAACAAGGAAAGATAACATATATATAACAGATGGAAGATACATAGAGCAAGTACATAGCACATTAACATTGTATGATGAAATAATTGTGTATAATGTAAATGATGTTTCAAAAGATGACTATGAAAATTTCTTTATGTTTTGCGAAAATGTAGGATTTGAAGAAAACTATGTTACATATGCCAAATACAAAGAGCTAATTAGAAAATATAAGATTAATAATTTGGTAGAAACAGAGCATATAATAGAAAAGCAAAGAATGATAAAAGATGATGAAGAAATAAGCAACTTAATAAAAGCATGTGAAATAACAGACAATTGTTTCAGTTATATTTTAACATATATAAAACCAGGAATGACAGAAAAACAAATTGCAAAGGAAATTGAAGAATATTATAAAGCAAGAACAGATGGCTTATCATTTGAAACAATAGTGGCATCAGGAGAAAATACATCAAAACCACATGCAGTACCAACAGATAGAAAAATACAAGAACAAGATATAATAACAATTGATATGGGATGCAAAGTAAATGGATATTGTTCAGATATGACAAGAACATTCTTTGTTGGAAGTGTACCAGAGTATGTAAAACCTGTATATGACTTGGTTTTGAAAAATCAAGAACAAACAATAGAAGAAATGAAAGATGGAGCAAGTACTAGACTTTTAACTAAGATGGTTGATAATGACTTTAGATTAAATGGATATGACTTAATTCATGCATTAGGACATGGAGTTGGAATGGAAATACATGAAGCTCCATATATAAACTTTAGGTCAGATGTGCCTTTGAAGGAAAACATGGTTGTTACAGATGAACCTGGAATTTATGTGCCAGGAAGGTTTGGAGTAAGAATTGAGGATACAATTCAAATAACAAAATTTGGTTGTATAAGTTTAACTAAATCCGAGAAAAATTATATTATAATCTAAATTAGAATCTCTTAAATTTTTTAATAAACCGAGTAATGTAATGAAAAGTTTATATTAAAGAGAATCCAATAAAACTGTAAAAAAGAAAAAACTTGCTTTTTATAGCAAAATATAGTAAAATAGAAAAAGCTTATAATTAAAGAGAAAATAAATGAAAATTGAAAGGAGAAATAATTATGGCATCAGTATACTCAGCAGGAGATTTTAGAAATGGAACAACATTTGAAATGGAAGGAAATGTATATAGAATAGTAGAATTCCAACACGTAAAACCAGGAAAGGGATCAGCATTTGTTAGAACAAAACTAAAAAATGTTATAACAGGAGCAACACTAGAAAAAACATTCAACCCATCAGACAAATTCCCAGCAGCAGAAATAGAAAAGAAAACAATGCAATACCTATACAATGATGGTGGATTATATTACTTCATGGATAATGAAACATATGATCAAATGCCATTAAATGAAGAACAATTAGGAGATTGCTTAAAATACTTAAAAGAAAATATGGAAGTAACAATTCTTTCATACAAAGGTAATACATTTGCAGTAGAACCACCAACATTTGTTGAATTAGAAGTTACATATACAGAACCAGGATTTAGTGGAAATACAACAACAACATCTGGAAAACCAGCAAAACTAGAAACTGGATTAGAAATACAAGTACCATTATTCGTAAACATTGGAGATATATTAAAAATAGACACAAGAACTTGTGAATATATGGAAAGAGTTTAAGAAAGGTGATTTAAAATGGCAACTTTAAAAGATGAAATTGCAGAATTAAAAAACAATCAAAAAATTATGCAAGAGCAAATTGCTCAAATGCAACAAATAATAGACAATATGAAAAAAGACTTATATGTAGAAGATGAAGGATTTGACTTTGAAATAGTATGTCCATATTGTGCTAATGAATTTATAATAGACTTAAATCAGGAAGAAGGAGAAATCGAATGTCCAGAATGTCATAACAAAATAGAGCTAGATTGGTCTGGAGATACTGAAGAAGACTATGATGGTTGCAGCGGAAGTTGCCATGGATGCCATGGTTGCGGCAGCGAAGATGAAGATGATGATATGTAAAACTAATAAGGTTATTTACTAAAAAGTAAGTAACCTTATTTTTTTAGAAATAATCAACAGGATTAACATATTTATCATTTAACCTAATTCCTAAATGTAAATGTGGACCAGTTGTGGCACCATTTGTAAAACCAATACCATCATGATATTGATTTCCCTTAACACCAGTTACATATTTAGGACCAACATTTCCAATTACTTGACCTTGTTTTATTTTATCACCAACTTCAACTATAAAATTTGGTTCAGAATGACAATAGCTAACTTTATAATTATCAAAAGATAAAGTAATGGTATAACCACCAGCGCCTAGAAACTGTCTAAAAGTAATTTCTCCATCATGAACAGCAATAAATTTGCTACCTTGAGGTGCAGGAATGTCTATTCCAGAATGAGAAGAAGAAGCACCAGATGTTGGAGATGTTCTTTTTCCAAAAGGAGAGCTTATTTTAGTATAGCCAGGAATAGGCCAAACAAAACCATCAGGGTTGGTAGATATGATTTCAGAATCTAATGAGTCAGAATTTGAAAGAGAATCCTTATTTAAAAATGGAATAAAAAAGATACAAACAAAAAGAATAATTAAAATTAGAAAAGAACTTTGAATATTAAAAAATTTTTGAATATAAATCAACTCCTTTATATAAAATAGGGAATAAATAAAACACTACATTACTATAAAAGCAAAATGTAGTGTTTATTGTGGCAGGGGTAGAAGGATTCGAACCCTCACAGGCGGTTTTGGAGTTCTGCCTTCTACATAAAGTGATGTTTTGTAGTGTTTAGTAATTTATTGTAACAACTGCAAAGCATTACTTTTTCATTTTGTAGTATGTTGCCATTTTTAGTAACCTTGTGCAAAATTTGTCCCCCAAATGTCCCCGTAAATAATTTTTTATAATATTAGCATACACGAATTATAAAATCAAGAGATTTCACTTAATTTTTACAAATTAATTATAATTACTTTTTTGCTCCCCCCTTTTCTCAAAATTTAATTCATCCTAAAACGGTTTATAAGACGTTTATAAAAATTCCCCAAAGCCCTGTGCGGTTAAAATGATTATAAGTCCTATAAAGTGTTTTAGAGCTTTATATTCTCATAATCCTAAGTCATTTACACAAGTGCGGTTTGCTAATAGTGTTAGTAAACCGTAAATCTAATTATAAACCTTTGTAACCTAGTAATTGCAAGGAAAATAGAAAAATGAATTTTTTGACTTTTTTACACCAAACACTTGTTTTATTATGTAAACTATGGTAAAATAAGTTTGTGGAGAAAGGTGGCGTAATCAAGTAATGTCAACGAATTTAGCAACTTTAACTTTCAATAATTCAAGTAAAGTCTTTGAAGATTTATTTCCAGAAGTGAACAAGCACATACAGTTAAATATATTACTTAGAAAATGGGAAGATAAACAAAGAAGAACAAAAAAGTATAAGTATGAAAAGTTTAATCATGACGGTTTTCTTTCAAACTCTACTAGCAACAATGTTTTATATATAATTAATAATAAGAAAACATTTTTTAAATTAAGTTATGAAATGCAAAAATACATAATGAAAAATAGTTTAGATAAGTATAAACATATCAACGCAAGTTATATGTTCTTAAACAAAACAAATAATAAAAGTATTGATATAAATGAGTACAGTAGAAGATATAAAAGGCTAATATTAGCAGAAATTAATATTCTTCAACCTGTACTCATTGTCGTTTTAGATAAAAGTTGTAATGTAATTCGTGATATGCTTGAAGATAAAAGAAATGCAGAAATGACAAAACAAGTTCGATATACCCCCATATTGAACCTGTCGCCCCTTGATATGTCAGTTGCTACAAAAAGAGAAACATTACTTTTCTTCAAGTATTTATTTGATAAGAAATTTTTGGAAGGGAGGTAGAGAAATCACAATAATGAATTTGAAAAATAGAATATGCCCTAAATGTAAAAGTGTAATCATTGGTTATCCAGCAATTTCAAGAAAAGATAATAAAACTTTAATTTGCAGTAATTGTGGTGTATTAGAATCAATAGAAATATTTATAAAAAGGTATGGAAAGGAAGATTTTAGATATGGATCCAGTAGAAATCAAAGAAATATATAGAGAACGTGCAGGAGAAATTGAAATGACACAAAAGTACAATGAAGAACTAGAAAAAATAAAACTAATAAGAGAAAAGCTAGAAAATATGTTATTTACTGAAACAGAGAAAACAACCCTAAGAAAATTATGTGAAGAATACTTTAAACTTAGTGAAATAGATAGTGAACAGTGCTTTATATATGGATATGCATTAGCAACTAGAATTACCAGTGAAGCATTTTTGCAAGATAAAAAGAATACTAGCGATTAGTATTCTTTATGACTTTTTAAGTATATATTCAATAACACTTATCAAAAATTCCTTATCTCCTTTTGCTAGTGTAGATAAAGCATTTGTTATATATTCATCTTTGCTATCAGTATAGTTCAAAATGCCATTAAATACAGAGTTAGGTTCTATATCTAATACTTTGCAGATGTTTGTTAAATTAGTTATGCTAACTCCACTTACTCCTCTTTCTATCATAGAAAGAAACTTACATGAAACATTTAATTGTTCTGCCATTTGTTCTTGTGTATAGCCTTTTGATATTCTAGCATTTTTTAGATTATGTCCGATAGTAACTAAAATCTCTTTATTTTCTCTCATATCTGTAAACCCTCCAAGTATCAATATTAATTATTATACAAATTAGATTTTATTAGTAAAACAAAGTAATAATTAACAATGTAAAACAATACTTTACAAACTAAAATATTATTGGTATAATAAGAAAAAAGTCGAAAGATAAAGAAAGGAGGAGTCTATGTAATATATAAATAAGACATATTTTTCAAAATAAAAATAATTATAGGAGGTAAATATGGAAGAATTAAAAAATGAAAATAAATCTATACATAAGAAAAGAAATGTATTGATTATTGTTTTTGTAGTAATTATATTATTAAGTCTAGTTGGAGGAGGAATTTACTACATTTCTCAAAATGTTGATAAGACAAATAACAATGAAAATGGTTTTAAAGAGGCTAGTGCAAATATAGAAACAAATACTAAAGAAAGTATAAGTTTTGACAATATGAGTGCAAGTGATGAAAACTTAACAGATATACAAAAAGATGTTATTAGCTATTTTGACAATGATTATTTTTGGTTTTCAGCAAAAGAAGCACAAATGTATCCACAGGTATTTCAGAATGCAAATGTTGTAACATCAGTAGCAGTTGTAAAAGTTCTTGAATCAACTAATGATAGTTTTAAAGTAGTTGGTGTCGACTGTGGACCTTCAATGTATAATTATTATGAGAATACAGATTTAAAAGATATTCCAACAGAACAATTAATTGTTGTTTCTGGGAAACAATTAAATCAAAGACTAATAACAGGAGATCTATTCGCTGTATATGGTAAATATGAAGATGTAAAAAATACAGAAATAGATGGAAAAACTTATATGGTATCAAATATAAAAGCAAATAATATTGTTAGATATAATGGAGAAGATTATATAAAAAAGCATGATTATGATAAAATAAAAAATGTTGCTGAATTTATTTTTGGTAAAGACATAAAAATTTCTGAAGATAATAATAATTCAGATTATTATAAAATAGTATTAGATAATCAGTCAAATGCTAATTTTAAATCATTTAATATGAGTAAATCAACAGGTAGTATAACATATAATCAACAAGATAATAATTTAAACTCAAATATAGAAAAGCATTTATACATATCAGCGAATTTTGAGCATTATATAGTAACTACATATGATATAAATACAAAACATTTATATGTAGATTATTTCAGTAAAAATTTAGAAAAATTATGGGGAAGGGAATTTGATTATACCTCGACTGAAATAAAAATTTCTCCTATGGACTACACGAGTGATAAAATGGCAATAGTTATAGATAATGATTTATACTTAATTGATTTAGAAACAGGAGAAAACATCATAGAACCTGTTTTAGTAGGTGGAAAGATAAAAGTAAATATGATGGAAGATGGAATTATTTTAGTAGGAAGTGATACAAAAGATAGAATAATGAAAGTAGACTACAAAGGCAATATAATATTTAAAATTAATTCAAAAGAATATGATATGGAAGAACTTGGTGATATTTATGAAGTAGAATTACAAGTTATAGACGGAAAATTGGTTATTATTTTATCTACTGAATATGGAGAGGCTTACCAGTACATGGTTATAAACAGCAACGGGGAGGTTGAAATAGATTCTTAGAAAAATAGAAGCGGTTACATTGCTAATCGCTTTTTCTTTATGCCTAGTTAAGCCTAGGAGCAAAACACAGAGGTTTTATATATATCCCTTTGGCAGTTTCCGCTTATAATAGTAGTTTTGTTAGAGAAGAAAATAAGAGCCAACAAACCAAAAACTTGCATATATAAGAAATGCATTGTATAATACTAGTAGAAAGGGAGGAATCTAACATGAGTGATACAAGCAATAATAATATGCTATGGAAATTAACTAACATACAACAAATGATAGTAGATTATAAGGAAAAAATGAAAGAAAAAATCACACAAGAACAAATGAACAGTATAGAAGAAATACAAAGAAAGATAGAAAAACTAATAAATATACTACCAAAAGAAGTATATAATTTCAAGAAAGATGATTATATGATTTGTAGTAGTCAGTTGCAAGAAATACTTGATAGTATAAGAGATATAAAACAAGAATTAGAAGAAAGCTACTCAGGTTTAGAGAAAATGAAAATAACAAATGGAATAGAAAAACTAGGAAGAGAAGTAGAAATATGCAGAAACAAGGCAATGAACAAAGTGAATAAGTAACTAGATTATTATAGAAACATAAGACTAAAAGCAATGGTTTCAATAGGTACAACTACTACAACGATAATAAGTTGTCAGTGAGCTAATGAGGAAACAGAAAGAAAATATCTTCTTATCCTATTACCTCTTAAAAACTTCATAGACAGAAATTAGCTTCTTGGGGAAACAACCCTTTGCTCCAATGAAAGAAAATGAAACATGAGCAATTTAGGACAAAATAAGAACAAAAGAGATGAAATAGTGACTGCTTGGAGTAATAGTAAGTAGAAGTCTTTTGTTTCTATAATAATTAAATCACTACAACGCTAACAAAAAACTAAAAATAAAAAATTCCAAAAAAGTATTGACAAAGATAGGAAACCATGCTAAGATATAAACCACACTAAGGCAAACTTAGTAGAAAAATGAATATTAGAGATACTTATACGGAAATCTCTTTATATAGAAAGAGTTTCATGTTGGTGACTCATATGTGAATGCAGATTTTACATTATAAAATAATAACAATAATGATGCTAGTGCAAAGGTATGAGGTGTAAGTAGTATAAAACTGAAGGCAATATAAATGCTTTTAGATTTGTACTCTTGCACCTCATTTTTGTATGTGCAAGATAATCATCTAACTATTCAAGAATTTAGAATAGAAAGAAGGTGAGAAAAATGGCACATGAAGAAAGGAAAAAGAAAATTCGCGTAGAAAAATCAACATTTATGCGACCAGATAATCATTCTCAATGTTTTGTGTATAAATGTGGAAATGTAGTTGAATTGCTGACTTCTGCTAATAGAATGGATACTATAAAAAGGTATAGAAAGAGGAAAAATGGCGAATATATTGATTTAGAAACAGGAGAAATAAAAAAGTACTCAACTAAAAGAACAAAAAGAATAGAAAACACACAGTCCTTGCATTCAAGTTTCAAACAGCTAAGAAGAATTATAAATACAAACATTGAAGGCGGTGATTCGGAGAAATTTCTAACACTCACTTATGGATATCCAATGACAGATATAAAACAACTAGATGATGATTGGAGAAAATTGTGGAAAGGACTCAAATACAGATATAGCGATTTAGGTTATATAGCAGTAATAGAACCGCAAGAAAATGGAAATTGGCATTTGCACGTTTTTCTAAAAAATATGAACGGTGAAAAGTTGTATATACCTAATGAGTTGTTAGATAAATTATGGGATAAAGGTTTCTATAAAATCGAATCAATTAGTCCAGATAGTTCTGACAATATGCGGTGCATACTTTACAGCTAGGTTTACAGCAATTACTGATACTGAAAACAAAAATGGAGAACCTACTGGCGAAGAAATTACACCAAAAGCTATAAAGAAGCGGTGCAAGATTAAAATACTATCCAAAACGGTTGTCGTTTGTTTAGGTGTAGTGGAAATATAGCTAGACCTAAGGTAGAAAAAACAACATATCTATTAGCACTAAGAAAAAATGTCAAAGGGTGTAAACAAGTTTATGCGAGAACTACAAGAGTAGTAAAAGAAAATGAAGATAAAAGTCAGTCAATTATACAAGCATGGACTTATGAACAGTATAATTTAAGAAGGAAGGAGAATAAAAAAGATGAATAGGTTTGAAATATCAAAATTATTGCAGGAAAAATTAAAAGAATTACCAAAGTTGAAATATCAAACTAATATATTACGAGGTATATGGGACAGAAAAACAGAACAGATGAAAAAGACCAAAGAAATGAAAGAATATAAAGAAAAATGTTCTAGTGTCATAGGAAAAATGTTACAGCTAGTAAGATATCTGAGTGTAGAAAATATAACACCTAAGGCAGATAGAATAAATAAATTTCGAGTCTGTTATCTAGTGTACTGGTTGGATATAGATATAAAAGAACTAAGAGCAATTTTAGAAAATGCTAGGATAGAAGAAAACAAGTTGTATGATTTAGCACCTAGTAAGTTAGAAGATATTTACTTTGATTTAAGAACTGTTAAGAAAAGTATATTTGGAGGCGAACAAAATGAATAATGATTTTATGTTTAGGTTTGTCAAAGGACAATTTGTAGAAAGAGTAGAGTTAATGATAGAAATAACACAGGAAAGTCAAAAGATATTTCCAAAGTATATGTATGATAAGATACAGAAATTGATTGATAGTTTAATTAGTTTAGAAGATTATATATCAAATAAAGTAGATGACTGGGAAATGGTTACAAAAGATTTTTCTGAGATTAGCAGTATAATTGCTGATATAATTATATCAGTAAATGACTTAGACAAAGAAAAAGAACTTATAAGAATAAAATGTATAATTCCTGCTAGTATTATTGAAGCAACATATGAAACATATAATCACATAGCAGATACATTAAGAAAAATAAATTTAGAAATTAAGGGAGGTAATGTTCAGTGGAACAAAATTTTAATATAAATAATAAACAAAATAACATAAAAGAAATGTTTGAGGAGTTTAATGCACCACTTACTCAAGAAGAAGAACAAGCAGTGCAATATGAAAAAATAGCTAAAAGATTAGATGATATACAAAATGATGTATTTAAGAACCCTATTCTATCAGCTACACAAAAAGTATCATTTAGTCAAAAAATTAGACCAGTTATTGGTCATTGTACTGGAAAAGTGAGATTTCTTCGAGGAGAGATAGACATAGAAGAAATTAAAAAGAATAAAAAAGAAAGTTCAAAAATGAATAATAAATAAAATAAGGTTATATGGGAAGATTAGACTTCTTCCCTATACCTTTAAGAATGAAATAATAAATGAAGTAATAATCCCGATTATACGAACTATTAGACACAGCAATTATCCAAAAATATGTATAATAAGGAGGAAATAAAAAATGCAACAATGGAGAACACCAGCAAAATTAATAGAAGAAATAAAAAGAGAAGATCCAAATACTTGTCTTACATTATATTCTATTAGGCAAATGCTTTTAAATAAGGAGATACAATTTATCAAAAGAGGTAGAAAATATCTAATTGATAAAGATAGTTTATTAGAATATCTTTCAACAACAGCAAATGAAAATAAAAATAACTAATGATAAGCTACTACCTGAATTGGTGGTTAAGCGAGGTGGATAATATGGTAGAAGTGATAAATTCTAAACAAGAGCAAGAAGTAGATGGAATAGAAAAACTAACAGAAATGTGTATTTCTTTTAAAAATTTACTAAGTAATGTACTTGTAGCAGCTGAAGGTTGTAGTAATACAGAAGAACTAACAGAAAGATTACTTGACAGTTATGTTGCAGTACATAAATTACAAAATGCTATAAAGAATTTGAATAATGATAATTAGCATATTTCCGCTTCTAAAATCTAATATGATAAAGGAGCGGAAACACTGTAAATATCAACAATTTTATATGATAAAAACTTACAAAAAATAACACCAAACGCTTGTTTTATTATGTAAACTATGGTAAAATAAGTTCGTAAAAGTGTTGTAAGTCACTTGTACCAATGAAAAGGAGAGATAAGAGTTGAAAGGTATAAGCATAAAATATAATGAAGATTATACAAAGTGTCAAGTTGTTGTAAGTGTAACAACAAATGGTGTAAGAACAAGATATAAGCAGACATTTTATGTAGAAAATGAGAAAAATACAAAAGCTGATAGAATAATGGAATTAGAAAATAAAGCTATTGAGTTTAGAAACAAGCATAAAAAAGAAGATTTTATGAGGGGAGAAATAACAACATTTGAAGAATTTGTTGATATATTTATGAAGAAATATGCTAAAAAAGAATTGTCTCCAAGTACAGTTGAAAGATATAAACAACTATATTCAAGAGCAATAAAAAGTCCATTAGGAAAAATGTATTTAAGTGATATAAAACCAATAGACTTGATAAAGTTTTATGAAAGTCTAGAAGAAAAACAAGTAATAAAATACAAAAGTGGAAAAGTAAAAGAATACTATTTAAGCAGACAAACTATTCTTCATCATCAAAAAGCAATAGGAGTTCTGTTTTCGAAAGCTAAGTACTGGCAATATGTGAAAGAAAATATAACTCAAAGAGTGGAAAATATAAAAGTAAGACATAAAGAAATAAATGTATTAAGTTTGAAAGAAATAAAAAAGCTATTAGAGTTATTGGAAAATGAAAATATAATATATAAAACTATTATATATATTGCAGCAATGTGTGGAGCTAGAAGGGGGGAAATCTGTGCATTACGGCTGGGAAGATATAAATTTTGAAACAAAGATATTAACAATTAGAAGAAATGTATTATATATTCCAAAAGTAGGAATAGTAGAAAAAGCACCAAAGACAGAAACAAGTATAAGAACTCTAACAATGCCAGATAAGCTAATAAGTATATTAAAAGAATATAAAATATGGCAAGATAAAGAACGATTAAAGTATGGGTATAAAAACACAGGAAAGTTATTTACTAATTGGACTGGTGAAGATAAAAATATACTTATTCCAGACACAGTATCGAATTGGTTTAGTGCTTTTGTTAGTAGGAATGGTTTTAAGCAAGTACATTTTCATTCGTTGCGACATGCCAATATTTCCATTTTAGTTTCAAAGGGATTAGATCCGAAAGTTATTAGTAAGCGAGCTGGGCATTCTTCCTTTGATATTACCCTTGAAATTTATGCAAAAGAGGAAGAAGAACAAGATATTATAGCAGCTAAAAGACTTGATGAAGCATTAGCCTAAGAAAAAGGCGGTGCTAACATACATTAGTAAACAAAATAAATGATATAATGGACTCTATAAAAGAGTCCATTTTTGTTGATTTTTAGCCTTTTGTCCCCAGATTGTCCCCTTGACAAATTTTTATAATTTGGGTATAAAAAATAGAAACCCAAATACTTTTTAACAGTAAGGTTTCCATTGTGGCAGGGGTAGAAGGATTCGAACCCTCACAGGCGGTTTTGGAGACCGATGTGCTACCATTAACACTATACCCCTATTTCCAAAATGTAAGTACTTTTATATATTAGCACAAAAAATAAAAATTAGCAACAATTTTTAGTAAAAATATTGACTTTTTTTAAAGTAGGTAATACAATTTAAAAGATAAAAGAAAAGGAGAGCAAATTATGTTAAAATCAATGGAAACACTAGTAGCACTATGCAAAAATAGAGGAATAATATATCCAGGTTCAGAAATTTATGGTGGATTAGCAAACACATGGGATTATGGACCATTAGGAAATGAAATAAAAAATAATGTAAAAAATGCATGGAGAAAAAAATTCATACAAGAACAAAAAAATATAGTAGGATTAGATGCAGCAATATTAATGAATCCAGAAACATGGGTGGCATCAGGACATGTTGGTGGATTTTCAGACCCATTAATTGACTGTAAAGAATGTAAAACAAGACACAGAGCAGACAAATTAATAGAAGAATGGGCACATGAACAAGGAAAAGACATGATAGCAGATGGTATGAGTGATGAAGAACTAACAAACTTCATAACAGAAAACAAAATACCATGTCCAAGTTGTGGAAAAACAAACTTTACAGGAATAAGAAAATTCAACTTAATGTTTAAAACATTCCAAGGAGTAACAGAAGACACAACATCTGAAATATATTTAAGACCAGAAACAGCACAAGGAATATTTGTAGACTTTAAAAATGTTCTAAGAACATCTAGAAAGAAAATGCCAATGGGAATAGCTCAAATAGGAAAGGCATTTAGAAATGAAATAACACCAGGAAACTTCACATTTAGAACAAGAGAATTTGAACAAATGGAACTAGAATTTTTCTGTAAACCAGGAACAGACCTAGAATGGCATAAATATTGGAAAGAATATTGCAAAAAATGGTTATTAGACTTAGGAATGAAAAAAGAAAATATCAGATTAAGAGACCATTCAGAAGATGAGTTGGTATTCTATAGTAAAGCAACAACAGATATAGAATTTGCATTCCCATTTGGTTGGGGAGAATTATGGGGCATAGCAGATAGAACAGACTATGACTTAATGCAACATATGAATCATTCAAAACAAGACTTAAGATATCAAGACCCAGAAACAAACGAAAAATATATACCATATGTAATAGAGCCATCACTTGGAGCAGATAGAGTTGTACTTGCATTTTTATGTAACAGCTATGAAGAACAAGAAATAGCTGAAGGTGATACAAGAACAGTATTACATTTGCACCCGGCTTTAGCACCATACAAATTAGCAGTATTACCATTATCTAAAAAACTATCAGATAAGGCAAATGAAGTATATGAAAAATTATCAAAGAAATTTATGTGTGACTATGATGAAGCAGGAAGCATAGGAAAACGTTATAGAAGAGAAGATGAAATAGGAACACCATATTGTGTAACTGTTGATTTTGATACATTAGAAGATGAAAGTGTAACAATTAGAGATAGAGATACAATGGAACAAATTAGAATAAAAATAGATGACATAGAAAATTGGATTCAAGAAAAAATCGAATTTTAACCTAAAATACCTAATAAAATAGCAAAATCGCCGCTATTTTGTTAGGTGTTTTTGTGTAAAAAATAAAAGTTTTGTAAAGCAAAAAATGACATTTATAAAAATATGACCTTAAAAGGTTAATAAAATGATAAAATAGAGTTGAAAAAGTAATATAAGAAGGTGCAAAAGATAAAATAATATTAGAAAAATAAAATATAGAAAAAATGTAATAATAGAAGAAGAAACATACAAAAGAAAAAATTAGGAGAGAAAAATGAAATTATTAAAAAATCTAGAAGAAAATATAGATGACAATATTATAGAAAATCTATATTTAAACAATTTGTTTTTATCAGAGATAGTACCAGAAGGACAGGAGTATGAAAAAACCAAAAAAGAAATATCTAAATTAGAGAAAGGCATTATAAAAAATTCTAATTTAGAAACAAAAGAAAAATTTTTTGAATATCAGGAAAAAACAAATGAAAAAGAATCTATTGAAGCAAAAGAACAATTCAAATTAGGATTTAAAACAGCTGTAAAATTAATAATAGAAGGACTAAAATAATCCTTCTATTAAAATTTTATTTTTTTCTTTTATTCATAAATGAAATCAATTGTCTAACGATTTCTTTTTCATCTTCAGATAAATTATAAAAACCAATTAACCCACCATCTAATTCTAAATCATTAGAATTTAGATAATCTTTTAAAACGTAAGTTGGTGTAATATTATAAATGTTACAAAGTTTTACTAAAGTATCTATACTGCCTTTTGTTTTGTCTCGCTCTATATCTGAAATATAGCGTGGAGCAAGTCCTAAAACTTCGGAAACTTGTTCTTGAGTTAAGCCTAAAGAGCGACGTGTTTTTTGAAATACTTTTCCAACTAAGATCTTTGGACTTTGGGAATTGTTATTTTTTGATAAAGCTTTATTTTTCATTGAATCCTCCATATATTAATAGGTTAAATAAAATTCATTTTTTTATACTATAAACATACCAAAAACCTAAAAAAAATAACACGAATAAATTTCCACAAAAATGTGGAAAAAGACTTGAAAAGAAAAAATCGTTATGCTATACTTGAAATTGTAAAATACAAAAAAAGACAAAAGTAGCTAAAAAGCAAAAAGTTTAGCTATTGAAAGAAAGGGAGATTCAAATGAAAAAAAGCATGAGAGAAAATGGTATAACATTAATAGCTCTAGTAATTACAATTATTGTATTACTAATATTAGCAAGTGTATCAATAGCAATGCTAACAGGCAATAATGGAATACTAACACAAGCAAAAAATGCAAAACAAGCAACAGCGGAAGCAGCACAAAAAGAAAATGAAGATTTACTAGAATTAGAAATGACAGCTAATAATAGCAAAGTAAATATTCCAAATCTAAAAGAAGGAATGATACCAGTAAAATGGAATGCTTCTAGCAAAACATGGGAAGTAGCCGATAAAAATAATACAGGAAACGACTGGTATGATTACTCTGCAAGTAGTAAAAAATGGGCAAATGTAGTAACAGTAAAGGAAAATTGCAAGGACAATAAAACAAGAGCAGATTATTTAAGTGCAGGAGTAGGAACACCAATACCAGAAGATGATATAACAACAATGTTTGTATGGATACCAAGATATAGTTATTATGTAAAAAGTGGATATCACACAAATGCAAATGGAACAGGAGAATTTGCAATAAAATTCTTATTGGGAAAATCAGATAAAATAATAGATGCACCAGAAGGACAAGATACAGCAATAAGATCAAGCGAAACAAATAAAGAAAAATATGTAGTTCATCCAGCATTCACAGCAGATACAGACTTAGGTGGAACAGGTAGCGAACTATATGGAATATGGATAGGAAAATTCGAATCAAGTAATGTAGAGTCACCAAGAAATAATGAAGGAATAACACGGAAGTAGTGCAGAAAAATTACTATATGGATATGGAAACAAAGAAGATGTAACAATAAGACCAAATGTAACAAGCTGGAGAGTAGATACTGTAACCACTCTATTTAACGCAGCTAGAAATATGTCAAATGATTCTAAAAAGCTTTATGGATTTAATAGTTCAGAAATAACAACAACAATGATGCAAAATAGTCAATGGGGAGCAGTAGCATATTTAGCACAAAGTGAATATGGAAATATGCAAAAATCAACAGATGGAGAATCTGGAATCTGGAATAATCCATATAATGAGGGATTTACTAAGTCTTCAACTAATTCATATAAGATGGAAAACTACTCAACTAATATGACTGGTATGGCAGGAACTAGAAGTGATAATAGTATAAAAAGGGATACATACACAAATTATTACTCAAAATTAGAAGGAACAAAAGAAGATAATGGAGATACAATAAAAATAAGTTACAAAAATATAAATTCTGATTCATCTGAAGGAAGCGTATATACAAATACATATTATAGATATTACACAGAAAACGGACAAAAAGCAAGTACAACAAGAAATATATATGGAATATATGACATGTCAGGTGGAGCATGGGAATACATGGCAAATTATTTAGGAAGTGCTACAGGAAATACATATGTATCTAATCTATTAAAAGTTGAATCAAAATATCAAACACCATATGCCGGAACAGGTGCAACATCTAGTACAGAAGATAGAACAATAAACTATGAAGCAAACAAAGGAAAATATGGAGATGCTATATGGGAAACATCCAACGGCTGCAACGGTCAATCTAGCTGGAACTCAGATTACTCCTACTTTCCGTACACTGGCGGTCCGTTCTTCTTGCGCGGCGGCCATTGCGGCCACGGCTCGGGTGCGGGTCCGTTCTTTTTCCACTACTGTAGCGGTAGCGGCGTCGCCCACAGTTCGTTCCGTGTAGTTTTGTTCTAGTCGGGCGGCTCACTTTGAAACATTCCTTGAGCCTAATTCCCTTTAGTCGGCACAGAATATGAAAAGTAAATAAACTGAAATACGGGCAAAATGTATAAATTAAAGGGAAAGGGAAAAATAAGTGGATTGTGATATATATAAATTAGGGATTAAACTGTATTACTCCAACTTTCCGTACACTGGCAATCCGTTCTTCTTGCGCGGGGGCAATTACAACAACGGCTCTAATGCAGGTCCGTTCTATTTCAACAACAATAACGGTAGCGGCAACAACAACAATTCGTTCCGTGTAGTTTTGTTCTAGTCGGGCGGCTCACTTCGATGCACATAGGTTCATAAAGGAACCAATCCCGGTTGAATAATATTTATGGATATTATTGTGAGTTATAACTAATTCTTATTTTACTGCTATTGGGAATGAAAAAAGTGGTAAGAAAGAAGAAAGACATGTGACAGCTTGGATTTGTATCAAAGAAGTTTAATTCCTTTGGCATAAACTTGCTTTTATGCCATAAACACATTAACAGTATGCGATTGTTTTAGTAGCGAAAGTGAAAATCCAAGCATACGAAAAAGATTATAAAATTTTCACACAAAAATAAAACTTGAATTTTAAAATTTGAGTTTTATTTTTTTATAAAAGTTTATTCTGTTCGCTTGTTTTTTTAAATGAAATATTATATATTATGAATACAGAAAATGAGAATAAGCGGAGTGCGTTGCCACCTTTATTATAATTCCATAACTTTTGGTTATGAGACTGGACACATAGGGAGGTGGTTAATATGGTAGAATCAATATTGTTAAATATTACATATCTACTTTTCTTTGGAGTAGTAGGGATGACTAGCATAAATTTTGCCTTGTTAATCATCATTTGTTATTTTCTACATAGGCAATAAAAAATAAACCATTCTGCTTTTGACGGAGTGAATGGTTTATCAATTCAGTCGGCAACCACTTTCGTGATTCTCATTTTCTATTTATATTATACACATTTTATTAGATAAAGTCAATAATTTTGAAACACTAATAAATTATGAGAATTTTTTATATTGGATTAACATGAATTATAGATAAATAAACATTATCTAAAGTATTAATTTCCTTTTCAAGACTATCAGCAATATTATGGCTATCAAAAGTACTCATATTACCATCAACAAAAATAGAAATAGAAACAAGATATTTATATCCAACAGGAGTTGATGTCAAATGATTAGTCTTTTTGATATCAGGATAGTTACTAACAATATTTATAATTTCATTCTTAGTTTTTGAATCTATAGATTTATCCATCAAAATATTATAGCTTTCCACAAAAATCTTAATTCCAGTAACAGCAATAACAATTGCAATACCAATACCAACAACACCATCAAACCAAAAAATACCATAAATATTAAGAATAACTGAAATAAGAGTACATGAAGTTACACAAATATCATTTTTATGATCCTTTTGCAAAGATTTTATCAAAATACTATCAGTTCTTTTTCCTAAAATCTTAGTAAAAATAAACAATCCAGATTTTACTATAATAGTTGTTAAACATACAATTATAAGCCATAATGGGTATTCAACTTTACTTGGATTGAAAAGAGAAAGTGCAGAATCATATATAAGCTTTGCCGAAACGAATATCATAGACATACTTATAAACAAAGAAAATATATATTCAGCTTTACCATGACCAAAATTATGAGTTTCATCTTGTGGTACACTTGCAATTTTGCTACCAATGCTGCTCATTAGTGAAGAAAAAATATCACCTGCACTATTTGCTGCATCTGAAATCATAGCTTGGCTTTTACTTAAAAAACCAATAATAAATTTTATTATAAGTAAAAACACATTTCCTAAAATACCAGATATGTTAGCTTTACTTATATCTTTATATCTATTTTCTTCCATATTTATCACCTTTTATTAGTTTATTAATAATTTAGATATTATCATATAAAAATAGCTAAATCAAGGGAAAATTGGTGTAATTTTCAATATCTTCAAATAGAGAGATTTCATTTTTGGCATCAGCCGAAGAGGTATACAAAAAATCACAGCTTTTCAGAATTTTTTGTTGTAATTTAAATGAATTACAGTGTGAAGAATGACCAAGCCATGAATTGATAGATTGCAAAGCATAAGGAACATTTAAACAATTTTCATGATATTGTTTATTCCATTTTTTAACATTTCTTTTGATTTTCTTTTTAGAAGATAATCTAAGAAGACTGTGAGTTGTGAAAATTCTATATCCACAAAAATTAACTCCCATTTTGTAAGGATAATACCTAGATTTGTCATTTAGCTCTAGATGTAAATACTTATGCAAAAATTCTTCTATTAACTTTTTATAATAAATACATTCTTTTTTTGTTTTAAACAATAGTATAAAATCATCCATATATCTAGTATAATACTTTATTTTTAAGGTTCTTCTAACATATTGGTCTAATTCGTTCAAGTATATATTGGCAAAAAATTGGCTAGTATAGTTTCCAATAGGAATACCAATTTTAGAAGTACTAACAGGACCATTAAAAATTAAAATTTGTGTAAGCCAAAGTAAATCTGGATCACTGATATATTTTTTCATTATTTCAAATAAAACATAAGGATCTATACTATAGAAAAATCTTCTTATATCACATTTTAGAACCCAAAAATCTCCATAATTGCGTTTAAAAATTCTCATTTGTCTTTGAACTTCACTTGTTGCAGCATGTGTTCCACGATTTTCTATACATGCAAAAGTGGTATTTATAAATTTAGGAACAATATGTGGCTTTATGAATTCTTCCACATACCATTGATGAACAATTCTATCTTTGTAGGGAAGAGCTTGTATTAATCTTTCTTTTGGTTCATAAACCTTAAAAGTAAAATAAGTTCCCATAGTGTAAGTTCGATTCCCTAAATTTTTAATTAAATTAGTGATATTATTTTCTAAGTTAAATTCATATTTTATAACTTCATTTTTATAAGTTTTGTGTTTTCTAGCCCTCTGGTGAGCAGCCAGCATTTTTTCGAAGGTTAGTTTTTGATGGAATTCATTTTTTATCTTTTTTGGCATGATACAATCCAACCACCTAACATATTGCAAATATCAGTAATCAAATTAGACCAACTTTGATAGTTTTGCATTGAGATATATTTATATTTGTAGGAAAGTCTAGTTTGAACTTTTAATAGATTTAAATTTATATCTAATTCGTTTAAAAATCTTAATTTATCACTTTTATTATAAGATTTTATAGCATACATCAAGTTTCTTA
This sequence comes from uncultured Clostridium sp., assembly GCA_900554565.1. Classification (GTDB taxonomy): domain Bacteria; phylum Bacillota; class Clostridia; order TANB77; family CAG-508; genus CAG-269. Next base: position 47,618 of record USHX01000008.1, read on the forward strand.
AACCTACATATAAAGAATTTTTAATTTCTTTTACCAATGAAAAATTTTCGCATTTAGGATATTTTCTAACAATATCATTAGAATAATAAATAAGTTCTAAATACTTTTGGTATATTTTTAAGCTTTTATTATTAGTTTTTTCTTCTGTACTCAAGGTTTCATCTCCTTTACAATTTCTTTTGCCTTTGAATTGAAATTATCAATCAAAGCATATACTTCACTAATTGATAGGGAATTAGAATCTACCATTGCTAAATCATTTATAAGATTTTTAACATTGTTATTTAATAAATAGTTAGAACTACTCATAGGAGTATCAACTGGAGAATCTATAATAGCGATGGGAATTCCTAGATTTTTGATTTTTTCTAAATATTTGTTGAAATTATTTACAGGGAAACCACATTTGATAACGGTTTCGTTTAAATTAGTCAATTTTAGCTGTAGAAGCTGAGACATTTTAATAGCATCTTCTTGTAAAAAAATATAGAAAATACCACTTTTGAATAAATAAAATGTTGAGGAATCACTTCCTTTTAATTGTAAATATCTTTTGTATAATTTGCTCATAACAATAAAATCCTTTCCATATTTTAGGATATTATAAAACAAAAAAATCCAAAAAGCAACCCTTTTAGGTTAATAAAATGGAAATATAAGGTAATTAAAACATGACATTGGTTATTGTATAATATTCACAAATAATTTAGAAATTCTGATAGGAGAGAAGAACATGGAATGGTATCAAAGATTTTACACAAAAGAAAAATGGGTTAAAAAATCTGTAGAGATAGAAGGTAGACTTTATGATAAACTAAAAACAATATCTTCTAAGGAATTAGATGCATCTATAAATAAAATTATTGATGCTTGTATTGGAGACTTTGAATTGGGAGAGAAAGTTATTATTTATGGAAGACAGAAAGATGAAATAAATGTTGCTAGATCAATAATTATTAGAGAGTCAATATATAAGAAACTTGAGGATATGAGAGAAAAGTATGGAATTTCAATTTCAAAGTTGGTAAATATTGCAATAAGAATAGGTCTTGAAAAATATGAGAGTAGTAAATAAATTTAAGAAAAAAGTTGATTTACTAATAGAAATAATATTTTTTAGCCTAATTGTTTGACAAATAAGAAGATATATGATAAAATTGGTAACTGTAATCCGCTTAGTCAAGGCACCAAAACATTAGAAATATCTAATTGCCTGAATTTAAGGATTAGCGAGTATACAAATAAGGGAGGTGCATTTTAAATGTACGCAA
>USHX01000009.1 GCA_900554565.1 uncultured Clostridium sp.
TATACTGCTAGTGTATAAAAGCTTCCAAATAGTGTTCCTATTATGAATATTATTAGATAAAAGAATATTTCCATTTTGCTTTTTGCTCTCCTTATTTATAAGTTAAGCCATACACACTTAGTGTGCGTATGGCTTGTTATTTATTTAATTAAATTATTTTACTTCTGTTGCTACCCAGCTTTTAGTTGAATTATCATATGCTACTTTTCCATTTTTATTTGTAAATGTTGCATCTGATGGAGCTGTTACTGTAATTGTAAATTCTGTTGATGTACTATAAGTATCTGAGTTTGTAGTTGGTGCTACAACTACAGAGTATCCTGTTGGTAAACTCGCTAAATTATCTGTTGCCTCTTCTCCTTGGAAGCCTTTTCCAGCCATTGCATTTGCTAATTGTGCATTTAATTCCATGTTTACTTTTTCAACAACCTCTGCTTTAGCATTTGCTACTTTAGCATTTCCAGCTTGTGTTAATATACCATTATTTCCTGTTAACATAGCTATTGATACTCCTGCTAATATTAGTAATACTATGATTGTTATTACTAATGCAATTAATGTAATACCTTTATTATTTTTCATTTTTTCATTCTCCTTTAAATAAATTAATCAGCAACTTTGTCTGATGTTACAGCTTTAAATGATGTTCCAGCTGTAGTTCTTTCTAATGTTACAACATGTCCTTCTGCTGTTAATGTAAGTACATCAGCTCCAGCTGTTGCTGTTGCTGCTTTTCCTGAATTATCCTTAACATATTGAGATGCAACGTTTGCTGCTGTTACTCCTCCTGTATATGTTGGATTTGGACTTAATGAATCTGCATAAACAGCTTGAATTGCCATATTTACTTTTTCAGCTATTTCAGCTTTTGTTGTAGTTGTATCAGCGTTTTTAGCTTGTGTTAATATACCATTATTTCCTGTTAACATAGCTATTGATACACCTGCTAATATTAATAATACGATAATTGTTATTACTAATGCGATTAATGTAATACCTTTGCTATTTTTCATTTGTTTTTCCCCCCTTTGTCATTAGAATTTTATTTGTTTTATACCCTTAATTAGATATAACGTTAATAACTAAATTATTTTGTTCCTGTGTCTTGAAAGAACTTTCCTCCTGAAGTTGTTGTATTTTCTGGACTTGAACTTCCATTAGAACTGTTACTGTTTCCAGTTGTAGTGTTAGAGCTTGAACCTGAATTTGAGTTTCCAGAATCTGTACTTCCACTACTTCCATTTTCTGTTGTATTTGTTCCAGATGTAGACTGTTCATAAGATGAAAATGGATTTGCTTTTCCTGGTTTATATTTTTGAACTTTTTTGTAATTGTTTAAGTCTGCTGAATTTACTTCATAAGTCATAACAACTTTACTTTCATCCACTTCACTAGATTCTGCTAATTCTTCTTTTGCTTCTTGCGGCGTAGTATATGAAACTTGATTTGGAAGTGTCTTTGCCATTGGAACATATTCATATAATAATATTCCAAGTATAATTATTATGGCTAGACATAACAATAATACAATAATTAATTCTTTAATAATTGATTTTGCCATATTCTTCTCCTTTTTTATCTTGCTGTGTTTGTACTTGTTGCATTAGTTGAGTTTGTTGTATTTGCGTTATTAGTTGTACCATTTGTAGTATTTGCTGCACTATTTGTATCTGTGCTATTTGTGTTATTTTGATTTGTTCCATTAGCTGTTCCATCTGTTTGTGTATTACTATCTGTTGTAGTTGTTACTGCAGATTGTGATACATCTTTAATTGTTATGTCTTTACATACAAATGTTGCTTGTAAATCTGAGCCTGAACTACTTGGTACTAATTTGAATTCTTCTATTTTAAATCCTAAAGAACTATCATTTTCTATTGCTGATATAAAATCTGTTATAGAAATATAACTTCCTGTAGCTGTAAATTGTAAATCATAAACATCTTGTGCACTACCTTTTTTTACATCCATTTTTATTACAACTCCTTGAGTTGTTGCATGGTTTCCTAGTTTTACCCATAATGTTTCGATTTCATATTTTTCAATTTGATTTGCTGCTTGTACATCTCCGTCTTCGCTTATTTGTGTCATGTCTTCATAGTTCTTTTTTTCTTCTTGTAATTTTTTTGTATTTGTTTTTACATCATTTAAAGCTTGTTGGTAATCTTTTTCTGCTAGTTTACCTGCTTGTTGAATTTTTTCATCTAATTCACTACTTTTTTCTTGTATTCCTTTTACTCCAAGTATTTCTAAACTTCCTATGTGTACTCCTTGTATAACAATGAAAATAGAAAGTGTTAATAATAAAGCAATTAGAACTAATATTAATAATTTTTTCATGGTAAATCTCCTTCTATTTTTACTGTAACTACATTATTGTCTTTTTGTCCTGCTGTTGATATTACATTTGTTAATATAACATCTGATTTTATTTTTGCTTTTAAATATCCTAATTGTTCATATTTATTAGATTGTGCATTTATTACAACATGTGTTCCTGTTGAATTTTCTATTGATGTTATTTGAACACTTTCAGGCACTATAGACATTATTTGATTTAGTAAGTTTGGTATTGAGTTTCTTGTTTTATTTCTATCTGTTATTTTATCATTTGCTTCTTCAAGATTTTTTATCATTGTTGTATATTCATTTGTTCTTGATTTTATTTTCTCATTATCATTGTTTGCAAGTGATATTTGACTATTAGTTTGTGCTATAGATTCATCTGCTTCTTGTCCTTTTTTAATAATTTGATTATTTAAAAGAATTACAAATGCACTATATATAACAACTAATAATAATAATCCCACTGCTATTCTTACTAAACTCTTTTCTGTTTTATCTAGTTTTTGATTTAAATCCCATGTAAACCAACCACCGATATTTTTTTGTTCTTTTTTTGTTCTGTCTGGGTTTACTTCTATTTTTAGCCAACTAGGAATTTTATCTTCAAAAGATGGTTTCTTGAAGTTCATTCCTTGTATTCCTTCGTCTAATCCCATTAAAGCTAAAGAAATAGCTGAGTTCACTTCAATATAATCTTTTATGCTAACATCTTTTGTTCCTGATATAAAATAAGGTTTTAATATTTCACATGCTGTTTGTGTTAAATATTCTTGGAAGTATAAGTCCACATTGTTTATTAGGGCTCCTGTTCCTGTTAGATATACCTTATCAATTTTTTCAGTTGATGTTGCTAATATCTTTTGTACTTTTCCAGCTATTGAATATAATGTTGGCATTATATCTTCTAAATAACTTGTTTCTTCTGTTTGAAGTTCTCTTCCTTCTGATGTATATATTGTTGTGTTTTTACATATTTCATAAGCTTTTGAATATGAGTTTTCTTTTAAGTTTATTTTACCTAATATTTCTTGGCTTCCCTCTTCATATATGTCAACATTGAAAATTTTGCTTCCAATTATTGTTGTTACTGTTGTTTTATCTTCTATGTTTACAATTATGCAATTTTCATTGCTGTCTATTTCTACCAAGTTTGGTATTGCCATTGATATTGGAGATATATTTGTCAATTTATAGTCGCTTAGTTCTTGTACTCTTTTATTTAATTCTATTTTATTTTCTGCAATATGAATTACTTTTAGTTTTTCTTTGTCCAGTTTGTTATCTGCCACTGCATATCTAACTTCAAATACATTTGGATTGTATCCTTTGTCCGCACAAAAAGACTCGAATTCAGTTTTTATTGCTTTTTGTAAATCACTTTTTGTAAGTAATGCAAACATGTCGTAATAGTTGTATATTTCTTCTGATAAGTTTACACTTATTGGAGTTTTTTGACTGTATGTTTCTTCTATTACTTGTGGAATTGCTTCATTTAATTTCTCATAAAACTTTATTCCAAATGCTTCTACTTTTAAGTTGTCATGATCTTTTGAAACTTTTGCATATTTAATTAGATGTTCTTCTATATATAGTCCTAGGCAACTTGACATTTTTTTCTCCTTTTATTTTTATTTTTTGCAAAATTTATTAAATAATACTTAGTATTTTTTACATATTTCATCGTTTTCTTACATAATAATCAAATCTACTTATATTTTATATTTATTTGGCAAAAAGTCAATACATTTAATATAACCGTAATGAAGTTGTAACACAAATGTAATATTTTATTTTTTTAATAATTTGCATATAAAAAATCCATCTGTATTCTCATTTTGATACACCTGTAAGAATTGCTCATCTTTCAAATATTTTTTGAAGAAATTTTTATCTAAAATTTTTATTTTTTCTAATTCAAATTCTTTATTATTTTTCAAAAATCTTTTTACTAGATTTTCATTTTCTTCTTTTAAAATACTACATGTTGAATATACAAGTTCTCCATTAGGTTTTAAATATTTTGAACAACATTCTAATATTTTGTATTGGATTTCTGAAATTTCTTTAATATCTTCTTTTTTCTTTTGCCATTTTATATCTGGTTTTCTTCTAAGTACTCCTATTCCTAGGCATGGAACATCTAGCAAAATTTTATCAAATTTATTTTCATATTTTCCATCAAATTTGCTTGCATCTTGTACTTTGGTTTCAATTATATTTATCCCTAGTCTTTTTGCTGTTTGCTCTACTAATTTTGTTCTATGTTCATGAATATCAAAAGCCACTATTTGACCATCATTTTCCACAAGTTGTGCTATATATGTGGTTTTTCCACCAGGACTACTACATGCATCTAATATTTTTTCTCCTTTTTTCGGATTCAATATTAGGGCTGTTAACCCTGCCGCTTCATCTTGAACTGTAAATAGTCCATTTTTAAAAGATTCTAATTTTTCTATATTTTTCGCTTTGTCTAAAATCAAAAAATCTTCTAATATTCCATCTGTAGTTTTAATATTTTCCTTTTCTAAAATTTGTTTTAGTTCTTCTTTGTTAGTTTTTAATGTGTTAACTCTTATTGATACTTTAGGTCTTATATTAGAAGAACTACATATCTTTTCTATTTTTTCTATTTCAAGGCCTTCATCTGCTAGCTCATCTATAATCCATAAAGGCATAGAATATTGTTTTGACAGTCTTTCTTTATCATCTTTTATATTTTTAAAATCTTCATAGTCTTGTTTTTCAACTTTTCTTAATATTGCATTTGTAAAACCCGAGCTACTTCTATGCCCATATCTTTTAGCAAGGTTTACCCCTTCATTTACAGCTGCTGATTTTGGGATTTTATTTAAAAATACAATTTGATATATTGATAATCTTAAAATATCTAATATCCATGGTGATATTTTTTTTAGCCTAATTTTAGAATATTTTTTTATAATTTCATCAATTGTTAATTTCCATGTTATAACTCCATAAACAATTTCTGAAATTAATCCAATATCTTTTGCATTTAACTTTTGAGCACTTTTGTTTATTTCTTCATCTAATGCAATATTCGAATATGCTCCTTCGTTATTTATTCTATATAAAGTTTTTAAAGCTACTTCTCTTGCTTTATCTACCATTATTCATCTCTCCCATCTTTTTGCTTTTTCATTATATAATTTTTTCAATTTATTTTCTACTGTTTTTGTATATTTTTCTAAATTAAGGAAAAGCTATTATTACTAAATTTTTTAAGTATGTTCAAATTTTGTTTTACTTTATCTTATTTTAGTAAAATCAATTTTAAACAATTTGGAGGTATATTATGGATATAAAAAAACATTTAATTATAACTGGAAATTCAAATATTTCTTGGAAAGACGCTATTGTAAAGGCAATTGCTGAAGCTTCTAAAAGTATTGATTATTTATCAGATGTGAAAATTTTAGAGCAAAGAGCTTCTATTGATGGTGATAGAATTTCTGAATATTTTGTTGATTTAGATATAAGTTTTATTATCGATTTAAACAGAAAAACTAATTAATTTTAAGGAGGTTTTTAAATGAGTAATCCAATAGAAAGTAAACAAACTTATCAAGAATATGTAGATAAAAAATCACCTAATTCACCAATTATAAAGAATTGTTTTAATGCTTTCTGGGTTGGTGGACTTATTTGCAGTATTGGTCAGATTATATTTAATATATGCAAAGAAAGAGGTTTTAATACAGATACTTGTGGCACTATAGTTTCAATTTTATTAATAGGTATTGCAGCTTTTTTAACTGGTTTAAATCTATTTAATAAAATCGGAAAGTTTGCCGGTGCCGGTTCTTTAATTCCAATTACAGGTTTTGCTAATTCTATAGTTTCTCCTGCAATGGAATATAAATCTGAAGGATATGTTATGGGAGTTGGAGGAAAAATGTTTACAGTTGCAGGTCCTGTACTTGTTTTCGGTATTTCTGCTTCAATTTTAGTTGGAATTATATTTTTAATTTTCAACACTCAAAATATTACTTTAGTTTAGAAATTTATTATTAAAATAGGAGATGATTTTTTGGAAAAGATAGGAAAACAAACTATCAGGTTTGATAATCCACCAACTATTTCAGAGTGTGCAAGTATTGTTGGTCCTAAAGAAGCACAAGGGCCTCTAGCCAAATACTTTGATCAAACTTTAGATGATGAATTTTGGGGAGAAAAAACCTGGGAAAAAGCTGAAAGTAAAATAATAAAAGAAACTGTAAATACTGTTATTACTAAATCAGGTATTCCTGCAAGTGAAATTGACTGCATGTTTGCAGGAGATTTACTTAATCAATGTATTTCTTCTAGCTTTGGTTTAAGAGATGTTGGCATTCCTTTTTTCGGAGTGTTTGGAGCTTGTTCTACATTTGTAGAATCTATGAGTCTTGGTGCAATAGCAATTGAAAGTTTTGCTAAAAATGTACTTTGTGCTACATCTAGTCATTTTTGTAGTGCAGAAAAGCAATTTAGATTCCCATTGGAATTAGGAAATCAACGTCCACCTACTAGTCAATGGACTGTTACAGGTAGTGGCGCTGCTATTCTTTCAAAAGATGGTACAGGTCCTTATATAACACATATTACACCTGGAAAAATAATAGATATGGGCATCAAAGATGCTAATAACATGGGAGCTGCTATGGCGCCGGCATTTTGCGATACTCTTATAACTCACTTTATAGATACTGGTAGAAGTCCTAATTATTATGATGTAATTTTAAGTGGAGATTTAGGACATATTGGAAAAAGTATTGCAATTGATATTGCTAAATCTCAAGGATATAATATTAAATCTAATTATAATGATTGTGGAGTTTTAATATTTGATAAAAATGCTCAAGACACACATTCTGGTGGTAGTGGTTGCGCATGTTGTGGTACAGTTTTTTCAGGTTATTTTTTCAAGCAATTAAAAGAACGAAAAATCAAAAAAGTTTTATTAATTGCCACAGGAGCTTTAATGAATTCCACAAGTTCTCAACAGGGTGAAAGTATTCCTGGAATTGCTCATGCAATTAGTATTGAACTTTAATTAGAAATATTATTTATGATTCAACTTGCATTTTGATAAAAATATATTTAAAAAGGTTTATAGGTATCCTTGTAAAAACCTAAATATACTATTTTAGTTAAGGTGATTTTATGGATATTAACTGGGCACAAGTTTTTGACTGGTCAATGCTTCTTAGGTGTTTTGTAACAGGTGGCATTATTTGTATTATTGGTCAAATTTTAATAGATAAAACAAAGCTAACTCCTGCAAGGATTTTGGTAACATTTGTTACCACTGGAGCTATTCTTCGGTGGTCTTGGTCTTTATAAATATTTAGTTGATTTTGCAGGTTGTGGAGCTACTGTTCCACTTACTGGTTTTGGTTATAATCTTGCAAAAGGTGCTATAGAAGGTGTTAAAGAATCTGGTTTAGTTGGCGCTTTTACTGGTGGTGTGAAAGCTTCTGCTGGTGGAATTGCTGCTGCTGTATTTTTTGGATATCTAGCTTCTTTAATATCTAAACCTAAAATGAAGAAACAATAAAAAAAGTCCTTATTACTTTCTATATTGAAAATAGTAAGGATTTTTTTGTTTCATTTTTACTCGTCTATTGTAAATGATTCAATTACTACATCTGAAATATTTGCATTTATATAATAATTTCCATTCCAATTCTCAGTTCTACTTATTATTGATCCACCATCATTTACTATAGTTCTTTCACCATCTTTATTTTTTATAGTAGTTTTTCCTGTTGTATATCCATATCCAACATTTCCATTCCATCCTAGATAAATTTTATATGATATTACTAATGTCCAATTTTTTTCTAAGTTCAGATTACCACTAATTAAACTTCCATTGCTATATGCTACTTTTCCGTTTACAATATCATTTTCTGTTGCATTCGTTTGACTAAGCAAGCTTTTTAATGTATTTAATTCTGATACATCTTTTTTATTATTATATAATTCATCTAATGCTTGTGCAACACTCTTATCATTTGTATATTTTACATCATTTGCAAAGTATTTATATGTAGCATATACACTTATACAACTTGCCATTACCATTCCTATTATTAATCCAATAATTATTTTAAAGTTTTTCCTTATACATTTCATTTTTATTTTTTCCTTTCTTTTGTTTTAATTGCTAAATAAGTAATCCAAAGCTTGTTTTACATCGTCTACTTTCCAATCAATGTCTTGTGGTGTATATGAAACATCTTCAGCTAATATTATTTCAGAAACTTGACCTTTTCCTCTATATTCAGTTGTATCTTCAGTTATATAAAACACATATCCGTCTTTTGTATTTAGCCTTATTTTTTCCATTCCATTATCTGCTACTATTTCAACAGCACCTATCCAATATTTTTGCCTATCACTATCAAATTCATTCTTTAATTTTTCAAGTGTAATATCTACATTATTATACTTTAGTCTTGTTTCTGTTTTTATAATTTCTATTTTTTCTTTATATTGATAAATAATTGTCTGTTCTTTAGCTTGTTTTACTCTTTCAATTATTCCATTTTGGCCAATTAATGCATATACAGATATGCTAGCAAGAATAATTAAAACAACAATTGTAACAACAAGCGCAACTAATGTAATTCCCTTTTCTTTCATTTATTCATATTCTCCTTTGTACATTTTTTGCTTTTTCATTTTATCAATATATTTTTTTAAAAGCAATATATTTTTTAAATTTATTAATTATTCTATTAATAATCATAACCACCCATAAAACAGGTGATTTACTCTTAGCCTAGAAGACTTTTGTACTGGCACTTTGGTGCTTAAGTCCTACTGAATAGTTTTGCCAACCGAATTTATTATATCAAAAAGGAGAATTTTTTTCACTCATAGCTAGAAGCTTTTAGAACCCCATGTATAACATGGGGTTTTCATTAGCCAAAAAAATAATCTTTTCTAATATTGAAAAGATTATTTTTCTATAGTTTACGCTTTTTTTGATATTTCAGCGATTTCTGCAAATGCTTTTGCATCATTTACAGCTAAGTCTGCTAACATTTTTCTGTTTATTGTAACATTAGCTTTTTTTAGTCCAGCAATCATTTTGCTGTAAGTTGTTCCATTCATTCTTGCAGCTGCATTGATTCTTGCTATCCATAATTTTCTGAAATTACTTTTTTTATCTTTTCTTCCTACATAAGCATATGATAAAGATTTCATAACTGCTTGGTTTGCATTTCTGAATCTATAGCTTTTTGCTCCGTAGTAACCCTTAGCTTGTTTTAATATTTTTTTATGTCTTGCTCTTGTTGTTCTTGCTGTTTTTACTCTTGCCATTTATTTTCACCTTCCCTATTTTAATTCTTATTCTTAGTTACCATATGGTAATAATTTTTTAATTGTTTTTTCACAAGTTTTATCAGCATATCCGTTTTGGATTTTTCCTGATTTTTTTTGTCTTTTTGTTTTATTTGCTAATAAGTGTCTTCTGTTTGATTTTGTTCTTTTTACTTTACCTGTAGCTGTTAATGAATATCTTTTTTTAGCAGCTTTATTTGTTTTTAATTTTGGCATAACATATACTCCTTTCGCTTTTATTGCTTTATATTTTTAGCAGATTATTTTTCTGCTTTTTTAGCTAAAATTGTAAACATATTTCTACCTTCTAATTTAGGTTTCTTTTCAACAGTTGCTACATCTTCTAAATTTTCAATAAATTTATTTAGTACCACTTCTCCTGCTTTTGAGTTATTTACTTCTCTTCCCCTAAATCTAACAGTAATTTTTACTTTGTTTCCTGCAGTTAAAAATTTTCTTGCATTTTTTGATTTGAATTCAAAGTCGTGTTCCTCGATGTTTGGAGTAACTCTTAGTTCTTTCACTTCTAATGTTTTTTGTTTTTTCTTAGCTTCTTTTTCTTTTTTAGCTTGCTCAAATTTGTATTTTCCATAGTTCATTATTTTACAAACTACTGGATTTGCATTTGGTGCAACTAAAACTAAGTCTAAGTTTTTTTCTTCAGCTTTTGCTAAAGCTTCATTTAGTGATAAAACTCCTAGTTTTTCTCCTGTTTCTCCGATTAGTTGAACTTCTTTGGCTCTGATTTGTCTGTTAATTGGTAATTCTTGTTTTATAAAAAACACCTCCAATAATAAAAAAATTTGACTTTTGTTACAAGTCAAATTCAAAAATAAATCTAGCTTTTAAAGCTTGTATCTATTTAATTTCCAACCTTTTTCTTTATTTAGATAAGGTGAGAAGTTTTGACTTCTTCTTGTAACGAATATTATTATACTATAGTTTCCCATAGATTGTCAAGCTTTTTTCAGTTTTTTATATGCTGATTTTACTATTTCATATCTAGTTTTTATAATTTCTTTATAAAAACTTTTTCTAATATCACTTATATAGCTGATATTTTCTATAAAGTCATTTATCTTTTCTATATCCATGTTTGGAAAAATTCTGATTATTGCTTTATTACATTCTTCATTTTTCATTTGTTTTATATATGTCATATAGTTTATTTTCTTATTGTTTTCCTTTATGCATGAATAACAATTAATTGATACATTATGTATTTCTGTACTTCCTATTTTTTCAATTTCATTATCTTCCAGCATAGGATTTAAACATGAACCACAGTCATATATTGGAGCAAATTTTACTTTGCCACTTTCTAAGTCTAATAAAAATCCCCAGTTTCCATTGTGTCTATCTGTATTTCCAATTAGAGCATCTATAACAAACATATTCCAAAATTTTTCTTTTGTTTCTTCTGCATTAATCATTTTGTTTTCTTCTATAATTTCCATTATTTCGCTTAGCTCTGTTCCTATCTTTTTGTCTGGGTTTGTACTTAATGCCAAATTTTCGAATTCATATAAAACATTTTTACTATCTGTAAAGTCTTCACATGCACATACTATTTTTTCTTTTCCTTTATATTCATATTCACCTAAAATAGTATTTTGAGTTTCGAATCCTGTTAATTTAAGAATGTTACTTCCTACATATTCTGAAAAAGCATTGTTTATATATGATATATTTTTGTTCTTTCCTGAAACAGGGTCTGGAAATTTTACTAAATACTTTTTTTGATTATATATTAATGTTTTCTTTTTTTCTGAGCCTTTATATTTATTAAATTCTTCTTTTGCATTTGTAAAATTAATCATATTCTATCGCCTCAATTACTAGTATACCATAACTTTCTTATTTTTTACTAGTACTAACAACAGATATAAATTTTTTTATTTAATTTCGAATTAACTGAATTTATAAAAAGGAGTCAGCGACTCCTTTTTAGTGTATTACTATAAAAATATTTCTTCTATTTTTGGCATGATATCTTTTCCTCTAGACAAAATACCTTTATGCTCTGTTATAGTTACATTTTCTAATGTTATCCTATATTCTATTGTTTTGTTAGTTTTCATTTCAAATATGATAAAAACTTTCATTCTAGCATTAGATATTTTAATACTATCCTTTAAATAGCTTATCCAACTATTTATAGTATTTTCATCTGGCATTCCATATACCTGTACATATGCAGATTCAACTTCTGTTCCTGCGTAGTTATAATGTTTCTTTCCATTTTCAACAATATCTTTTATCTCCATATTTTTAATTGGAGTTAAACAAAAACAATATTTTAGTAACTTTTCATAGTCTAAGGAATATTCAAGAGCTATTTTTTTAGCTTCTTTCACCTCTTCTTGGATTGTTTTTGTACTTCTAAAAGCTGTTGTGTCAACCATCATTGCAACTATTACCATTTTAGCCTCTTCTTTAGTTAATTGGTAACCTTCTTGTTTCATAATCTCATAAATTAAATAAGCACTTGCACAAGAGTTTCTTCTATATTGATATTCATAATTAAGTTTTTGGGTAGTAGGATGATGATCTATACATCCCACTATTTTTCCTAAATGAATTGTTTCAAAATGGTCTTCTAAAAATAAATTTCTGTTACCATCTTCCGAAACTTTTTCCCATTTTTTCATATCAATATTAAAAAGTTCTTTTACAATTTTGTATGTTTCATTTTCCTTTACCTTTTCTAAAATAACAAATTCATTGTCTATTTTTAAAAAGTTTAGGAGTTTTGATAACAAAATTCCTGATAAAAATGCATCTACATCAATGTTGTCATGCCCTAGAATTGTGATTTTTTGCTTTGGGAGACTATTTTTCATTTTCTGAATTTGCATTTTCTTTCTCCTTAGCTTTTATAAGTTCTAGTGCTTTTTCAATTGCGCTGTTTGTTCCTATTACGTTGTAATATTTTGCATTGTTTTGTTGCAAGTATTTTTCTAATTTTTCGCCAAATTCTTGACTTTCTTTTTCGCTTTCAATTCTTCCATTTGCGTCATAACTTACTTGTTTGTCTCTTTCAATAAAGATTGTAATTTGTTCTGTTTTATTTCGTAAGTACCATGCTAAATCTTCAACTGTTTTGCTTTCTTTTGATGCATGTAGTGCTGATATTTCAATTCCAGCATCTGTTACAATATAATCTACTTGGTCTACTAAATCATAGATTTTTTTATATTGTTCTGCAATAATATAAGATTGATTTGGTATATATTTTTCTAGTAGATTGTTATATGTCAAATCTTTAGCAAATTCTTGAACGTATTCTACGTTTTTTGCCATTTTCTTTAATTCATAAGCTAAACCAAGTGCTGCTGTACTTTTTCCTGCTCCAGGTGCTCCAATAAATGAAATGACAATTGATTTTTTGCTTTCAGTTTTTGATTTGGATAAAATTGAAATTTGCTTAGTTAAGTCTGGATATGCATTAAACATAGTTATCGCTTTTTTCAACATGTCCTTTTGTTGATATGCAAGTGGTTCTGAGAGTGCTGTAGAGATGTCATAAAAAGCTACACTTTCTAAATCATTTCCTGCTTTTAAATATTCTTCATATTTAAAAATTTCATCTTCGATAAATATTCCAAAACATTGTGATGAGCCACCACGTGTTCCTGCAAATTTTTCATCTTCTGAACTATATAATCCAATATATCTCATTTGTTCTAGATTTGCATTTGGGATATTTTCTAATTTGATAATAGCAGGTTCTAAAGAATTATCAAGCATTTTTACTTTTAATCCTGCACATTCCATTAGGCCTCTAATTGCTGCTTTAGTAGGTGATTCAAAGTCTTCTTGGTTTATTGCTATTCCCATAAGTGATAAGTATCCTGGAAAGTCAACTTTTTTGTTTGAGCGTTTGCCTAACAAAACATATACTTTTCCATCTAATGTGTTTCTTATAAGAAATACAACATCTATAGTTTGTCTACCTGGTACAAATTTAATTCCATTGTTTTTGCTACATGCAATAATTTCTTTAAATGTGTTATGGAAGATTAATTGTTTTACTTCATTTGGAATCATTGTTTCGAGTTTTTTGTAATTTCCTTCCAATATAAGTTTTCTTATTTCTGTTGCATGATAGCTTACAGCACTTTGAAGTTCTGGATTGATTATTTCAAACCCTAGTTTTTCTTCTTTGCTTTCTAGAACATTCAATATATCTTCTTTGTTTCCTGTACAGAAATGTGTGATTTTGTATTTTTTGAATGCTCTTAGTATGTTGTCCATCCATTCTTCAAAAGTTTCTGTGTCTGGCACATGAATTATTTCATATTTTTCTTCTGGAATTTTTTCTGCTTTGAATATTGCTTCTAGCATTTTTTCTCTTTCTACCGCAGGTATGCAATATCTTTGCTCTCCATTTTCGTAGCAAGACCCAATCATAACTAATACTTTTTCTACTTGCTCATCTTTGGCAAACCGTATTAGGAATTCTTTGTGTCCTTTGTGAATTGGCATCCAACGCCCAATTGCTGCAACTCTTTTTTTTGTAATACTTTCTTGATTTATTACATTTGTCATAATATCAATTTCCTTTCTGCTTTTTTATGTTGCCTTGTTATTATATACTATAATTGTATTTTCTTCAACACTTAGCGGCAATTTTTCTATATATTGCAATTGGCATTTACTTTTTATGTAGAGTTGCTAACATTTTTTGGCATAATAAAATGTGCCACATTAGTGACACCATATTTTCATAGTATTCTATTATTCTAATATTAGTTTTCACAGAGCACAGTTCTACTCTACATAAAGTGCAGGGCGGAAAGTATAGTTGCTGGTGGCAAAGCCATTATCGCTAATGCGTAGACTAGCTGTGTTGAAGCTGTTGTTGTCGTAACGGCCCCCACGAAGGACAAAAGGAATGCTAGTGTTATTTTTTTCAGCTACATATTCTACGCAATTTCCTTCAAGATCATATATGTTTTGCACTTTATCTGATACATTTTTTCCTGTCTCTTTTTTACTTCCTGTATGTCTAGTTGAGCTATATGTTTTTACATCATAAGTATTTTCATTTCCATCTGTTTTTCCATCTACAAATTTCATTACCATGTCCCATTGTATTCCTGAACACATTGCACTTTTTACATATTGACTACTATCTCCATACATTGTTTTTCCTATAGATTTAAAACTTGTTTGAGTTTCATCTGTATATGCTGTTGCATTTTGCTTGCTTACTACATTTGAGCCATCTTTTCCAGCTTCGTATCTTGCTATATAGAATCCATTATACTTTAATACTGCTGTTCTTTCTGCTGTTTCATTATTTGTCGCATCATCTGTTGTTGGTTGGATATCTGTTGGTAAATATCCTGTATCTGTAAATGTATTTTCAGTATTACTACCAAAATCACTTGGATAAGTAAAGTCTCTTTGATATTCTCTTGCACTTGCTACTGGTATCCATACAAATTGGTTATATTTTGTTGCTGCAGTACTCCAATCAACACTTGATATTTCTGATTCTGGTATATCATATATTACTAATCCATTTGCTATTGTTTGTTCACTTTCTATTCCTGAAACTGTAAAGCCTTTTGGAACTGTTGCTGTATTTGTTCCATCTGAATAATTATTCTTTTCTGTCTTAGATACAATTGTTCCTGGTTGTACACTTGTAGATGGTGGTGGTGTTACATTCCCTTTACTTGGTTCTCCTACTTTTCCTGTTGTTCCATCTACTTTTACTTCATATCCATCTATTTTTACTGTTATTGTTCCATCTGCATTTTCTATTATGTCACTATCTTCTAATTTTAAGTTGTTCTTTAAATTGTTTTTAAAAATTTCTTTGTTAAATGCTCCTGTATTGTCAAAACTTCCTGCTGCTTCTAATTGTACTTTTTCCTTTGCTGTTGCACTATTATTATTTTCCTTGGCTGTATTTGCTTGTGTTAATATTCCATTATTTCCTGTTAATGTTGCTATACTTACTCCTGCAAGAATTAGCAACACAATTATTGTAATTACTAATGCTATTAATGTAATACCTGTTTGTTTTTTTGCTATATTTTTTACTACATTTTTTTCTTCGTTTTCTTTATTGTTTTTTATCATTTTTTGCATAAAAAACTCTCCCTTCCTTTGTTTGTTCTGCTTTTGTTTTAATTATTTCCATTTTTGTATAAAAGTATTCTGCTTAAACTTCAAACTTTTTACAGGTATTAAATTTTCAAAGTTCTACTACTACTTTTATAATAAAATTGTTATAATTCCATTATATTATATAAATAAGTATTTTCCTAGTCAACACATTTTTTGAATTTTTTCAGAGTAATTCATAAAATAACAAACTTTCATAAGAATTTATACTACACTATAAATTAAAATACCTATTGTTTGAATAACAAACAAATTCATTATATTCGAAGTAAACAAATTATTAGTAGCTTCAACAACTCCCAAAAGATTATCACTATCATCTTTCTTATAGTGTCTTTGCGACTCAAAGAAAGTAATAAGTTCAGGTATACTTGTAATAAAACCTAATAAAATTCCAATTATAGTTTGAGAAATTTCAAATCTATTACATAAACTCTCCAAAGTATTTCCAAGCAAATTACCCACTACAAAAAGCAAAATTCCTGTTATAATTAGCAATAAAATGTACAACGCTAACTTATTTCTATTTTTAAGTTCACTTTGTTCTTCTTTCTCTATTTCATATTCTATTTTTTCATCTTCCTTCTTCAAATATTTTTCATGCACTTTATTATTAATAATTAAAAACATAATATACAAAACAGCAAAAACTGGAACCAAATTTACACTCATTTCAACATTTTCCAATACTAAAATTAAAGGTATCAAAATTGTTATAACTACTAATATTATATCTGTAAAAATTGCCCTATTTTTCAATAGCTTATAATTCTTATTTAATAATATCGCCAATGCATATTGTAAAATATTTATCACATTTGAACTTAGTACATTCATAATACTTGTTGTTATAAGCCCATTAAAGCTTGAAAATACAATTGTTAATAATTCCGGCATTGATGTTGCAATCCCTGCAATATTACCTACAGTCTTTGGCTTTAAACTTAGTGTTTCTGCTAATTTTCTCAATGTTACTACTAATATATATTTTGATATTAAAACTATTGCTGCCGAATATATTATAAATTTTAAAAATTCAATTATCATTTTACTCTCCCAAAATTTCAATTCTTATGTTACTGGTTAATCGGTTATTATTAATAAAAAAAAATCCTTGATATATAAGCTTTGAATGAAATGACGAATGTGCATGGAAAAATTTTAGAAATTCTATGCAGTTTTATGGTAAGAGTTCACGATAGTGGAAAGGATCCATAAAACAATTTAGAATTTCTTAAATTTTATAATAAGCCGAGAAATGTAATGAAAAGCTTATATATCAAGGATTTTTTTTGAAAATTTTATTAAAACCATTAATCAGTAACATTCTTACAATCATTTTTCCCTATTTTGTTGATATTTATTAGAAAATACGATATAATGTTAAAAAATTTTAAAGGAGCAAAAAATTAATGAAAGAAGTCAAAACAAATGCCGTATATAGACATTTCAAAGGAAACTATTATTATGTTCAAGACATCGCATACGACTCGGAAACTCAGGAAAGAATGGTAGTATATAAACCATTATATAAAAGAACTGATGGTCGCTCCACTTGGGTAAGACCAGAAAAAATGTTTTTAGAAGAAATTGATGTAAAAAGACCTGACAATATAACAGGTCAAAAAATTCGTTTCGAACTTCAAGAAAACATGAAGGAAAATTATATGAAATAGTCGCAAATAGCGTAATGGAGGTAAATTATGATAGATATTAAATTTTTAAGAGAAAATCCTGACATAGTAAAGGAAAACATAAAGAAAAAATTTCAAGATAAAAAACTTGTTTTAGTTGATGAAGTTATAGAATTAGATATAAAAAACAGAAAAGCTCAATTAGATGGTGATAATTTAAGAGCAAGTAGAAAAAATCTAAGTAGCCAAATCGGTATGCTTATGAAAGATGGTAAAAAAGATGAAGCTCAAAAAATAAAAGAAGAAGTTTCAAAAATAAATGAGCAACTAGAAGAAAACGAAAAACTAGAGGCTGAATATTCAGAAGCTATAAAAGTTAGAATGATGAAAATTCCTAACATTATGCATGAATCTGTTCCAATTGGTAAAGATGACAGTGAAAATGTTGAAATCCAAAAATTCGGTGAGCCAGTTGTTCCTGATTATGAAATCCCATATCATGGAGAAATTATGGAAGCTCTTGGTGGACTTGATTTAGATAGTGCTAGGCGTGTTAGTGGTAATGGTTTTTACTATTTAATGGGTGATGTTGCAAGACTTCATTCAGCTGTTTTAACATATGCAAGAGATTTCATGATTAACAAAGGATTTACTTATTGTATTCCACCTTTCATGATTAGAAGTGATGTTGTAACAGGTGTTATGAGTTTTGATGAAATGGATGCTATGATGTATAAAATAGAAGGCGAAGATTTATATTTAATTGGTACTTCTGAGCACTCTATGATTGGTAAATTTAAAGGTCAAATTTTGAAAAAAGAAAACATGCCTTATACTATGACATCATATTCTCCATGTTTTAGAAAAGAAAAAGGTGCACATGGTATTGAAGAACGTGGCGTTTATAGAATTCACCAATTTGAAAAACAAGAAATGATTGTAGTTTGTGAACCAGAACAATCTTGGGAATGGTATGATAAAATGTGGTCATATACAGTTGAATTCTTTAGAAGCATGGGAATTCCAGTTAGAACTTTAGAATGTTGTTCAGGAGATTTGGCTGATTTAAAAGCTAAATCTTGTGATGTTGAAGCTTGGTCTCCACGTCAAAAGAAATATTTTGAAGTTGGTAGCTGCTCAAACTTAACAGATGCTCAAGCTAGAAGATTAGGAATTAGAATTAAAGGTGAAAAAGGAAACTATTATGCACATACTTTAAACAATACTGTTGTTGCCCCACCTAGAATGCTTATTTCTATTATGGAAAATAATTATAGACCTGATGGAAGTGTTATTATTCCAGAAGTTTTAAGACCATACATGGGTGGATTAGAAAAAATTCAAATAAAAAAATAGAAGGAGTTTATATTTATGTTAGTAAAAAATCCCAAATTTGAGATTTCTGCTGTTAGTCCAAAACAGTATCCTAAAGACGGGTTACCTGAAATTGTTCTTGTAGGTAAATCTAATGTTGGTAAATCTAGTTTTGTTAATACTATGATAAATAGAAAAAAATTGGCTCGTACTAGTAGTGAACCTGGTAAAACTCGCCAAATAAATTTTTATAATATTGATGAAACTTTCTATTTTGTTGATTTACCTGGCTATGGTTATAGCAAAATGTCTAAAAAAGAACAAGAACAAGTTGGCAAGTTTATTGAAGAATATCTTTTTCATAGAAAGGAAATTTCTTTGATTGTATTCTTAGTTGATATACGCCACACACCTACTGCTAATGATAGACTTATGTATAATTACATAATTTCATCTGGTTTGCCTTTTATAATTTTGGCAAATAAGGCTGATAAAATTGCAGTAACTAAAGTTTCAGATGCTGTTTCAACTTTGCAAAAGTCTCTTAATCCAATTGGAGATATTACAACTCTCCCTTTTTCTTCTGAAAGGAAGATTTATAAAGATGAAGTTTGGAATATTATTGATGAATTTATATAAAATATAAAAGACTTTCTAAAAATCAGAAAGTCTTTTATATTTTATTAACAACAGCATTTGTGATTGTGCTTTTCATCTTTTTTTCTATTACATAACAATAGTATTCCTGCTATTATAAATAATATTCCTAAAACTATTGCTAAAACTATCATTGCTGCCATATTCTCTAAAAATGCACCTGCAAGTGCTGCTCCGATTATTAATCCGATTGATACTGCAAATGCAGTTAAAAGTAATACTGTAACTATTCCTAGACATTTTACTTTTGGGCATTTTTCTTGTTTTCTATTTTCATAACATACATAGTTTTCTTGTGGCTCCATAAAAGTCACCTCCAGTATAATACTTTGTTTAGTATTATACTATATATTATGTCGTTTTTTGTATTTGGTTACTATTATAAATTGAGTAAAAAAAGAAAGAGCAGTTACAACTGCCCTTCGCTATTAATTAACCAACCATTGCGTATTTGTTATACTATTTCTTTTCTATATTTATTTTGCTCTTTTGAAGCAAAATAAGTATTTTTAAAGTTTTCAGCTTCTATTGCTTTTTTGAATTTCACCCAAAACACTCTGTACTGTTTTTCATTTTTAAAAGCTACTTCTCTTATTTCTACTTCTCCATTTGTATATTCAGCAATTTCATACAATTCTACTATTGCTTTATAAGAGTTAGCTTCCTCAACAGAAAGTTTTCCTAAGATTTGCTCATCTCTAGCATATCTTAGAAATTCTTTTGCTGAATCTCCATTAACACTATCTGAAATTCCTATTGCAAGAATTTTTACTTTCACAATGGTTGGAGCTTTAACAGCTTCCTCTAGGTCTATAATCATAGACATAAATCTTCGCTCCTTTCTTAAAGTCAATTTAGACTTTAAGTTATTATAACATATTAAGTGCTATAAAGTCTGCAATTTCACAAAACTTTCACAAACTTTCGTTTTCCTTTTTTTTACATTTTTGTCCATATTTTTACATTATTTAATTTAGTACAAAAAAATGCATTGCAAAAATACAATACATTTCTTCTTTTTATATTTTCTTTTCTATCTTTGTAATAGCCTTTTTTGCTTTTTCGCGTGGCAACACAATTACATGTTCACAGCCTTGGCATTTTAGTTTAAAATCTACACCAATTCTTGTTATCTCCCATAATTTACTACCACATGGATGAGCTTTTTTAGTTCTTACAATATCTCCTACATTATATTCCATAATTTTTATTAACCTTTTTCTTAGAATTTTACGCTGTTAAATCTTTTTGTCATTCTTTCTTTTCCTAAAATTTTCATTATTTCATACATATCTGGTGTGTTTGTTCTCGCTGTTAAAGCTACTCTTAGAGCTGTGCTTACATCTCCAACATGCGCTTTATATGCTTCTGGGTTTGCTTTAAATTCTTTAACTTCTTTTGCATATCCCATTTCGCCAGCTAGTTCTTTTATTTTGTTAAACCATGTTTGTTTATCATCATTTTCATCGTAATATTTTTCTATATATAGTTTTAGTATTTTTTCTATATCTTCTTTTTCATTTATTACTTGGAATGGATATTCATGTTCTACTCCATAGAAAATGTCATCATACATATAGCTTATGTTTTCTTTTACATCAGACCATTTTGATATATCTTTTCTTGGTTTTTTGTTGCCTCTTTCTATACCTAAAACTTGTAATGAATATTCTTTATTTTCTAACATTTTTGCTAGTTCTTCATCATGTCTTTTGGCCCATTTAAGTGATTCTTCATACACTTTTTCAGCTGTAAATTTTGATATTACTGTTTTTCCTACATCTAATAGTTTTACCATATCAAATAAGGCTCCACTAACACTCATTTTATTTAGACTCAATTCAAATTCTTCCATTGCTTTATCTGGATTTGCTCTTCTCCAATTTTCAAATGTTGAATTTGCAATATTTAATAAATATTCTTTTACAGCTTCTTCTGGTATTCCTTCTTCTTCATAATAACTAACTGCAGCTTCTGCATCTTTTCTTTTACTTAGTTTTCTTTTATTTCCATTGTCGTTTTTCATAATTGGTGCAATATGTGCATATTTTGGTGCTCTAAATCCTAGTTCGTGGAATAATTGCAAGTGTAATGGTACTGATGATAACCATTCATCTCCACGAATTACATGTGTTGTTCCCATTAAGTGGTCATCTACAGCATGTGCAAAGTGATATGTTGGTAATCCATCTGCTTTTATTATTACTACATCTTGGTCATTTTCTGGAAATTCTACATTTCCTTTTATAACATCTTTATGTTTTATTTTTCTGTCTTCTCTTCCTGGTGATTTGAAACGTATAATAAATTTTTCTCCAGATTTTATTTTTTCTATCATTTCTTCTACTGTGTTGTTTCTACATTTTGCCCAAACTCCATAATATCCTGGTCTTATTTTAGCTGCTTCTTGTTTTTTTCTTATTTCATCTCCTTCTTCTGGTGTACAGAAACATGGGTATGCTTTTCCTTGTTCTATTAAGTATTTTGCGTATGCTTGGTAAATTTCTTTTCTTAGAGATTGTTTGTATGGTCCATAGTTTCCTTTTTCTTCTATTTCAGAAGTCATTCCTTCATCTGGTTCAATTCCAAATTCTGATAATGCTGAAACTATTCCTTTTACTCCATTTTCTACTTCTCTTTTTTGATCTGTATCTTCAATTCTTAAGAAAAATACGCCTTCTGTTTGACTTGCTAGTTTTCTTGCAATTAAACTTTGATATAGTCCACCAATATGTACAAATCCTGTTGGACTTGGTGCAAATCTTGTTACTATTGCTCCTTCTTTTAAGTCTCTTCTTGGATATTTTTCTTCGTAGTAGCTTATTTCTTTTGCTTCTGGAAATATTAAATTTGCTAAATCTTTATAATCCATTTTTATTTCTCCTTTATAAATTTTTCTATACTTCCATTATAATTGGAATTATCATAGGGTTTCTTTTTGTTTTCGCAAAAATATAATCTCTTAAGTTTTCTCTTGTTGTTGATTTTATTGTAGACCAATCTCTAATGCCTTTTTCTTCACATTTCTTAATTTCATGTCTTACAACATTTTTTACATCATCCATCAAATTTTCAGATTCTCTTACATAAACGAACCCTCTAGATATAACATCTGGACCTGCAACAACCTCTCCTGTTTGAGAATCCATTGTTAAGACTATTACTATCAAACCATCTTGAGATAAATGTTGTCTGTCTCTTAATACTATGTTTCCAACATCTCCAACACCTAGTCCATCTACTAAAACTCTTCCACTTGGTACTGTTCCTGTGAAAGCTGCTCCATTTTCACCAATTTCTAGCACTCTACCATTTATAAGCATTATAATATTATCTTTATCTATTCCCATGCTTTGCGCTGTTTCGCTATGTGCTATTAATTGTCTATATTCACCATGAACTGGTATAAAGTATTTTGGCTTTGTTAATGCTAATATTAATTTTTGTTCTTCTTGGCATGCATGTCCTGAAACATGTATGTCTTCTAATGAACTGTATACAACTTCTGCTCCTATTTGCATTAAGTCATCTATTACTTTTGATACATATTTTTCGTTTCCTGGTATTGGTGTTGCTGATATTATTATTAAGTCATTTGGTGTTATTTTTACTTTTCTATGGTCTCCTGCTGCCATTCTTGTTAATGCTGACATAGGTTCACCTTGACTTCCTGTTGTTATTATTACTAGTTGCTCATCTGTGTAATTTTTTATCATATCTATATCAATAAATATGTTTTCTGGACATTCTATATATCCTAGCTCTCTTGCTGTTGTTATCATATTTATCATGCTTCTACCACATACAGCTATTTTTCTATTATATTTTACTGCTGAATTTACTATTTGTTGTACTCTGTGTACATTTGATGCAAATGTTGCTACAACTATTCTTTTAGTGCAATGTAAGAATAATTTGTCAAACACTTCTCCCACTGAGCTTTCTGACATTGTAAATCCTTTTCTTTCAGCATTTGTACTGTCTGACATTAATGCTAATATTCCTTGGTTTCCAAGTTCTGCTATTCTTCCAAAGTCCATTAATTTTCCATCTATTGGAGTATAATCTACTTTGAAGTCTCCAGTATGAAGTACTGTTCCTGCAGGTGTTGTTATTGCAAGCATTACTGAATCTGGAATACTGTGTGAACTTCTTATAAATTCTACTTTAAAGTTCTTTCCTAATTTTATAGTTTCTCCTTGCATTACTTCTATTAGTTTCGTACTTCTTAATAGTTTGTGTTCTTCTAACTTATTTCTAATTAGTCCTGCTGCTAATTTTGTTGCATAAATTGGTATGTTTATTTTCTTTAATAAATATGGTACTGAACCTATGTGGTCTTCGTGTCCATGTGTTATTACTAATCCTTTTATTTTTTTTACATTTTTTTCTAGATATGTTATATCTGGTATCACTAAGTCTACTCCTAACATATCATCTTCTGGAAATGATAAACCACAGTCTACTACTATTATCTCGTTTTCATATTCAAATACTGTGATATTTTTTCCTATTTCGTGTAATCCACCTAGTGGAATAATTTTTAGTTTTGGTTCTTTAAAGATTTTCTCACCTTTTTTTGTATTTTCTGTTTTCTTATTTTTTCTGTTGTATGGTCTTTTTGTTACTTTTTTCTCCCCTTCTTTTGTATTTTTTGTTGCAACTTTTTTCTCTTTTATTTCTGTTTTTTTGTTTTCTAATTTTTCTTTATTTGTTGCAACTCTTCTTGTTCTAGAAACTTTTGTATTTGTTTTTCTTACTTTTGTTTCTTTTTTGTTCTCATTTTTTTCGTTTTGTGTTTTTTTCTCTGTCATAAATTCTCCTTCCTTTTTTCTTTTTTAATTCTATTAATAATCATTTAAATTAACTAGTTCATTTCTATTTTCTTCTATTTTTTACTAGTTTTAAACCTATTTTAGTACGTAAATAAAAAGTTTATATTGTATACTTTTTGTATAGAATGATATAAACTACAATTATATTTAATTTTCCGTTCTCTTTTTCTTTTTTTGTTACGTTTAATCCCTCTTATAGGTTTTAAATTATAAATAAAATCTCATTTTTTAGCTCTTTAGCTAATCACTGTTTTGTATTATACTATATTTTCCATAAAAAGTCAAATACCGCTATTTCAAGTTTCCTTAAAATAGCGGTTATTAATTTTTATTGATTGTTTTCTCCTCTTCCTTCTGGAAGTGCATCTGAATAATCTAATACTATTCTTATTCTTGTAATAGCTTTAACTGCTCTTACTATTTTGCTGTTTTTAATTCTTTGCCATAGACTTGGTTTTGCTTCAAATGTTGTTTCATTAGCATATTGTTGTTCTGCAGCCATAACTTGTTCTACTTGTGGTTCTTCTACTATTTGTTCTTCTACTACTGCTTCTTCTACTGGTGTTGGAATTGATTTTAATGCATCTGCTATTTCAATTCCTATATAACTTAGAGCTTTTGATCTATCTTCGATTCTTTCCATATCTATTTCTATATGTAAGTTTGATTCTAAGTTATTTACTCTTGCATTTAATAGTTTCATAGCATCTTGATAATTTTGTGTTTTATCACTTTTTGCTTTTCCTACTATTGTTAATGTTTCAATTATATCTTCTGAAAAGTCTGCTTCTGCTTTTTTTACTTGGTCTTTCCAGTCTTTTTCTTTATTTGTAACAGCTTCTATTAATTCTTTTAAATCTCCTGCTAATGCTATGTTTTGTTCTCTTTGTCTTATTAGTTCTTCAATTTTTTTAGTGTTTTCTTCAAATTGATTTGTAGCATATTCAACTAGCCCATAAGAAGCTTTGTATACACTTGCTGGGAAGTTTTTCTTTTTTGGATATTCAATTAAATATGTTTTTATTGATTCTACTAAATCTTTAAAGTATGTATCATCCTCTAGTTGAACTATTTGTTTTTTACTTTTTGGATTTATTAATTTTTGAACTTTATCTATATTTGATAATATTTTTTCTTCTGTGATAACCATTCTCACATTTACTATGCCTGATTTTGACATTGTAAATTACCTCCTTTATCTTACGCGTGCTTGCTTTTTGCTCTTTTCTTTTTTATTATACATTAACTAACAAAAAACTACAAGATTATCCTTCTATTTTTTTATTAAGTTTTAATTACAAAAATGTTACAAAAATATTACAAATGGTGTTTTTATAAGAGTTTTAGCTCCCTAACCTTTGTAATATTAGTTTTTTAAATTAAAAAATAGAATGTTATAATATATTTTTACAATATCATATCATATCATTCTATCTTTTTTCTTATTTTACTACTGTTTTTATTTCTTCAAATCTTTTTATTTTTTGTGTTGTAGTTTTTATTAGTGGTTTTTGTGTAATTGTTATTTCCCTAATATATTTGTATGCTGGCATTGTTTTGTTTACTTTTTTTACCTCTTGCCATAATAGTTCTTTTAATTTTTCTTCATCAGAAGTGTTATATACCTTTTCTGCTGCATCTTTATCATATACTATTTTACAGCAAATTTTATAGTCACCATCATCTTCTGGTTTTCCATACACAAATGATTCTGTAACCCCTTCTATATTATTTACTAATATTTCAAGTTCTTCTGGATATATATTTTTTCCATTTTTTAGTACTATTACAAATTTCTTTCTTCCTGAAATAAATATGTAACCATCTTTATCTATTTTAGCTAAATCTCCTGTATGTAACCAACCATCTTCTGTTAGTGTTTCTTTTGTTGCTTCTTCATTATTATAATATCCAAGCATTATTGATGGTCCTTTTGCTAGTAATTCACCTATTCCATCTTCATTAGGATTTTCAATTTTTACATCTATACTTGGAAAAGCTTTTCCTATTGAGCCTAATCTTTGATATTTGTCATCTTCTGCTGCAATAACTGGTGAACTTTCTGTTAATCCATACCCTTGTAACATTTTAACTCCGAATTCATTAAATCCTTTTTCTGCTTCTGGGGCTAATGCTGCACCACCTGCAACAAATAATCTAGCTTTTCCACCTAAATTATCTAATACTTCTTTAAATAATTTTCTTCTTATATCAATACCAAATTTTAATAAGAAGTTGCTTATTTTTATACCTTTTTTTACAGTTTCTAATTTTCCCTTTTTCTCTATTCCTTTTATTATCTTTTTGTACATTGTTTCATATAATATTGGGACAGATATCATTGCTGTTACTTGATATTCTTTTGCATTTTCTGCAATATGTCTTATTCCTTCGCAAAATGCAATTGAACATCCTTTAGAAATTGGATATAAAAATCCAACTGTACATTCAAAAGTATGGTGTAATGGTAAAAATGATAGCATCCTATCTTCTGGTACTAGTTTTATTACAGATGCTATATCCATTAAGTTGCTACAAATATTTTTATGTGATAACATTACTGCTTTTGACATTGCTGTTGTTCCTGATGTAAATAACATTATTCCCATTTTCTCATTATCTATTTTGGCATCTAAAAATTTTCTATTACCATTTTCTATTAGTTTTTTTCCTTCTTCAATTAATTCTTTTTGAGAATATATTTCATTTTCTTTTTTATTTAAATCCATTGAGATAAAGTATTTTACTTTACTTCCCTCTTGAGCTTTTACTTCATTCATTACCTTGTCATATTTGTTTGAATAGAATATTGCTTCAACTTCTGAACGTTCTATTAAACTTTTTATTTCATTTTCTGGAAGTGCTTTATCTAGTGGAACTATAACTCCTGTTCCAGCTGCTACTGCTAAATATGCTAGTCCCCATTCATATCTGTTATCAGATATTACGGCTATTCTTTTATCTTTTAATCCCATTTCTATTAATTTTGTTCCTAAAGCATCAATGTCATCTCTAAATTCTTTATGAGTAATTTGATTGAATTCACCTGGCTTATCTGTTTTGAACACATATGCTGGTCTATTTCCATACATTTCGCCTGATTTTTTTAGCATATCTTTTAAGTCTGTAAATTCCATATATTTATGAATTGGTTTTCTCATTTATACTTCCCCTTTTCTATTTTACTCTTAGTCCTTCTACTACTGTATTTGCAAATTCTTTATATAATTTTGTTACATCTATTTCTTCTTCGTTTCTTGCTTTATATACTAAGCTTGAACATATTAGTCCATAGATTTCTGAAGCTATTGCTTTAGGATTTCCTTCTTTTATTTCTCCTTTTTCAATACCCTCTTTTACAATTTTTTCTATTTTATTTACATATGATAATATATTTTCTTTGCACATTTTGTTTCTTGCTTCATTTCCCCAAAATTGGCTAAGTAATATTGTTATTAAATCTTCGTATTTTACTACTATTTTTATTTGAATTAATACAATTGCTTTTAATTTATCTATATAATTTGGAAATTTTGCTGTTTTTATATCTACACTATTTTGTAGTAATTTTATTCCTTCTTCTACTAAAAAATTAAATATTTCTTCTTTACTAGAAAAATGATAATATAGTGTTCCTTTTGCTACACCAACTGTTGCAGTTATTTCTTCGATACTTGTTGCATCATAGCCTTTTTCTGCAAATAATTTCATTGATGTTTCAAATATTTTTCTTTTTGTTTTGTTCATATTTTACACCCTTTCATTTGGCATAATTTATCCCTATTATATATATTTTTATTAAATTTTGCAATAGATTTGTTAGCTTTTTGACCCATTCGTTCAAATTTTATTTTCTATTTTTGAAATATTGCTTTACTTTTTTTATTAAGTAATATAAAATAACTTTAAATTGGATATACTAAGAAAAATATTATTGGAGGAAACAAATGAAAAATAAAAATGAATTAAGTTTTAAAGATTTAAAAATGACATGTAACCCTGATATTTTCAACTTTGAAACAACCGCAGATTTAGAGTCTATACAAGGTGGAATTGGACAAGATCGTGGAATAAAAGCTTTGGAATTCGGATTACAAGTAAATGTAAAAGGATATAACCTTTATCTTGAAGGACCTAGTGGAGTTGGAAAAACCATGTACACAAAAAATTACTTAAATCAAATTGCAGCTAAGAAAAAAGTACCTTCTGATTGGTGTTATATCTATAATTTTGATAATCCTAATGAACCTATTGCAGTTGAACTTTCTGCTGGTCAAGGTAAAGAGTTCAAAGATTCTATGGATGGATTTATAAAAGAAATTAGAAAAGATATTAGAAAAACTTTTAATAATGATGATTTTGAAAAAGAAAAAGCTTTAATAAAACAAGAATTTGAAGCAAAACGTTCAGCATTATTAGATAAATTAAATGTTGATGCTTCTAAATATAATTTTCAAGTAAAGACTGCTCAAAATGGTATTTACATGATGCCAGTAGTTGATGGAAAAGCTATTGAAGAAGAAGAATTTGAAAAATTAGATGATTCTATAAAAGCTCAATATGAAGAAAAATCAGTTTTAGTTCAAGAACAAATAATGACTGTTATTGGACAAATAAAAGAAATTGAAAGACAATCAGATAAGAAAATCTCTGAATGGCAATCTAATGTTGCTTTACTTACAGTAAATGTTCACATTAATTATCTAAAATCAAAATATAAAAGAAATAAAAAAATCAATAAATTCTTAAATGATGTAAAACAAGATGTATTAAAAAATATACCAACATTTTTAGAAGACCCTAATAAACAAAATCCTAATCAAACAGCTCCATCACCTATGCAAAAGAAACCCGACCCATGTTTAAATTATAGAGTTAACTTATTTGTTGATAACTCTAACTGTGAAGGTGCACCTGTTATAATGGATTCAAACTATTCTTATAACAACATTTTTGGTTGCTTAGAATATGAAAATTATTATGGAGCTTTAAAAACTGACCATACAATGTTAAAATCAGGTTTACTTCAACAAGCAAATGGTGGATATATAATTTTCCAAGCAAAAGATTTACTTGCAAATCCTGCTTGTTATGAAGCTTTAAAAAAGGCTTTAAGAATAAAAGAAATTGGTATTGAAAACTCTGCTGAACAACGTTCTTCTATGGTTTTAGTTTCTTTAAAACCTGAGCCAATACCTCTTAATTTAAAAGTTATTTTAATTGGTAATAGTAATATTTATCAAACACTTTTAGCTATGGATTCAGATTTTAGAAAATTATTTAAAGTAAAAGTTGAATTTGAAGAATCAGCTAAAATTACTCCTGAAAACTTAAATAAGTTGTCACAAATTATTCACGGTTTCTGTGAACATGAAGGCTTACCTCCTTTAGATAAAGATGCTATGGCAAGATTAATAGAATATGCTTCAAAATTAGCTGGAAGCCATAGTAAAGTTTCAACTAGATTTGATGCTTTAATACAAGTTGTGGCTGAAGCTGCTACATGGGCACGACTTTCTAGATCAAAAATTATAACACCAAAATTTATTGACAAAGCTTTAGAAGAAAGAATTGAAAGAGTTAAGAAATATGATGAAAAATATTTAGAAATGATAAAAGAAAATACACTTTTAATTAATACATCTGGATATGAAGTAGGACAAATAAATGGCTTAACTGTTATGACTATTGGCGATTACACATTTGGAAAACCAGCAAAAATAACGGTTAACACATATACAGGAAAAAGTGGTATTGTTAATATTGAAAGAGAAGTTGAAATTTCTGGTCCTTCTCATTCAAAGGGTGTACTAATTTTAACTGGTTATTTAGGTGAAATGTTTGCACAAGATATTCCTTTGTGCTTAACTGCAAGTATTTGTTTTGAGCAACTATATAATGGTGTTGATGGTGATAGTGCTTCTAGTACAGAGCTGTATGGATTACTTTCTAGCTTATCTGGAATACCTATTAATCAATCAATTGCTGTTACAGGTTCTGTAAATCAAAAAGGACAAATTCAACCAATCGGTGGCGTAAACGAAAAAATAGAAGGTTATTTCCAAGTTTGCAAAGTTCGTGGTTTGGATGGTTCTCATGGTGTTATGATTCCTGTTCAAAATGTTGATAATTTACAATTGTCTGATGAAATTATCGAAGCTGTTAAAGAGAAGAAGTTTCATATTTATTCTATTTCTACTATTGAAGAAGGTATCGAAGTTTTAACTGGAGTTCCTGCTGGTAGAAAAGATAAGGATGGTCACTTCCCTGCTGGTACTGTAAATTATTTAGTTTATGAGAAATTGAAAAAATATGCAAAAGTTTCTCAAGACTAAAGAATAACTATATTAAATACAAAAATTAAATATATATTCTCAAAATATTTTCAGGTTCATTGCATAACTTAAGAAATTCTAAATCAATTTTTTGGCACCCTTTCATTTAGTCCGAAGACTTTGTCTTCGACATGAACATTTTCCAAAAAATTGATATAAGAATTTCTAATGTTATTTCAATCACATTCAAATATTTTTTGAATATATATTTTAATTTTTTATATTTAGAAGATATTTTTTGTATCTATTTTAATTTTTTTATTTAGAAGATATTTTCTAAGCTAAATGAATATTTATCTTCAATATGTTTTAACACAAATATTACTTTTTCAATTTCCGATGTTGCTTCACCATATTCTTTAGTTTCCAAATAGCTATTTATCCCTGTTAAATATGTTTCTACTTTTTCTAACTCATCATGTTCAATAAAATATGCTAGTTTATCATGTCTTTTATGCCAATTATCATTTGTCTCACCTATTTTTTCTTTTATTTCATTTTCATATTGAAGTTTAGTTTCATCTTCATCTAATTCTAATGCAAGTTCTTTTACTTTTCCAAGTTCATCTGACAAAGTTTCAACAGAATCTACTGTATAATTTTGTGTAATTATATTAGCTACAACTATTACTATAACAATAGCTACACATATAACCGTTTCTTTCCACATCTATTTTGCCCCCTTTTCTCTTTCCTGGCAAAATATTTGGCCCTTTCCATCTATTGTGACTACTAAAGCTTCTTCTGGTTTTATCCCAAATTTTTCTACTTGTTTTTTTAGCCAGTTATAGTTTTTTCCAATAAGTTTTAAATTTTTATTCATTACTTTTCCATCTACAACTAAGTCATATGGTATTCCTTCATATTCTGGTGTTATATTAAAATCCTCAGGAATTGTGTTTCTTTTTTCTGGTTTTTGAATTACTGTTACTTGTCCACTTGTTTCTAATATTGCATATTCAACATCACCTAAGTTTACCACATTATTTCCTCTTAATCTTTCTTCTAGTTCATTTATGGTAAATCTTTCTTTTTTTAGTACTTTTTCATCTATTTTTCCGCGATATATTAATATACTTGGTTTCCCACATATTATTTCTCTAGCTTTTAAGCTCTTTAAGTTTATTACAGATATTATTAAGTGCATTACTAAAAGACCCAATATTGGGATTATTCCATTAAATATTGGTATTCCTATTTCTGTCATTGGAATTGATGCTAAGTCTGCTATCATTATTGATATTGCAAGTTCAAATGGTTGAAGTTGGCCTATTTCCCTCTTTCCCATTAGTCTCATTACAATTAAAACTATTATATATAAAATTATTGATCTGAAAAAAGTTATTAGCATTATGCTTTCACCTACTCTTGTTTTTTATTATTTTTAACAAATTTTAACTTTAATATACTTATTTTTTATGTATAAATAAATTTTTTTAGTCAATAATAATTTTAGAACCTTTAAATACTTTACATTATAAATTCAAAACAAAAAGGGAGGTTAAAGTTATGCAAGATGCTGGAGAAAACCAAGCAAAAGGCTCTGCTTCTACTGTATGGCAAATAATTGGTAGATTAGTTGCCGCAGCGGTTGTACTTGCTATTACTGCATTTTTTACACCAGGCTTTACAATAAGCAATATTTGGACATTATCAATAGCTGCTATCGTTTTAACTGTAATAGATTATTTGGTTGTCAAATTCACTGGCTTACATGCTAGTCCATTTGGTAAAGGATTTGTTGGATTCGCATTAGCTGCTATTATTTTATATGTAACACAATTCTTTGTTGCTGGTTATTCTATTTCATGGATGGCCGCAATTATAGGTGCTCTAATTTATGGTGTAGTTGATTACTTTATACCTGGAAATCAATCAATGTAGTAAAAAGCGTACTTAATTAATTTTTTCAAATTAATTAGGTACGCTTTAATTTTATCTTTTTTCTACTATTTCATTTCTATTTTTGTATATACTGCTTTTAGGAATAACGCCTCTTACTGATGATAATGGATATATGTTTGTGTTGCTTCCAATTACTGTTCCTGGATTTAGAACACTACCACAGCCTACTTCTACATTATCTCCAAGCATCGCTCCAAATTTTTTCAATCCTGTTTCAATAGTTTCTTTTCCATTTTTCACAATTACTAATTTTTTGTCTGATTTTACATTTGATGTTATTGAGCCAGCTCCCATATGTGATTTGTATCCTAGTATTGAGTCTCCAACATAATTATAATGTGGTACTTGAACTTTATTAAATAATATTACATTTTTTAGTTCTGTTGAATTCCCTACAACTGCACCTTCCCCTACTATTGCTTTTCCACGGATAAATGCGCAATGTCTTACTTCTGCATTTTCTCCTATTATTGCAGGTCCATTTATATAGGCTGTTGGTGCAACTTTTGCACTTTTAGCAATCCATATATTTTCACCTTTTTGTTCATATTTTTCTTTGTCTAATTTTTCACCAATTTTTAAGATAAATTCTTCTATTTTTGGTAATGCTTCCCAAGGATATGTAACACTTTCTAATAGTTCTTTTGCAATTGTTTCTTCTAAATTATATAAATTTTTTATTTTACATTCTTCCATTTTACCACTTTACCTTATTTTTATATTTAGGTTTTTATTGGATTTACCCATAAACCAGTTTTACTAGTTTTTGTTTTGTCTTTCCCAATATTTTTCATATAATTCTTTTGCTGTTTTAGGGCTATCTACACCTTCTTTGTTTTTTACTGGTGCAAAATCATCCTCTCTTTTTCCTCTTAATATTGCTATGTCATCAAAAAATTCAAATGCATCAAATATAAAAGATTCAAATTTGTATGAATTTGGTTCTTCTGGTACTATTTCTTTTCCATTTTCATCTATGTATGAGTTTTTCTTAAATGCACTGTGATACATTAATGGTTCTTGACTTATTTTTTCTATTGCTTCTATTGAATATAGATTACACATTATATGTGATTCACCATATTTTAATTCTCCATTATTATCTACTTCTTCTGCCATTTTTTCTGGTAATTCAGTATATTCTATAACTTTTGGGTGACCATTCATTTTGCAGAACACTCCAACTCTTTCATGTGGGTTTGCCTTTACTACTGATTTTGAAGCTATTTGTACATTTTTTTCAATTGCCATTCCAAGTAATGTTAAATCAACCATTTTTAAAAGCGCATTATCTACACTTCCTATAAACACCCATTTTATGTTTCTTTCCTTCATGTCTGCTAATGCTCCACTTGCTCTTAGTGAAGAATATGTTCCACCATTTCCATCTGATGCTTCTTTTATTTTTGATTCTTTGTTTATTAAGAATTTACCTTCTGTGTTTACTAAAGGTAATTCACTTTGTGTAAATATCGTTACATATTTTTTGTCATATCCAAAATAGTTATTTTTCTCTAAAAATTCTACTGTTTGTGCATTATTTTCTTTGCTTGTCATTATATACCATGGAATTGTTGCTCCATATTTATTGTTTGCTTCTTTTAAGTTTTCTATTAATATTTCAAATAAATATTTTCCTTTACCATATACATCTAATTTAAATGTTCCTTTTGGTCCTGTGTGACCAAGTCTAGTTCCTTGACCACCTGCCATTGTTACTACTGCATATTGTCCTTTTTTTACTATTTCTTCTCCTAGTTTATCAAATTCTGATTTTTGTTCATTTGTTAGTTTTGCTTTATCCAAATATGGAATAGCTTCTATTTTATTTTCTTTTATTTCTATTTCTTTTTTTGTATTTTCATATAGTTCCATCATTTGATGAAAATCAATGTGTCCTATTTGTTCTATTAATTCTTGTTTTTTTTCTTCATCTAATTTTTCTAATAATCTTACAATATGTTCTTGACCATATTGTTTTAATGTTTCTATAGTTTCACTGATTTTATCCATTTTTTTCATCCCTTCAATTTTTTATACCATTATTGTATATTATGCTACAATTTTCGATATTGTCATTCTATCATATACATTTAGGTTTATCAAGTATATTTTCTTATACTTGTCATATTTTTAAAAATTCTCCAATATATATTAACTAAAGTAATTTGTACAAACATTTTGATTTTGATTATTAAGGAGGTATATAGATGGAAAATACAAGATTGTATCAAGACATCGCAAAAAGAACAGATGGTGATATTTATGTAGGAGTTGTTGGCCCTGTTAGAACTGGAAAATCTACATTTATCAAAAAGTTTATGGACTTACTGGTAATTCCAAATATTGATAATGAATACAAAAAAGAAAGAGCAAAAGATGAACTACCACAAAGTGCTGGTGGCAAGACTATTATGACTACTGAGCCAAAATTTGTTCCAAATGAGGCGATTGAAATTACTTTAGATAATAACCTAAAATTTAAAACTAGGTTAGTGGATTGTGTTGGTTACCTAGTAGACAATGCTATTGGTTATTTAGAAGATGATATGCCAAGAATGGTAAAAACTCCTTGGTCTGATGAAGAGATACCTTTTGAAACAGCTGCTGAAATAGGAACTAAAAAAGTTATTGAAGAGCATTCTACAATCGGAATTTTGGTTACTACAGATGGCTCTATTACAGACATTCCAAGAGAGGATTATATAAAAGCTGAAGAAAGAGTTGTTTCAGAATTAAAGGCTTTAAATAAACCTTTTGTTATAATTTTAAATTCTGCTGAACCTACTTCCAGCTACACAACAGAGCTTGCAAAAACTTTAAGTGATAAATATAAAACATCTGTTATTCCTACTAATTGTGAATACTTAAATTTAGAAGATATAAACAATATGTTTTCTAAAGTTTTATATGAATTTCCTGTTGACCAAATTAGAATTAAATTTCCTAGATGGATAGATGGTTTAAGTTTTTCACATCCTTTAAAAGCTGAATTATATAATGAAATTAAAGATGCTTTTTCAGATGTTGAAGTTTTAAAAGATGTTCAAACTTGTGCTTCTACAATAAGTCAAACTGAAATTATTCAAAGAACTAATGTAACAGATATTCAACTTGGAACAGGTAAAGTTAATGTTGAAATAACATTAAAAGATGAACTATTTTATAATGTTTTAACTGAAATTACTGGTGTTACTGTTTCTAATGAAGGTGATTTATTTAGTATAATTTCTACTTTATCTGCTACTAAGAAAAAATATGATAAGATTTCATATGCTTTAGATGAAGTTAATCGTAAAGGTTATGGAATTGTTACACCTTCAATTGATGAACTTGTTTTAGAAGAGCCTGAAATGGTTAAACAAGGTTCTAGATTTGGTGTAAAATTAAAAGCTACTGCCCCATCTTTGCACCTTATTCGAACAAACGTAACTACTGAAGTTTCTCCTATTGTAGGTTCTGAAAAACAATCTGAAGAACTTGTAAATTATTTATTGTCTGAATTTGAAAATGATCCTAAGAAAATTTGGGAATCTAATATTTTTGGAAAGAGCTTGCATGAGCTTGTAAATGAAGGTCTACAAACCAAACTTGCTAAAATGCCTGAAGATGCTCAAGTAAAATTACAAGAAACTTTAGAAAGAATTGTAAATGAAGGCAGTGGCGGATTAATTTGTATAATACTATAAAAAATAATAAAAGAGACTAAATATCATAAATGTACTGAACCCAAAAAATTGGACATTTTTGGGGTTCAGTACACAAATTTTAGCCTCTTTTAGAAATATTTTAATTATCTTGCACATTTAATTGTGGATAGGTAAATGTTTTTCCATTTGGTGTAAAATTGCCACTTGGTGTATGGTCTTTGTTAAATGTATTACTTCCCTTTAAGAAATATTTATATCTAGACTTTTGGCTAGCTGTTCCTACACCTGTAACAACAGGATCATCCCATGTTGTGTCAATTGCATACCAAGCACCTTTCAATTCGATGTAATTCCATGCATGATTTTCTGTTTCTCCTTTTGAATTTGTGCCTTTTCCAATTACTAAAACACAAGGAATTCCCATATTATCCATAATGTATTTAAAACTTCTTGCATATCCTTCACATACAGCCACATGATTTATAAGTGCTCCATATGTATTATATATATTCGGTTTTGATATACTTGTATCATATTCTACATTATCAACTAAATAATCATGCACTAGTTTTATATCATTATAAGTATTTCCTGTTTTTTTGCTTACTAGTTGGTTTTTAACTGATTCTATTTGGCTAATTGCACTTTCAACTTCTTGTTTTGATGAAAATTCATCTATCAAATAATTGCTTTTATCTCCATTATCTATATACACATAGTATGTAGTTTTGCTTCCTCTTGTAGTTGTTTCAATATTTAAATACATTTTGTTTGGACTTAAGTAAAAAACATCTGGATTATCATATGTATATGCTTCAATTGCAGATTGATAATAATCTCCAAGCTCATCTTGTCCATTTGCTGTATTTAATAGATTTGAAAAACTATCTCCTAATTCTATTTTATATGTTCCTGATTTCATGTTTTCCTTGTTACTTTCAAATGCTTTGTATATTATTTTTGATTCATTTTCTAGTTGATTATAAAAGTACTTATCTACATTTACATTGCTGTAATCCACATTTTGAGTTATGTTTGGATTGTCTTTTATATCTTCTAATGCACTTGTTTTTATGTTTGGTGTTTCTATTTCTTGAGTTATATTTGTATTTTTTGATACGGTTGTTTTGAAATTCTCTGGTTCTACTGTTACTTGCATTGCTTTTATTTCTTCCCACATTATCATTCCAAATACGCCAAACACTGCTAATATTAAGATAATTATTATACTCATTATTATTGTTCCTATTTTATCTTTCATACAAAAACTCCTTAATTAAAGCTATTTTTATTATATCATTTTTTTGTTTTTTAAACTAGTATATTTTAATTTTTTTTAGTCAT
Organism: uncultured Clostridium sp.; assembly: GCA_900554565.1. Classification (GTDB taxonomy): domain Bacteria; phylum Bacillota; class Clostridia; order TANB77; family CAG-508; genus CAG-269. Next base: position 37,515 of record USHX01000009.1, read on the forward strand.
AATAATATCAAAAGGAGAATTATGGATTTAATAACTTTATTTAAAAATACATTTAAATATAATAAAAAAGATGAATATTCCTTCAGACTTTCAGATAACTATACAAATAGTACCAATGTCAAAGAAAATCCACAAAAAATAGAATCTGTTTTCCCTAGTCTTGAAGTAAATTTAGAATATATGAAAACAAAATACAATCTTCTAATAAACAGTGATGTAATCTTAAGGCAATTTACAATAAACGCTCGTGGCAAACAATATAACGCATTTATCGTATATATAGATGGAATGGTAGACTCTGAAATAATGGACAACTTCATTTTAAAACCATTAATGTTAAGAAACCAAAACAATTTATATGATGGTTCACAAACAAAAATTATCTCTGAAGCTGTAACAAACAATATTACAGTTAGAAAGATTAAAAGATTTGATTTACCAAACTATTTAATGGGTTGCTTACTACCTCAAAATGCTGTACAAGAAGTTACTGATTTTAGTGATGTAACAAGTGGAATTAATGCGGGAAACTGTGTACTTTTTGTTGATACTTTAAATGTAGCATTCGACATTGAAGTAAAAGGCTTTAAGCAAAGAAGTATTGATACTCCAAACAATGAAATTGTAATAAAAGGTCCACATGAAGCCTTTGTTGAAAATATAAGAACAAATACTTCGCTAATTAGAAGAATTGCAAATAATGAAGATTTAATTATTGAAAATATTGAAGTCGGAAAAATAACCAAAACTAAATGTGCTCTTTGTTACATGCAAAATATTACAAATACTGATTTGATTGCAGAAGTAAAATATCGATTAAATAATTTGGAAATTGACTCTTTGTTATCTGCTGGAGAACTAGAACAGTTAATATCAGATTCTAATGTTTTAGGCATTCCTGAAATTTTGTCAACAGAAAGACCAGATAAAGCAACTAAATATTTACTTCGTGGCAGAGTTATTGTAATTGTAAATGGTACACCTTATGCTCTTATTATGCCTGCTGTTTTAGTAGATTTTCTTACATCTCCTGAAGACACTAATTTGAAAGTTAATTTTGCAAATTTTTTAAGAAGGCTTAGATTTTTAGCAGCTTTAATCACTTTACTACTTCCTGGAATTTATATGGCTATAACAAACTTTCACCAGGAAATTCTTCCAACAAGTTTGCTCTATTCTATCTTAGCATCTAGAGAAAATGTACCTTTTCCTATTATTGTTGAAATTTTGTTAATGGAAATATCTTTTGAACTAATACGTGAAGCTGGCTTACGTGTTCCCTCTCCTATTGGTCCTACAATTGGAATTGTTGGCGCATTAGTTTTAGGACAAGCTGCCGTTAGTGCTCGGAATTGTTAGCCCCATTTTAATTATTATTGTTGCAATTACAGGTATTGCATCTTTTGCAATTCCAGACTTTTCATTTGGTTTTCACTTAAGATATTTTAGGTTTGCTTTTATTTTATTTGGATTTATGGCTGGATTTTTAGGAATCAGTTTAGGATTGTTTATATATATTTCACTTCTTTGTAGCATTAAATCATTTGGAGTTTCATTTATGTCTCCTTTTGCACCTGCTAGCAACTCAAAAGGAAATGGATATTTACTAAAACCTATTTGGAAAAGAGAATTTAGGGCACCATATATGGCTCCAAAAAGTCCAAAAGATCAAGAAAAAATTTCTATGAAATGGAAATATAATAATAAAACAAATTAACTGAAAGGAGAATTTTTATGCTAAAATCAAAAATTGGAACAGTTGAAGCAATTATGCTTGTTTTAACAATTATTATTGTTCATACTATTCTTTCATTACCAAGAGATATTGTTTCAGCTCAAAAATCTGCTAGTTTATTAAACTTGTTTTATGTAAGCATTATTAGCATTATTATAACTCTAATTGTTTTTAAACTATTTAAAAATTTTCCTGGACTTGATATTTTAGATATATCCGAAATTGTTGGAGGAAAAATATTTAGAAATATTGTTGGTATAATATTTATAACTTATTTTATCTTTACTGCCAGCTTACTTTTACGTAATTTTTGCGATAGTATAAAAGTTATTTATTATCCTATGACAAATATTGTTTTTATAATCTTGCTTTTTATAATTGCTTTATGTGTTGCTAACAGATTAGATTTTAGTGCAACATTAAAAACAAATTTGCTTATAATACCTTTAGTTTTAGGAAGTATTTTATTCCTGTTCTTTTCAAATATGCAAAATTTTGTACCTCAAAGAATATTTCCTATTTTTGGTGAAGGTGTATTTAATACTTTTGTTTTAGGATTAACTAACTTAGCCTCTTTTGGCGGAATTGCATTTTTGTACTTTTTGCCACCACTTTTAAAAGAGCCTGAAAAATTCAAGAAAATTTCTTTAATTTCAACATTGGTTTCTGCTATTTATTTACTTTTGTGTGTTGCTACATTACTTTTCATATTTCCTTTTTTTATGAAAACTAATGAAATTACACCTTTATATAATGCTACTAGATATATTGAATTTGGAAGATTTTTTCAAAGACTAGATTCTATATTTCTACTTATTTGGATCTTAGTTTTTGCATGTTATTTAAGTATTGTTAGCAAATTTGCAATGAATCTGTTTAAAAAAATACTAAATATAAGTACTAAAAAACCACTTATTGATATTTTTGCTCTTCTTATTTTAGCACTAGCATTACTACCTAAAAACTTAGCTATATCACAAAACTTTGAATCAAATATCTATCCATATCTGGTAATTAGCATTGTATTTTGTTTAGGATTAGGAATTCTAATTTTTGCAAATCTTGCCAAAAGAAGGGAGCAAAAAATAAATGGTTAAATTATTAAAAACTCTATTTGTATTAGTTATTATTGTTATATTTGTACTAGCTTTTTCCAATTCTTACAATGCTCTTAGTATAGAAAACTTAGCATATGTTTTAGCTATTGGAATTGATACTTCATCTGATAATAAATTAAAAGTAAGTTTTCAATTTTCCTCCTCTTCTCTTGCCTCTGAATCCGGCTCATCTGAAAAGGCTTCAACTTTTATAAATACTGTTACAGCTTCTTCTTTAAGTAATGCAATAAACTTAGTTAATGGATATTTAGGAAAACAAATAAATCTTTCCCATTGTAAAGTTATAATTTTTTCTGAAAAATTTGCATTACAAGGCATTTCAGATGAAATATATACTTTAATAAATGACACACAAATAAGGCCATCTGCTAATATTGTAATTAGTAAATGTGATGCAAAATACTATATTGAACAAACAAAACCTGAATTAGAAAATCTCATTTCCAAATATTACGAAGTATTTACAAGCTCTAGCAAATACACTGGATATATGCCTGACACAACAATTGGAAAATTCTTTGACAGTTTAATTTGTACTAATTGCGAACCTTACGCAATTCTAGGTGGTGTAAATAAGGGAAAAACTAATAATAAAAAAATTGTGGGTTTGCAAAAAGATTACGAAATTAAAGCCAATCAATCTTCCATATCAGGTGAAAATGGTTCAGAAAATATAGGCGTAGCTGTTTTTAAGGAGGATAAATTAGTTGGAGAATTAAATGCTTTAGAAACAATATGCCTTTTAAATGTTACAAACAATTTGGCTCGATTTTTAGTCTCTGTTCCAGACCCTGAAAACAATAATCATTATATAGATATTTACCTTACTCCACTTTCGAATGCTAATATAAAAGTTAATACTAACTCTGGCTCTCCATATATAAAAGTTAAATGCAGATTTTCTGGTAGAATTTATTCTATGTCAAAAAACTCTAAATATCTTTCACCTGAGTCATTAGACGCTATATCAAATTCTTGTAGCAGTTATTTAGAGTCTATATTTACAGACTACTTATATAGAACCTCCAAAGACTTGCAATCTGACATTTCTGGATTTGGTAAATATGCTTTAAAGAATTTTTTTACAACTAAAGAGTCAACTAATTACGATTGGAGAAATAGTTATAAAGATGCATTTTTTGATGTAAAAATTGATACATCTATAAAATCTGGTATGCTTATTACTCAAACTTAAAAATATTTAGAAAGGATTTTTATATGACTACTATAGCTTATGATTTAATATTTTTCTTAACAAGTTTATATGTTTTATTTAAAGTTATTGGTTTTGCAATATATGAAATAAAGGAAATGAATAACAAAGTTTCTGGCATTGTTATTATTTCCTTTTCAATACTTGTTGTTATATTTGCAAATATTATGATAATTATTAATTAACTATCTCAAAATCCACTTGTCTTAAGAGTTTGCTAGCTTTAGCAACTCTTATTTTTACTTTGTCTCCAATTTTATAAGTTGTATTTGTTTTTTCTCCTATTAGTCTCTTTCTTTCTTCATCATAAATAAAATATTCATTACCTAGATTTTCAAATCTTATTAAACCTTCTACTGTGTTTGCTAATTCCACAAACATTCCAAAAGATGTTATTGAAGATATTATTCCATCATATTCATTTCCTATTTTATCTTCCATGTATTCTGCTTTTTTAATATCTTCCGCTTCTCTTTCTACTGTTGTTGCTACTTTTTCTCTATCTGATGATTGCTTAGCTCTTTCTTTTGCTTGCTCTTTATATTTCTCGATAAATTTTTCATCTACATCGTAACTATTTTCAAGATATTTTGATATTATTCTATGTATAAACAAATCTGGATATCTTCTTATTGGTGATGTAAAATGACAATAATATTTTCCTGCTATTCCAAAATGACCTTTGTTTTCTTCTTCATATCTTGCAACTTTTAATGTTCTTAATATTAGGTTTGAAATTACCTTTTCTTCTTCTTTACCTTTAATTTCATCTAAAACTTTTGCAAATTCTTTTGGATAAATGTGGTCTTTATTTGCTTTTATTTTTAAACCAAAGTTAAACAAAAATTTATTTAATTCTTGTACTTTTTCTAAATCTGGCTCTTCATGTACACGATAAATAAATGGTGCATCTAACCAATAAAATTTCTCGGCAATTGTTTCGTTTGCACTTAACATGAATTGTTCTATTATTTCGTTTGCAAATGATGTTTCATATTTTGATATGTTTGTTACTTTTCCATTTTCATCTAAATCTATTTGACTTTCTGGAATGTCTAAATTCAAATATCCTTCTTCTATTCTTCTAGCTTTTAATATTTTTGCTAGCTCTTCCATATCTTTAAAATTTTGAATATATGGTTCATATTTTTTTAATACTTTTTTATCTGTACCATCTATTATTTTTTGGACATCATGGTAATTCATTCTTTCTGTTACATTTATTATTCCCTTATAAACTTCAGAACTTACAACTTTTCCTTTTGGGTTTATTTCCATTGAACATGATAATGTAAATCTATCTTCACCAGCATTTAAGCTACAAATTCCATTAGATAATTCTCTTGGTAACATTGGAATTACTCTACCTAACATGTAAATACTAGTTCCTCTTATTAGCGCTTCTTTATCTAATAAGCTGTTTTCTCTTACATAATAGCTTACATCTGCTATATGCACATCTAATTTGTAATTTTCATTATCTAATTTTATAACTCTTACTGCATCATCTAAGTCTTTTGCATCTTCACCATCTATTGTAAAAATTATTTCGTTTCTCTTGTCTACTCTGTTTGGTATGTCTTTTTTATCTACTTTATTTCCACATCTTTTAGCTTCTTCTAATACTGGTTCTGGGAATTCGTCTGGGAGATTATGTTCTTTTATTAAAGATAACATATCAACTCCTGCTTCATCTATTCTTCCTAGTATTTCTACTATTTTTCCTTCTGCATTTTTTCCCTTTTTAGGATATTTAGTTATTTTTACTAAAACCTTTTGGTTGTTTCTTGCTTTTCCAAAGTTTTTCTTTGATATAAATATGTCTGTTCCAAAGTTTTTATCATCTGGTACTACAAATCCAAAGCTTCTACTGTATTGAAATGTTCCAACTACTGTGTCTTTTTCTCTTTCTAATACTTTTATTATTCTTCCTTCTGCTTTTTTTGAATCTGTTTTTTCTTCTATAATTTTTATTAAAACTTTATCTCCATTTAATGCATTTATTGAATTTTTCTTAGCTATATAGATTTCATCTTCTCTTTCTTCTATTTTTACAAATCCAAATCCTTTTTGATTTTTTCTGTATATTCCTTCTAGTTTCTTTTCTTCCATTAATCTTTCCTTTCTCTTTTATAAAACATAAAAAGGGCTAGTTTTTGTAAAACCGCCCATTTATTTTTCCTATGCCATATATACTATTCCTAATGCAATTGTTAATATTGCAAATACTACTGCTAATATTACTGTCCATCTTTTTTGTTTTCCTTCTTTTGTTCTACCTTTGTTTTTTTCGTAGAAGTTGTTTGTTGATGAACCTGTTATTGTTGATGATAGCCCTGCATCTTCTTTTGTTTGGATTAATGTTAATATTATTAATGCTAGTGCTACTACCACATAAATTGCTATTAATATTGTTTTTGCTATTTCCATTTATTTGTTCCTCCTAACGGTTTTCTCCTTATTACACTTAGCTATTGTAACATAGTTTTTCCCAAATTGCAACTGTTTTTTTATTTTAATATGCACCATGTTCCTATAGGTTCTGGTAAGTCTTTAAAAGTTAATTCTTCTTTAGTAACTGGGTGAATAATTGTAAGTTCATATGCCCAAAGAGCTATTTGTTTTCCCTTGCCTCTTGTTCCATATTTTTGGTCACCAAATATACTATGTCCAAAATTTGAAAGTTGCACTCTTATTTGATGATGTCTTCCAGTATGTAAGTTGATTTCTACTAAACTCAAATCTTTTACCTGATTATATTTTAAAACTTTATAATCTAATTTAGCCAGTTTTGAATTTTTCTTTTCTTTCTTTACCACTTTACTCATATTGTGTCTTTCATCTTTATATAAATAATCTTCTAATGTTCCTTGATTTTTTTCAAATTTTCCATCTACAACTGCTAAATATTTTTTCTTAAATATTTTTTCTCTTACTTGGTTGCTAAGCCTTGAAGCTGCTTTTGAAGTTTTAGCAAAAATCATTATTCCACCAACAGGTCTATCTAGTCTGTGTACTAAACCTAAGTATACATTTCCTGGTTTTTTATATTTTTCTTTTATATAGTCTTTCACAAGTGTTAGCATATCAACATCACCTGTTTTATCTGATTGTGATGGAATATTGGGCTTTTTTTCTACAACAATTATATGATTATCTTCATATAGAATTTTAAATTTTCCCATATTCTATTTCTCCCATCTGCCATAAATTCCACATGGTAAAACTAACTCTGATTTTTCCATTGGTATACCAATTTCTCCACAGTCTATTTTTCCTTTATGTTCTTTTCCTACTGTTAGACATAATATATTTTTTAACACTGTACTTGATATTCCTGTTGTATATGAATTTATTAAGAAAAATAATGGATTGTCAGATAATACTTTTGTACATAGTTCTACTAAATCATATATGTTATCTTCAAATTGCCATACTTCTCCTTTTGCACCTCTTCCATATGATGGTGGGTCCATTATTATTGCATCATATTTATTTCCACGCCTAATTTCTCTATTTACAAATTTTACAACATCATCTACTATAAATCTTACTGGTCTTTCACGTAATCCTGATGATTCTACATTTTCTTTTGCCCATGTTGTCATTCCTTTTGAACTATCTACATGACATACTGATGCTCCTGCTGATAAACATGCAACTGTTGCTCCACCTGTATATGCAAATAAATTTAACACTTTTATTTCTCTTTTCTCTGATTTTATTTTATTTATCATCCAGTCCCAGTTAACTGCTTGTTCTGGGAATAAACCTGTATGTTTAAATCCCATTGGTTTTATATTAAATGTTAAATTTTTATAATGAATTTGCCATCTACTTGGAACTTTTTTATTAAATTCCCATGAACCACCACCTGTTTTACTTCTATGGTATGTTGCATTTATTTCTTTCCATTTGTTTGGAAAGCTCTTATTTTTCCAAATTATTTGTGGATCTGGTCTAGATAAAACTACATCTCCCCATCTTTCTAATTTTTGGCCATTTGCCATGTCTAATATTTTATATTCTTTCCATTCATTTGCTAATATCATTTTTTATGTAGTAATATAAAAAATATTACTATCCTCCCTCTTCTTAGAATAGTAATATTTTACCATATTTTTATATATTTTGCAAAATTTTCATAAAATTGTATATCATTATAAAATTTACAATTGAAAATAGTATAAAACTACTTACTGTTATGCTTAGTAGTTTATGTTTTTTTATTTTTCTCCAAACTTTACTTCTCATCCTTTCCTTTTTTATTACTAGCCTATCTAGTTTTGTATTGTACCTAACTTCAAACATATCATCTTTTGCATATTCCATAAAAAATCCCCCTTTTTATTTTGCTTGTCCTTTTTGCTTTGTATATTATATTCATGCCATATGTCTTTTATTACTAAATTTTATATTTTTATTAAAAATTTCAAATTCAATTTTCTTTAAGCTTCGATTTTTATTTTATATATTAGGTGCAATTCCTAAATTATGTTGACTTCGGTGCCATATTAGTGTATAATAAGTAATGTAGTAGAAGAATAATCTTCTAAAATTTTATCAATTAACTTTTTACAGGAGGACATATAATATGAAAAAATTGATGAGATTTGTAGTTTTTACTTTATTGTTAGTAGTTGTTTTTTTAATTATTAATAATAAAGATGAAATAGTGAAAGTTATTACACGCATTCCTATTTCATGGATATACTGTTATTTTGCAGGAAGTGTTATTACTTATCTTGCATGTAATGGTGTTCATCTTCCAAAGAAGAAGAAAGATTCTGAATATTTCGAAGATGAAAAAAAATAAAAAATCAGGTATACTATTTTTAGTATACCTGATTTTTTACATATTTTTTAGTTTTTGTGCCAATTCCTTATTAATTCCTTTTACTTTCATTAAATCTTCTATTGAGGCTTCTTTTATTTTTTTCACACTTCCAAATTCTTTAAGTAATGCTTTTTTCTTAACTTCTCCTATTCCATCTATTTCATCTAACTGTGATTTTGTTATTTGCTTATCTCTTAATTTTCTATGATATGTTATAGCTGTGTCATGGACAGTATCTTGGAATCTCGTTATTAAATTCATCAAATTTTGAGATATTTCTAATTCATTTCTATTTTCATCCATCAAAGCTCTTGTTTGATGCTTATCATTTTTTACCATTCCAAATACAGGAATATCTAAATTATATTTGGCAATTGCATTTTTTGTAGCTCTTATTTGTGTTATTCCTCCATCTGCAAAAATAGCATCTGGTAATTTCCCAAACCCACCTTTTGGATTTTCTATTGAGTGTTTTAATCTTCTTGTTATAACTTCTTCCATGCATTTAGGGTCATCTTGCCCTACTACTGTTTTTATTTTAAACCTTCTTGATAAGTTTTTCTTTATTACTCCATCTTGCATTACACACATTCCTGCAACCACATATTCTCCAGAAATATTTGAAATATCATATGTTTCTATTTTTCTAGGCAATTTTTCTAAATTTAAAACTTCTTTTAGTTCTAATAAAATTTCACTTTTGTCTTTTTCTTTATTATCTAATGTTACTTTACTATTTAATTCTGCCATCTCTACAAAGCGTAGTTTTTCGCCTTTTTTAGGGCTTTTTATTTCCACTTTTTTGCCTAACATTGTGGATAACCAGTTTTCTACCGCTTCTTTATCATCTATTTCTTCTCTTACCATTATTTTATTTGGAATATTGGGATTGTCTAAATAGTATTGTTTTATAAATCCTGATGTTATTTCCTTATCGTCCATACCTTCTAAGTCTGTATAAAAGTAATGTTCTCTTCCAATCATCTTGCTGCCACGCACGAAAAATATTTCTATACAAACTTGCAATTCTGATTTTGCAATTCCTATCACATCTATATTATTTTCAGATATGTTAGACACTTTTTGTTTTGCTGATACTCTTTCTATTGCTTGAATTCTATCTCTTATGCTTGCAGCTTCCTCATAATTCATTTTGCTTGCTGCTTCTCCGCATTTTTATTTTTAATTCTTTTATTATTTTATCTGTTTTTCCTTCTAGTAAATCTATTATTTCATCTATTTGTTTTCTATATTCTTCTTTTGTCACATATCCCATACATGGTGCTAAGCATCTATTTATATGGTAATTCAAACATGGTCTTTCTCTTTTTTTCAATGTTCTACATTGTCTAATTTTATATTTTTGTTTTATAAAATCTACCATTTCTTTAGCACTTCCTGGGTTCGCATATGGTCCAAAATATTTTGAGCCATCATTTACTATTCTTCTTGTTATAAATACTCCTGGATAATCTGATTTTAAATCTATTTTTATGTATGGATATGTTTTATCATCTTTTAAAAGCACATTGAATTTAGGTCTGTTTTTCTTTATTAAATTACATTCTAATATAAGTGCTTCTGCTTCATTATCGACTACGATATATTCAAAATGGTCTATTAAACTTACCATTTTCTTTATTCTTTCTGTTTTGTCAGTTTTTCTAAAATATTGTCTTACTCTATTTTTTAATGATACTGCTTTTCCAACATATATAATTGTATCATTCTTATCTCTCATTACATAAACACCTGGTTTTCCAGGTAATTTTTTTAGCTCTTCTTCTATATTAAACATATTTTTCACCTTTTTTATTATAACATGTTTATCTCTCTTTTTCTACTATACCTAAATAAAAAAAGATAGCTAATTAGCTACCTTTTTCTGGACTTAAATTTTTTATGTGAATTATTCTTTCCTTTTTGTCCGCTATAGAAATTTTAAATTTTCCATTTGCTTTTTCATTAATTTCCACTAAGCATTCACATACTCTTTCAAACTTTGCTTTTGATAGTGGTAAGAATATTCCTTTTCTTCCCCTTACTCCTGTTTGTTCGAAGATTTCTTCTTCCGTAAATAGATAGTAATTTTCTACATCTGTCATAAAATCTTCAATAAACTTTTCTAGCATTGCTTTTGTTTCCTTCATGTTAAAGTCCTCCTGCATATAATATACTTTATTATAACTCTTTTTGTTTAATTATGTCAATTATATTTGCATAATAAAAGAAGCTATTTCTAGCTTCTTTTCTATGAATTCATATATTTATATATTTATACAAAACTCTTATTTTTTGTTTACTAAATCTTTTAATGCTTTACCAGCTTTGAAAACTGGAGCTTTTGATGCAGGTATTTTGATTTCTTCTTTAGTTTGTGGGTTTCTAC
>USHX01000010.1 GCA_900554565.1 uncultured Clostridium sp.
AGAAATGCAAAATAAAAAATTAATGATGTATGAAAATGTGATTGGATTTAGTTCGACAATATTTTTCTTAATACTAATTTTTATTACATCATTTTTAGTGGAGAATAATATTGCTAAAATAGTGTTGTTTATATTAGCATTTGTTCTTTTAATAATAGGTGTTTCATTTGCATTAAAAATAGAAACAGAAACAGGCTATTATGAATGTCAAAAATGTCATCATAAATATGTACCAAAATATAGCCAAGTATATTTTGCAATGCATTCTGGAACTACACGATATATGAAATGTCCAAAATGTAACAAGAAAAGTTGGCAAAGAAAGTCTTTAAGTAAGTAAAAAATTACAATTTTTAGAGCAGATAATTAGTTGATAATTATCTGCTTTTATGATATAAAATATAAATAAAAGTAAAAAGAAAAAGAGGTGGAAGTTAATGTTATTAAAACAATTAAAGTACTTTGTATCAATAGTGGAAAAAGGGAATTTTACAGAAGCGGCAGAAGAAAACTATATATCACAATCAGCAATATCACAACAAATACAAAACTTAGAAAGTGAATTAGGATATAAATTATTAATTAGAGAAAAAAGAACATTTACTTTAACACTAGCTGGAAAATATATATACCATCAAAGTAAAAATATAATCCAAAATATTCTATAAGAATTTCTAGTAAAAATTTTGGGTTTGAAAATAATATAAAATCAGTACCATTATATGCAGCGTTTTTAATAAAATAAAAATATAAAAGTATGTAAAATGTTTTATAAATAGCAAATAAATGGAAAATTATAATTAAAAAAGGTATGATTTATATGAGAATATTAATTATTGGTGCTGGTGTGCTGGGCTCTAACTTGGCACATTGTATAAAAAAAGGCAATAATATAACTATTTTAGCAAGAAATAAAACCTATGAGAATTTAAAGAATAGAGTTTATACTTTTGGAAGAAGAATTTGAAAAACTAAAAGAAAAGTCACAACTTGAAACTAAAGTATATGATAAGCTAAAAGTAGAATTATTAAATTCTAAAGAAAAATAAATATTATTTTTAGTATGATTGGAGAAAAACTATGTCAGAGAAAGATAAAATGTTAGCAGGAGAATTGTATGATGCTAACTATGATAAAGAATTAATAGAAGATAGGTATAAAGCCAAAGATATTTGCTTTGAGTATAATAATTTAAAGCCATCAGATTTCGCAAACAAAGATAAAATAATAAAGAAATTATTTGCAAAAACAGGAGAACAAATAATAGTTGAGCAAAACTTTTGGTGTGATTATGGTTATAATATTTTTGTTGGAGAAAATTTCTATATGAATCATAATTGCACAATATTAGATGGTGCAAAAGTAGAGTTTGGAGATAATGTTTTTATAGCACCTAATTGTGGCTTTTACACAGCAGGTCACCCTTTAGATTATAAAATTAGAAATAAAGGGTTGGAATATGCGAAACCAATAAAAGTAGGAAATAATGTGTGGATAGGTGGAAATGTTAGTGTACTTCCAGGGGTGACTATTGGAGATAATGTTGTGATAGGCGCAGGAAGTGTGGTAAATAAGGATATTCCACCAAACAGCGTAGCAGTTGGAAATCCTTGCAAAGTTATAAAAGGAATATAATTTATAGAAAAACAAAAAGGAGAAAAGTATATGATACATAAAATGAAGTTAAATGAGAGCCCATTTGAAAGAATAAAAAATGGCACTAAAACAGTTGAATTTAGATTATATGATCCAAAAAGACAAATGATAAAGATAGGAGATAAAATAGAATTTTCTAAATTACCAGATTTACAAGAAAAAATATTGGTAGACGTTACTGATTTATATAGAGAAAACACATTTGAGAGATTATTTAGAAAATTATATTCTAATGAAGAAGAAATATTAGAAAAAACAAAATCAATGTATGACATATATTCGCCAGAAAGAGAAAAACAGTATGGAGTATTAGGAATTAAAATAGAAATAATATAAAATAATTTTGTTTATGGGAGAGAAAAAACATGCAAAAGTTTAATTTAATAGTTGTATTTAACAATAATAAGACAAATATTAGAATGGAGAGATATTAACGTGAAAATAAAAACAAGAAAAACAACAATTATTTTTATAATATTAAGTATAGTATTAATAGGAATAGGCTTTGCTGGGGGATTTTATACAAAAACATTAATGGATGAAGCGCAACTAATAAAAGAAAAAGAAAAACAAACTAGTTTAGCAGCATTAATGTCAAAAAATGAAATAAACCAATTAAAAGAAAAAATTGAAAAAGATGAAGCAGATTATGGAGATGATTACCAAAAATTTAGTACATACAATCCATATATATACAAAAAAGAGCCAGACAGAATTTATTTTAAATCTTCAAAAATAGGAGCTTTTTATGTATTTGATAAAGAAGATGAAAACTACAAACATTTACTAGAAGTTGTAGAAGATAGAATGTATTACTCAGTAATAGATGATTACAATTTAAATTGTTTTACACCGGATTCAATTAATACAATGATGACCTCAGAACAAAATTATGTCGTATTTGATTATAACAATGAAAACGTTTCAGAATCTGATTCGGATTACAATAAAGACATAATCTTCAAATTTTCAGAAAATACTAGATTATATAGGTTAGTTACTTATTTGTCATATTATAAAGAACCTATTCTAAAAAGCAACTTACCAAAAAAAGAATTTGCGGATAACACTACAATGAGTGGATATGCTTATATGACACTTGTAGATGGTAATTAGAAAGGAGATAAGTAGAAATTGATTAGATTATTTTTTATAAAAAATAAATTGAAAAATAAAAAACTAATAAACAATAATGATGAAAAAATACTAGAAAAATATAAAGCAATTGCGCAAAAAGAAAAACAAGAAGTAGTAAAAGAATTTAAAACAAACGTTGAAAAAGGATTGGCAAATAAAGAAGCAGAACAAAAATTAAAAGAAGATGGAGAAAATATTGTTGTAAAAGATGATAAACATTCATGGTTTTACTTTTTTATAAACTCATTTAAAGATAAATTTATTCTAATTTTAGTTGTTTTAGCAATAATAAATGAATTTGTTGGAGATGACACATTAGGTACAGTTATCATTCTGGCAATTGGATTTGTAAGTGCCATGATAAAATTCGCGCAAAATTATTCAACATATAAATTCAATAGAAAATTAAAAAGTGAAATGTTTTCAACAGCAACAGTTGTAAGGAATGGAAAAGAACAAACAATAAGAACGGAAAAAGTTGCAAAAGGTGATATTATTCATTTAAATGCAGGTTCAATTATCCCAGCTGATGTAATGATTTTAGAGAACAAAGACTTATTTTTAAATCAATCTGTTTTTACAGGAGAAAGTGCACCAATTGAAAAAACAGACAAATTTAATAATTCAAATGAAATATTTTCGCTTTCAAATATTTGCTTAATGGGAACAAGTGTAATAAGCGGAAATGCAACAGCTATAGTAATTAATACAGGTTTTTCTACATATTTAGGAAGTATGGGAAAACAAATTGACAATAAAAAAGAAACAACAAATTTTGAAAAAGGTATGAATGGAATTACAAAATTATTAATAAAATACATGATTGTAGTTTCAATAGCAGTATTTATTATTTATGCATTTATAAGAAAAGATGTATTAGAAGCAGTGCTATTTGCATTATCAGTAGCTGTTGGAATTACTCCAACAATGTTACCTATGATAGTAAATGTCAACTTAACTAAAGGAACCAAAACACTTGCTAAGAAAAAAACATTAGTAAAAAATATGCAGGCAATTCAAAACTTAGGAGCAATAGATGTTTTATGTACTGATAAAACTGGAACATTAACATTAGACAAAATAGTATTGCAAAAATATATAAATGTTGAAGGAAAAGAAGATTTATCTATATTAGAATATGCATTTCTAAACAGCTATTATAGTACTGGAATGAAAAATTTAGTAGATAAAGCAGTAATAGCATATGGAATTGAGCATAAGATAAAAGAACAAGTTATTGACTATGAAAAAATTGATGAGATTCCATTTGATTATATTAGAAAAAAAGTAAGTGTTGTAGTAAAACATGATAATCACTACAGAATAATCACTAAAGGAGCGCTTGAAGAGGTATTAAAAAGTTGCAATCAAGTGAAGATAAATGGAGAACATAAAGAACTAACTCAGGAAATGATAAAAAATATAAATGAAAACGCCGAAAAACTTTCAAAACAAGGAATGCAGGTAATTGCATTAGCATCAAAAAGAGAATACAGAGGTAAAGACATATTTAATGGCGATGATGAAAAAGAAATGACATTTATAGGATTTGTAGCATTTTTAGATCCACCTAAAAAAGAAGTAAAAAGTACAATAAAAAAATTGAAAGAATATGGAATAACAACAAAAATTTTAACAGGAGACAATCAATATGCCACTGAAAATATTTGCAACTTAGTAGGAATAGAAAATTCAGAAATACTATTAGGTACAGATATTGATAAAATGACAGATGATGAACTTGCTAAAAAGGTTGAAAAAGTAAATGTATTTGCTAGAATGAATCCTTTACAAAAAGAAAGAATAATAAAAATACTTAGAAAAAATGGACATGTAGTAGGATATATGGGAGATGGAGTAAATGATGCACCATCATTACATAATGCTGATGTTGGAATATGTGTAAACACAGCTACAGACATTGCTAAAGAAGCAAGTGATATTATATTGCTAGAAAAAAGTTTAACAGTAATATTTAATGGCGTAATAGAAGGAAGAAAAGTATATGGAAATATTATAAAATATATGAAAATGGCTTTAAGCTCAGACTTTGGAGATGTATTTAGTATATTTATTGCAAGTATTTTCTTACCATTTTTACCATTATTGCCAATTCAAATGTTAATTCAAGACTTTTTATATGATTTTTCTCAAATAGGAATACCATATGATAATGTAGATGAAGAATTTTTGATGAGACCAAGAAAATGGGATACTAAAGGATTAGGAACATTTATGAATGTAATGGGACCAGTAAGTTCAATAATAGATGTTTTAGCCTTTTTAGCGTTTTGGTTTATATTAGGATATAATGGAAATGTAAGTGAAAGTTATTTCCAAACAGCATGGTTTGTAGAATGCCTAATAAGTGAAACATTAATAATTCATTTTGTTCGTACTGCAAAAGTACCTTTTGTACAATCAAAGGCAAATCCTATATTAACTTGTTTAACAATGGTAACAATAATAGGAACGATACTTGCACCAATATTATTGCACAATATTGAATCATTCCATTTTGAAATAATGCCACCATTATATTACTTAATAGTAGCTGGATTGGCTATTTTATATGTAATTTTGGTTCAGATTGTAAAGAAGATATATATTAAAAAAGTTGGAAATTGGTTATAAAAAATTATAGTGCAATTTAGAAATAATAGATGAACTAGTAAATCTATTCAAAAAATTTAATAAATAAAAGAAAGGAAGATGTAAAATGAAAGAATTAGAAATAAAAATAAATGGAATGGTTTGTGGAGGTTGTGAAAACAGAGTTAAAACAGCATTATCAACAATTGAAGGAGTAGAAAGCGTAGAAGCAAATCATAATACTGGAATAGTAACAATAAAAGCAGAAAAAGATTTAGATATGGTTCAAATTAAAGAAAGAATAGTAGACCTTGGGTTTGAAATTGTAGAGGAATAATAATATGAAAAGTACAATATTAGCAATTGATGGAATGACTTGTAGTGCATGCTCAAATGGATTAGAAAAATACCTAAATAAACAAAATGGAATTTACGAAGCAAATGTAAACCTTGTAATGGCAAATGCTACAATAACATATGATGAGCAGATTCTAAATCAAGAAAAAATAGAAAAGTATGTAAAACAAGCAGGATTTAAAAGTTTAGGATTATTTAAAAAATTTGATATAGAAAAAAATAATAAAAAAGAAAAAAGAAAATTTATAATTTTCACAATATTAGCAATAATTACTATGTATATATCTATGGGACACATGATTGGACTACCAACTATAAATTTTTTAAATGCAGAATATAACCCTATAAATTATGCAGTTAGCTTGTTAGTTTTAACAATAGCTTTTTTCGGATATGGATATGATATACTAAAAAATGGATACAAAAATTTGATTCACAAAATACCAAATATGGATACACTTGTTGCAATAGGCGTTATAAGCAGTTTTATATATAGCTTATATGGAATGTATATGATAATAAAAGGTCATATGCATTACACAATGAGTTTATATTTTGAATCTACAGCAATAGTTATTTACTTTGTTAAACTTGGAAGATATATTGATGGAATAAGTAAAGATAAAACAAAAGACGCAATAAAAAAATTAGTTGAAATCACTCCAAATAAAGCAGTAATTGAAGTTGATGGAAAACAAAAAGAAGTAACCCTTGATGAAATAAAAAAGGGAGATATTGTAATTTCAAAAGCAGGAGACAAAATTGCGGTAGATGGTGAAATAATAGAAGGAAGAACGCATCTAGATGAATCATTTATTACAGGAGAAAGCAAACCTGCAACTAAAAATGTTGGAGATAAAGTAATTGCTGGAAGTTTGAACTATGATGGATTTATAAAATACAAAGCCGAGAAAATTGGAAAAGAATCAACAGTATCAGAAATAGTAAAATTGGTTGTTGAAGCAAGTAACACAAAAGCTCCAATAGCTAAAATTGCTGACCAAATCTCTGGGTATTTTGTTCCAGTAGTAATTATAATAGCTATAATAAGTTTTATTGCATATTTAATTTTAGGATATGATTTTGGAACAGCATTAAGCACATTTGTTACAGTATTAGTAGTTGCATGCCCATGTAGTTTAGGTTTAGCTACACCACTTGCAATAGTTATAAGTGAAGGAATATGTGCAAGCAATGGAATATTGGTAAAGAAAAGTGAAATATTGGAAAACGCCTCAAAAATCAACACTGTAGTATTTGATAAAACAGGAACATTAACATATGGAAAACTAAGAATTTCACAAATATACAATTATAGCAATTTATCAGAAAAAGAATTAATTAAAATTGCAGGAAGTATTGAAGAAACATCAACACATCCAATAGGAAAATCATTTGCAGAGTATATGCAAGAAAATAAAATTGCAAAACTAGAAGCAAAAAATATTGAAAATATTGCAGGATATGGATTAACTGGAGAAATTGATAATAAAAAAATAATATTAGGAAATAGAAAAATAATAGAAAAATTTTCTATTGAAAATAAGCATTTAGAAGATGAAAAAGTTTTAGCTAATAATGGCAACAGTATTATTTATGTTGCAAATGAAAAAGAAATTCTAGCATTAATAGGAGTAAATGACATTGTAAGAAAAAATGCCAAAGATGCTATAGGAAACTTAAAAAAACGTAATATTGAAACTATAATGTTAACAGGTGATAACAAAGAGACAGCAGAAAAGATAGGCAAAGAACTAGGAATAGATAAAGTAATTTCAAATGTTCTACCATCTCAAAAATCAGAAACGGTAAAGCAACTAAAAGAAAATGGAAATAAAGTTATGATGTGTGGTGATGGAATTAATGATAGCCCAGCACTAACAAATGCCGACATTGGTGTCAGTGTGAAAAGCGGAACTGACATTGCAATGGACTCAAGTGATGTTATTTTAACTAAAAATGATTTGGATTCAATATTAAAACTAATTAAAATTAGTGAGAAAACAATTAAAAACATAAAACAAAACCTATTTTGGGCATTTTTCTATAATTGCTTGATGATTCCTGTTGCTGTTGGAATATTAAAGCCAATTGGAATTTCTATAAATCCTATGATTGCCAGCTTAGCAATGGTGTTTAGTAGTTTCACAGTAATTTTAAATGCTTTAAGATTAAAAAACAAATGAAGATAATTCCTTAACTGTAAAAAATAGTTAAAAAGTCTACACAAAACAGAAAAAGTATGTTACAATATAAAATGAATTTTAGAAAACTAAACCAAAATACAATATAAAAAAATGAAGGAGGAATTAATCATGTCAGGACACTCAAAGTGGCACAACATACAAGCAAAGAAAGGGAAAGCAGATGCAGCAAGAGGAAAAATATTTACAAAATTAGGAAGAGAATTACTAATAGCAGTAAAAGAAGGTGGACCAGATCCAGCAGGAAACTCTAAACTAAAAAATGTTATAGCAAAATGTAAAGCAGCAAACATGCCAAATGACACAATAAACAACGCAATAAAAAAAGCATCAAGCAGTAACGAAAACTATGAAGAAATAACATATGAAGGATATGGACCAAATGGAGTTGCAGTAATCGTTGAAGCATCAACAGATAACAAAAATAGAACAGCAGCAGATGTAAGACATGTATTTGACAAAGCTGGAGGAAACTTAGGAACAACAGGTTGCGTATCATACATGTTTAACAAAAAAGGTGTAATTATAATCGAAAAAGAAACAGCAAACATGGATGAAGAAGAATTAATGATGTTAGCACTAGAAAGTGGAGCAGAAGATTTTGAATCATCTGAAGAAGTATATGAAATAACAACAGACCCAGCTGATTTTTCTACAGTTAGTGAAAAATTAGAAGAAGCAGGATTAAGCTTTTTAGAGGCAGAAGTACAAATGGTACCAACAACAACAGTAAAATTAGATGAAAAAGGCGTAGAAAAAATGGAAAGATTAATAGAACGCCTAGAAGAACTAGATGATGTAGCAAACATATATCACAACTGGGAAGAATAATTTTATTTGTGCCTTGGAAAGGGAATGGGATTAGTTATGAAGCAAAAGAAAAATACCAAAATATTGATGATATTAATAATATTAGTTTTACTTATAATACTAGTAGCAGGTGGAGTATATGCATATTTAGTCGCAGACTTATTTAGAAGTGACAAAGACATATTTTTTAAATATGCAAGTAAATTGGCAGATAAAAAGCAAGGCTTAATAAATGAAAATTTAAGCCAATACATAGAAAAAAAGAAAACAAATGCATATACAAATGAAGCAGAATTTAAGCCAAATGTAACAGCAAAAAGTGGGCAAAGTGAATTTGACAATGTGAATAAATTTAATGCGAGTTTTACAGGCAAAGTTGATAAAACAAATTCAAAATCAGAACAAAATGTAAGCTTAAATTATTCAGACTCTGTGAAGTTTCCAGTAAATTATAGAAAAATAGACAATGAAACTGGCTTACAAACAGATTATGTAGGAAACAAATACATTGTGTTAGACACTGAAAATACTAGTAATTTAGCAAACAGTAGCGAAATACAAGAAATTGAAACAGATATAAATAGTTTAGAAAAAATAACACAGTTAAACTTATCTGAAACTGAAAAAGACCAAATAATAAATACATATATGCAAGTATTAACAGAAAATTTAACTACAGATAAATTTTCTAAAATAACAGACTCTAATAAAAAAGGATACAAATTACAATTAACAGGTGATGACATAAAAAATATTGAGATAAAACTACTAGAAACATTAAAAAATGACCAAACAACATTAGACAAGTTAAATGAGTATCTAAAAGAACAAAAAAATTCAGCTAAAATAACATCAAATACTATTGATAGAGCAATAAAAAACATCAGCAATCAAGATTTAGAAAATGAAAAATTAGAAATAACACTATTTGTATCAAAAGGTAAAGTAGACAATATTACAATAGAAACCAATGAAATCAAACTAGAAATTGCAAAAACAGAAAATAATAATATAGCACAATATAATATTAATTTTGAAGTATTGCAAAACAATAACCAAGAGGCGATTTCTAAAATATCAGTTATAGCAAAATATGAAGGATTAAAAGAAAAACAAAAAGTATCAGAAAGTTATGAAATTGAACTTGCAAACGAAGAAATAACATATGACTATAAAATAGACAATAATGTTAGTTTTGGTGAAGGCATAGAAATAGAAGATTTTTCAAATAGCAATAGTATGAAACTAGCAGATTATGATGAAGAAAAAGTAGCTACATTTATGCAAGCAGTATTTGCAAGAATTGAGCAAACAAACAAAAAACAAATGGAAGAACTAGGAGTAGAAGAGAATCCAATAACAAAAATGTTTCCATCATTAGCAGAAACACTTCCAATGTCACAAGATGGTCAAGGCGATGAAGAAACAATAAATAATTTTAATCAAAAATTTGAAATGTATGCAAGTACAAACCTCCAAGGAACAACTGTAAAAGGCTTAATAACAACAATATCAACAAATAATGGAATAAATAGTTCATCAGATGAAGATGATGGAAGCGATGATGAGCAAGACACAACTAAATCAAAATATGAAATAAAAGAAATTAATTATAATGGCGAAGAATATGATGTAAATCAACAAAATATAACATTTATAAAAAGTGATGTAGCAGTTGATAAATATTATAGAGTAGAATTTGAAAAAGACCAAGATACAGGAGTAATTTATAGAGCTGTTATAAATGAAAAATAAAATATAAAAATAATAGTAGAAAAAAATGTCGCAAAGGAAACAACCTTAAAGGCGGCATTTTTTGCGCTTAAAAGACATATTTAGTATGTTAAAAAGTAGAAAGGAAAGCTTATGAAAGAAATAAAAGAAGTTCTAAAATATTTTCCGGCAAACATATACAATTTGATAAATGAAGCAATAAATCAAAATGAAATGGTGGAAACAGAATTAAGAGAAATTAGGATAAGAGCTAATAGGCCCATAATCTTAAGGCTCAGAAATGTAGATATATTAATAGAATATAAAGTAACAAGTAGTGAGATTTTGCAAATAGTAGAAAAACTATGTAATAACTCTATATATGCCTATAAAAATCAAATGTGTGAAGGATTTATAACAGTAAGAGGTGGTCATAGAGTTGGAATAACTGGAACAGCAGTAATAGAAAACGGTAAAATAATAAACTTAAAATATATAGCAAGTATAAACTTTAGAATAGCAAGAGAGATTATAGGCTGTAGCAAAAATATTTTAAAAGAAATAGTGGATATACCTAATAATTCAATATTTACAACTCTATTAGTATCTCCACCCGGATACGGAAAAACAACAATGCTAAGAGACATAATAAGAAATATAAGTAATGGAATTCCAAAAGCAAATTTTTATGGAAAGACATGTGGACTTGTAGATGAAAGAGGAGAAATAGCAGCTATGTATCAAGGAATACCGCAAAATGATATAGGAATAAGAACAGATGTTATTGAAAATATATCAAAATCTCAAGGAATGAAGATATTAATAAGAACAATGGCACCAGAAGTAATTGCTTGTGATGAAATTGGCTCAAAAGAAGATATAGAAGCAATTCGGAGAAGCTATGCTTGCAGGAGTAAAAGGCATATTTACAATGCATGGGAAAAACATGGAAGACATAAAAAACAATGTGCAAATAAATAGACTTTTGGAAACAAAACAAATAGAAAAAATAATATTTTTAGGAAAATCTTAAAATAAGTTCTAAATAAAAAATAAGTTGCATATAATAAAATATCAAAAGAAGGGACAAGGTATTTTAATATGCAAATAATAAAGTATTTTATGCTATTTTGTATTTTGATAGCATCTAGTTTAATAGGAAAATTTCTAGCAAAAAAATATGTATATAGGTTAGAAGAATTAGAGGAAATAGAAAACATTTTAAATATAATAAAAAATAAAATAAAATTTACATATGAACCAATACCAGAAATATTTGAAGAAATTTCTGAAAACTCAAGCAAAAATATAGAGAATATCTTTAAAAATGCAAAAGAAAAAATGAACGAAAAATCCGTATCACAAGCATGGGAAGAAGCAATAGAAGAATCAGAAAATAACTTGAAAAAGGAAGACAAAAAAGTACTAAAAACAATGTCAAAACTATTAGGATTAACAGATGTAGATGGACAAATTAGTCAAATAGAAATAACAGAGAAATTTTTACAAGACAATATTGAAACAGCTAAAAGAGAAAAACAAAGTAATGAAAGATTATATACAAGATTAGGAACAATAATGGGACTAGCAATTGTAATTGTATTATTTTAAAATTTTGAGAAAGGAATGGATTAAAAATGGATATTAATTTGTTATTTAAAATAGCAGCAATCGGAATATTAGTTGCAGTATTACATCAAGTTTTAGTAAGAGCTGGAAGGGAAGATCAAGCAATGATGACAACTCTGGCTGGTTTGGTTATAGTTTTGACAATGGTAATAAAGGAAATAAGTGGATTATTTGATACTGTTCGTACAATATTTAATTTATAGCTTTAAATTTTAAAACTTTATAATGCAATCAATATATTTTTTATTTGTGACTCCCACCTTTTAACTGTCTGTAATTACATAACAGACAGTATAAAAGTCGGTCCCCCGAATTGTCACTGCATAAAAAATATATTATTGCACAGAATAAATGATTTATTAACATTAGGAAAATTGCTACAGTATAAAATATATTGTTAAGTTAGGAAATCAATGAAATAAAAAGAGGTGGGATAAAAATGGAAGTCGTAAAAATTATTGGAATTGCGCTAATAGCTCTAATAATAATAATCTTACTAAAACAATATAGACCAGAATTTGCAATATATATAAGTCTATTAACAGGAGTACTAATATTAGTACTTGTAATGGATAGGTTATCAGGAATAATCAATTTATTACAAACACTTGCAAACAAAACATCAATAAACAGCACCTTTTTGGCATTACTAATAAAAATTACAGGAATAGCATTTTTATCCGAATTTGCAGTAAGTGTATGTAAAGACTCAGGAGAAACAGCAATAGCAAGCAAAATTGAAATGGGAACAAAAATTATTATAATATCAATGTCAATTCCAATTATATCTAGCCTACTAGAAATAATTATAAATATCTTGCCATAAGGAAAGGTAAAACAAATGAAAAATGCAAACAAAATTTTAATAATATTTATGGTAATTATAATTACAATATTAAATCAAAATGTTAGTTATGCAGAAGAACAAAACGAAGAATTATCAAATCAGCAAGAACAATTCAAGATAAGTGATTTTTTACAAAGTTCAAAACAATATGAGCAAAGTGATTTTTTTGAAGGTATAGACACAAGCCAAATACTTAATAATGCCATAAAAGGAGAAATTGATAATTCAACAATACTAAAAAAAGTACTTAATTTAATAGGTGGCGAAGTTACTCAAAACATAAAAAGTATAATTAGCATTTTGGCAATTATAATAATACATACAATTTTAAAGTCCATAAGTGATAGCTTAGAAAATGATGGAATAGCCAAACTTATATATTATGTGCAATACATATTAATTGTAACAATAATAATGACAAATTTTACTGAAATAATAAAATTAGTTCAAGACACTTCTAGTAATTTGGTTGGTTTTATGAATCTTCTAGTGCCTCTTTTAATAGCACTTATAACATATACAGGAAGCTTAACAACAAGTAGTATTGTAGAACCATTAATATTATTTCTAGTAAATTTTGTAGGAAATATAATTCAAACAATAATAATACCATTGGTATTAGTTTTAACAAGTTTAGTAATAATATCTAAAATATCAGATAAAGTTCAAATAGACAAGTTATCATCATTCTTAAAATCAGGAACAACATGGTTTTTAGGAATTATATTAACAATATTTGTAGGTGTTGTTTCTTTAGAAGGCACATTGGCTAGCAGTGTAGATGGAATAACAGCAAAAACTGCGAAAACAGTAGTTAGTTCTGCAATTCCAGTAGTAGGCAAAATATTAGGCGATGCAGTAGATACAGTTCTACGGTTGTGGAATAGTATTAAAAAATGCAATAGGAATAGTTGGAGTAATAATTGTACTAGGAATTTGTATAAGCCCTGTGATAAAACTTGCAATATTAACAGTTTCATATAAGCTACTTGCAGCAGTAATTCAACCAATAGCTGATGGCAAAATAATAAGCTTGTTAGAACAAATAGGAGATATATTCAAAATATTTTTAGGGATTTTATGCTCATTATCATTTATGCTAATAATTGGAATTACTTTAGTTTTGAAAATATCGAACAATGTAATAATGTATAGGTAGGTAAAAATGATAGAATTTATAAGTACATGGGTCAAAGGGCTTGGCGTTGCAATTGTAATAGTTTCAATAATAGAAATGATATTGCCAAACAACAAAACAAAAAAATATATAAAAATGGTACTTGGAATATATATAATTTTTAATATTATATCTCCATTGGTAAAGAACAAAGATAAATTAAACTTGGGAAATTTGAATTTAAACGATTACACAGTAAACACAAGTACAAGTGTAGACCAAACAAGTATGAATAAGAGAATAGAAACATTATATGAAGATGAACTTGAAAAAGATATAACAAAAAAGCTAAAAGAAAAGGGATATGAACTATCAGAATGTAAAGTTACAGCTAAAATAGATGAAAACGAAAACAATAAAGATGAAACGAAAATAAGTAATATAAAAATCAAAGTAGAAAAAAAGGTAGCAAAGCAATCAGAAGAAAACAGTGTAGAAAATAAAATAGTAACAGGTATACAGCAGATAAAAAAAGTAGATATAGGGAAAGCAAAAGAAAAAGAAACAAAAAATTCATCTAAAATATCAAAAACAGAGCTGGAAGATATTAAAAAATTTTTAATAGAAGAATACGAGGTGAATAAAAAATGTTTGGAAATAAATTAAAAAGCATTATAAAGCAGGAAGAGAATCCGGAAGGCAATAATAAGAAAAAAATTGAAAATTTAGTATTTTTTATAGTTGTTCTAATAATCACAATAGTTGTAATAAATGTTATATGGAATGGAAATAAGAAAACAAATAACCAAGAAACAAATATAGATAATAAAAAGTTAGCAGAAAGTCAGAATACATTATCTGGAACAAGTGACATTCAAAGTAGTAATACTCAAAATGAACTAGAAACTAAACTGGAAAAAATACTGTCTAAAATACAGGGCGTAGGGGAAGTACAAGTATGCATAAATTATCAAGAGTCTGCTGAAGTAGTAGCAATGTACAATGAAAACTCTAAGACTAGTAGTACAGAAGAAACAGATACATCAGGTGGCACAAGAAAAATTGAAGAAACAGATACACAAAAAGACATAATATATAAAGAAGATAATGGAGAAAAAACTCCAATAACTAAAAAGGTTGTTCAACCAAAAATAGAAGGTGCAATAATAACTGCAAAAGGGGCAAATAATGCAGAAACTAAAACTAATATAATTCAAGCAGTAGAAGCGGTAACAGGATTAGCAACACATAAAATACAAGTATTTGAGATGAATTAGAAAGGATGGATTTTTAAGATGAAAATATTAAAGAAAAACCAAATAGTTATATATGTAATAGCAATAATGCTTATGACTGCTGGATATTTGAATTACAGTACAAATGATAGCAATAACTCTGTAGAAACAAGCATGAATATAGAATCAAAAGATGATAGCAAATTGGCGGATATAGGTGATGCGACTTTAGTGAATAGTAATGATGTAGTTGAAAGTAATACACAAGCACAAGAAACTACAGCAGAAGCGGAAAATAACACAACCAATAATGACACTACTACAAATGAAACACAAACTAATGAAGTAGAAACAAGTACTGATTCAGTAAAAAATAGCAAAGATGACTATTTTTCAAAATCAAAACTAGAAAGAGAAACTATGTATTCTCAAATGCTTGAAACATATGAAAAAGTTTTAAATAGTACAAATGCTGAAGAAGTACAAAAACAATCAGCCACAACAGAAATTAAAAAAATAAATGATACTAAAAATAGTATTATGATTTGCGAAAATTTGATTCAAACTAAAGGATTTGATGATTGTGTTATTTTTGTTAATGGAGATAGTGTTAGTATTATTGTAAAAAAAGATGAACTTGCTAAAGAAGATGTTGCTCAAATTCAAAATATTATTTCTAGAGAAATGAATAGCCAAATTGAAAATATACATATTGCAAATAAATAGTATTGTTATTACTTTAGTTTAGTTGAAAACAAAAAAATACAAGCTTTAAGCAGGATAAAAAATCACTCCTATTTTTTTGAGAAATGTATTGACTATGAAATTTTTTATCTATATAATATAGTTAAATTATAACTATTTTTGATATAAAAGTAGAAACAGAACTTTGAAAAGTTAATACCTGTATATAGTTTGAAATTCTAAAGGATACTTTTATATAAAAATGGAAATAATTAAAACAAAAGCAAAGAATAAACTAAAGAAGGGAGAAGTTTTTTATGCAAAGAATAGTAAAAAACAATAAGGTAAACAAAGAAAAAGATATAGTGAAAAAACAAACAGGTATTACATTAATCGCATTAGTGATAACAATTATTGTGCTTTTAATACTTGCAGGAGTAAGTATAGCAACATTAACAGGAAATAATGGTATATTAACACAAGCAAATCAGGCAAAGGAAAATAATAATAGTGCAGCAGCAAAGGAAAAGGTACAAGTAGAGGCATTAGGAAGTATAGACAAAGATGGGAAATTTAATGAAGGTACATTCAAGGAAAATGTAAAAAATAATATCAAAGGAAGTCGTATAAGCGAAAGTGGAAATTCATTAATTGTGACAGTAGATGGATATGATGTACCAGTAGATAAAGGATCAGGTGAAGTAGGAGAGCCAAGTAAAGGCGATGGAACAACACCACCATCAGCAAGTGTGCAACCAGGAACAGTTGTATCTAAGACAGAAAAGAATAATTATGTAGATAACAATGGAGACACAGCGACAGTACCAGCAGGATTTACAGTATCTAAAATAGAAGAAGAACAAAATATAGCAAATGGCTTAGTTATTTATGATATACCAGAAAAAGAGATTTCAAGTGTTAATTGGACAACTAAAAATGATGATGGAGCATATAATGTACAAACATTATATAACCAATTCGTATGGATACCAGTAGCAAATGAAACAGTATATCAAAGAAATTTTACTTATCCAAGTTATTACTCTAGTTATATGGATATAACGCCAGACAATTCAACATTTACAGATACAGGATATTTGCCAACAGATATCCAACCAACAACAGATGATGCAACAAACAATGAAACAGCAGAAAGAACAGCAGTACTAAAGTATAATGGATTTTATATAGCAAGATATGAAGCAGGAAAAGATGGTTCAAATGTAATAAGCAAACAAAATGTAACTGTATATACAGATAAAACTCAAGAAGAATTTAAATCTATAGGAAAAACAATGTATGGAGATAGTAGTCAATACGTAAAAAGTGCAATGTGTTCAGGAATACAATGGGACATGGTAATGCAATTTGTAGATGGAAAAACAGATGGAAATGAAAATACTTATGATGTAAGAACATATACTTCAATTAGACATACAGGAAGTGAAACAGAAGCAGGAAAGAATACAGCAGATAAAGTGCAAAACATATATGATCTTGAAGGAAATTGCGTGGAATATGTAGCTGAAAAAAATAACACTAGCAAACCTTTCACCAATCGAGGGGGCGATTACAGCTATGGTAGCCGTAGCTACCGCACAGCTAGTCATCGCGTTAGTGATCTTGGCAGTGGATATAGCACCTATACTTTCCGCCCTGCACTTTATGTAGAGTAGAACTGCGCTCTGTGAAAACTAATATTAGAATAATAGAATACTATGAAAATATAGTAAATCAAGAATTATATAATATTAACGAACTCTAGTACGTTAATAAGGAAATTTTTTATACCTTCCAATTTTAACTGGACGATATAAGAAATTATATTATAAAAAATAAACCAGCTAAATTGTTAAAAAATAGACTAACAATTTTAGGTGGTTTTAGCTTTTTATTAAAGTGACTTGTATAATTTACATATTGTTTGATATGTTAAATTCTAATATGATGAGCTCTTCTTAATTCAAGATTTTTAACGTCTTTAGGTTGATTTCTAAACATTTTATTGCTATAATAACTTTAAATTTCAAGTCTTAAAGTTAAATACTTTAGGATGGAATAGGGGAAGAAAAATGAAAGTGACAAAAGAAGAAAAGGGAATAACATTAATTGCATTAGTAATTACAATTGTGGTTTTATTGATTTTAGCAGGGGTTTCAGTTGCAATGCTAACAGGAGATAACGGAATTCTAAAGCAGACAGTAAATGCGAAAAATAGCAAAAATGAATTAACAGCAAAGGAAAAAATAGATATAGTAATTTTAAATTGTGTAAACGAAAATGGAACCTTTAATATAATAAATTTTGAGAAAAAACTAATTGATTCATATAGACTAAATGCTAATAATATGAAACAAAAAAATAATGGAGATGTAGAGACAGCACTTGATGGATATAAAATAACGGTCAATTTAAATGGAGATATAATAAGCAGTGATAACATAAACGAAGGCTATGGATTAAGAATAGAAAATGGAATAATAAAATTTTATGGAAAAGATAATCATATATACACATTAGTTGGAGAAGATGGAAAAAATAATTCAAATTGGAGTACATCTTATGATTCCCAAAACAGACTATCTTATGTAATTAGACAGGATGGAAGTATTACATGTTATGATGCTGATGGAACAGCACAACAATCTAGCTTCGAAGTACCTCTAAACCTTTAATATAAAGTAGAATTTACACAATTCCCAACAAATTGCTTGACATTAGTCAAAATGACGGATATAATACAAAAAAAGCACATTTGGAGGTATTTTGACAGATGAAACAAAACGATGTTTTCTTCGCAACAAGTAAATATCAAAACTTAGCAGATGAACAAATTATAGAGCAAATAAAACAAGGTGATGAAGAAGCACTTTCATACATATTAGAAAAATACAAAAACCTTGTAAATATAAAAGTAAACAAATACTTTATGATAGGAGCAGAAAAAGAAGATATTGCACAAGAAGGAATGATAGGACTATTTAAAGCAATAAAAAGCTATGACGCTGAAAAGCAAAACTCATTTAAATCGTTTGCAAATATATGCATAGAAAGACAATTAATAACAGCAATAAAGAGCTCAAATAGACAAAAACACATACCACTTAACTCATACTTATCATTAAACACAGCAGCATATGACAATAATGAAGATGATAGTGTTGAATTAATTGATACATTTAATAGCAACACAATAGAAGATCCATTAGAAACAATTATGAAACAAGAATATTACAATGAAGTAGAAACTGCAGTAAATAAAAATTTAAGCAAATTCGAAAAACAAGTATTAGATAGATATTTAAAAGGTGAAAGCTATGTTAAAATAGCAGAAAAATTAGATTCGCCAGTTAAATCAATTGACAATGCTATACAAAGAATTAGAAAAAAAGCTATAAAAAACATGTTTGATTAAAGTCACTTATAAGGTGGCTTTAAGTTATTGCCACTAGATAATAAGTTCAATTTTATTAGAATTAACATAATACTTGCCGAAAGACCAAAAAGATGATATAATATGAAAAGTATATAAAACATAAGTAGAAAGGAGCTACGAGAAAGTATCGTGGCAAAGGAAACTAAAGATGAAAACTTTAAGTATTCAAGAACAAAAAGATGTAATTGAAGGAAATGTAAAAAATTATCTAGAAAGAACTAAAGTAGAAAATTTCCCAAAACCATCTGAAGTAAAAATTCCCATTTTTTGCGGCCATAAAGTTGCAAAAGAATTAAAAGAAGAATATATAAAAAAAGGTTGGGGAATAAAAGAAAAAGGAAATATAACATATTTGTTATTTATTCCAGAAAAATAGAAAAGGGACTTTTTTTACAGCCCCTTTTCTTATTTATAATTTTAAAGCAATATAAAACAATAAAATGGAGCTTCCAACGGGAATTGAACCCGTGACCTCTACCTTACCAAGGTAGCACTCTACCGACTGAGCTATGGAAGCAAAATTGAACAAAAAAAGTATACAATAAAAAAGCAAAAAAGTAAAGAATTTCTATTGACTTTTTTAACAAAAAGAATTAAACTATTAACATAAGACAAAAACGAGTAAGAGAAAAGTAAAATGGAACTTATCTTATAAGAGAAAGCTGGTCATAGGCTGAAAGCCGGCTAAAGAAAAAGCCATTTGAAAACTAACTCTTCAAAGTTTCTAGTGAACAAGCTAGACGTGGTAAGATACGTTACAATCTATTACAATTAAGTAAAAAATAGGATGGAACCGTGTAATAAAAGCACTCCTATAAATAGAAAAAAGCTATTTATAGAGTGCTATTTTATTTGTTCAAATAGCTTTAAGACACAAATAAAGGGAGGAAAAATTATGATTAAAGTAACATTAAAAGATGGAAACAAATTAGAAGTAGAAGAAAAATCTACAATACTTGAAGTAGCAAAAAAAATAAGCGAAGGACTAGCAAGAAACGTTACATGTGGAGAAGTAGACGGAGAAGTAAAAGACCTAAGATATGAGATAGAAAAAGACTGCAGCTTAATTTTACATACATTTAAAGAAGATGATTTAGAAGGGAAAAAAGCTTATTGGCACACAACATCACACATAATGGCACAAGCTGTAAAAAGACTATTTCCAGAAGCAAAACTAGCAATAGGACCAGCAATTGAAAATGGATTCTATTATGACTTTGATGTAGAAACACCATTTACAGATGAAGACAAAGCTAACATAGAAGCTGAAATGAAAAAAATAATAAAAGAAAACTTAGAAATAGAAAGATTTTCTCTACCAAAAGAAGAAGCTTTAAAATTAATGGAAAATGAACCATATAAACAAGAATTAATAAATGACCTTGCAGAAGGGGAAGAAATAAGCTTTTACAAACAAGGAGATTTTACAGACCTATGTGCTGGACCACATTTAGCAAGTACAGGAAAAATAAAATCTATAAAAATCTTATCATCATCAGGTGCATATTGGAAAGGTAGCGAAAAAAACAAAATGCTTCAAAGAATTTATGCTATATCATTCCCAAAAGCTAGTGAATTAGAAGCATATTTACAATTACTAGAAGAAGCAAAACAAAGAGATCATAGAAAAATAGGTAAAGACCTAGAAATATTTATGACACATCCATTAGTAGGTTCAGGATTACCAATGTATTTACCAAATGGAGCAACAATAAGAAGAATTCTAGAAAGATATATTCAAGACAAAGAAATTTCATTAGGATATGACCATGTATATACACCATCACTTGCAAATGTTGATTTATACAAAACAAGCGGACATTGGGATCACTACAAAGAAGACATGTTCCCAGTTATGAAAATGGACAATGAAGAAATGGTATTAAGACCAATGAACTGTCCACATCATATGTTAATATATAAAAACAAAATGCATTCATACAGAGATTTACCAATAAGAATAGGAGAACTAGCACATGACTTTAGATATGAAGCAAGTGGAAGTGTTTGTGGACTAGAAAGAGTTCGCCAAATGTGCCAAAATGATGCTCACTTATTTGTTAGACCAGACCAAATAAAAGAAGAAGTTGGAAGAGTTCTAAAACTAATTGTAGAAGTATACCAAAAAGACTTTGGATTCCCAGCATCAGCATTCCGTTATCGTTTATCTTTAAGAGATAAAAACAACAAAGAAAAATATATAGATAATGATGAAATGTGGGAAACAGCAGAAAGCCAATTACGTGAAATCTTAACAGAATTAGAAATTCCTTTCTATGAAGCAGAAGGAGAAGCAGCTTTCTATGGACCAAAAATTGATATACAAATAAAAACAGCTTTAAATCATGACATAACAATTCCAACATGTCAATTAGACTTTGCTTTACCAGAAAGATTTAAACTAGAATATATAGGAGAAGATGGAAAAGAACATAGACCTGTTGTAATACATAGAGCAATACTTGGAAGTTCAGACAGATTTATCTCATTCTTATTAGAAGAAACAAAAGGTAACTTACCAGTATGGCTTGCACCAAAACAAGTTAGAATACTTCCAATTACAGACAATCAACAAGAATATGCATATAAATTAAAAGAACAATTACAAAAACATCAAATAAGAGTTGAAGTAGATGATAGAAATGAAAAAACAGGATATAAAATTCGTGAAGCACAACTTAGCAAAATTCCATATATGTTAATTGTTGGACAAAAAGAAGTAGATGAAAATAAAGTTTCTGTTCGTTCTTGCACAAAAGGAGATTTAGGAGCAGTTCCAACAGAAGAATTTATTCAAAATCTATTAGAAGAAATTGAAAGCAAAAAATAAATATAAAAGGAGAAAGTTTAAATGAAATTAGGAATAGTAGGATTACCAAATGTAGGTAAAAGTACAATGTTTAATTCAATAACAAAAGCAGGTGCAGAATGTGCAAATTATCCATTCTGCACAATAGAACCAAATGTTGGAGTAGTTCCAGTACCAGATGAAAGATTAGATGAACTAACAAAAATGTACAAGCCACAAAAAACAACACATGCAGTTGTTGAATTTGTTGATATTGCAGGACTTGTAAAAGGTGCTAGCAAAGGAGAAGGATTAGGAAATAAATTCTTATCACATATTCGTGAAACAGATGCTATAGTACAAGTTGTTAGATGCTTTGAAGATAGCAATGTTGTACATGTTGATGGCTCAGTAGATCCTATAAGAGATATAGAAACAATAAATTTAGAATTGATTTTTGCTGATATAGAAACTGTAAATAAAAGATTAGAAAAAGCAAAAAAGAATTTAAAAGCAAATAAAAAATATCAAGAAGAAATTGATTTATTAGAAAAAATCAAACAAAACCTAGAAGAAGGAAAATCAGCAAGAGCTATAGACTTTAATGAAGATGAGCAAGAAATGGTAAAAGAAATGTTTTTACTAACAACAAAACCAATTTTATATATTGCTAACATATCTGAAGAACAAATAGAAAATGCAGAAAATGATGAATTAGTACTAAAAGTAAAAGAATATGCTGCAAAAGAAAATGCAGAAGTAATACCTTTATGTGTAAAAATTGAAGAAGAATTATCTGGGTTAGAAGATGAAGATAAAAAAGAAATGCTAGAAGCATTAGGATTAGAAGAATCTGGATTAGATAAAGTTATTAAAAAAAGCTATGATTTATTAGGATTAATGTCTTTCTTAACAGCCGGTGAACCAGAAGTTAGAGCTTGGACAATAAAAAAAGGAACAAAAGCACCACAAGCTGCAGGAAAAATACATTCAGATATTGAAAGAGGATTTATAAAAGCAGAAATAGTTTCATATGATGATTTAATGAAAGAAGGTTCTATGGTTGCAGCAAAAGAAAAAGGATTAGTTAGACAAGAGGGAAAAGACTATATTATGCAAAATGGAGACATTGTTTTGTTTAAATTTAATGTTTAATAAAAATTATTTGTAAATTTTTTATTAAATTTCTGTAATATAAATGTAAAATAAAAATGCAAAAAAACTATTGACATATAAAAATGATAAGTATAAAATTATAATTGAAGAACAAAAGAAACATATATTTTTATGTGTTTTTACAAATGTTGCTTGAATTATATCGAATAATGTGGTATAATAAACAATGTTTGTAACAATAATAATATAATGAGAAGTAAGGAGAATCAATTATGAAAAAAACAAATTTAATCAAAGTAATTTCAATTTTATTAATCAGTGCAATGGTAATGTTATTTGCAACAACAGTAAATGCTGCAGATGATAACAGTTACAATGATTTAACAAGTACACTAACAGGAAACACATCAAACAATGCAAGCAATACATCAAATACAAACTCAAATTCAAGCAACAATACATCAAACACAAACAGTTCAAACAACACAAATAACTCATTAAACATGAGTAACAATACAAGTAACTCAAGTGTTTATAATAATACAAATTTACCAAAAACAGGAGCTACAGATTCTATACCAGTAGCAATGTTAGTAGTTGTATTTGGAATATCAGCTGTATATGCATTTAAAAAAGTTAGAGATTATAAAAACATTTAATTAAAAATATATAAATAAAGAGCCTTAAAAATGGCTCTTTATTGTTTTGCTTTTACAATAATCCTATTTGAATTCAAATTATTACAAGTAATTAATGTTAGTTGCTTAAAATTGCCATTATAGTCAAATATTGGAGATAAGTCTGACTCTAGAACTTCTGACAACTCAAAAACTTTATAAACATATTTGTTTGAAGAAATATCATATAAATATATTTCATCATTAACTGTTAGTGTATTGATTTTGCTAAAAAACATATTATTATTATAATTGTGTCCAGCAATGCAGATATTTCCCTTTTCACCAGGAGTAGTACCATACATTTTACAAGGGGCAGTTTTTAAGAGTTCTTCACTGATATTCGAAAAAACTGGATAATATAAATTAATTTTTGGAATTTCAATAATACCAAATAGATTGTCATTAGTGGAAGTTCTTGTTTGGCTATAAGAACTATTATTAGAATATAATTTATATATGTCATAATTTTTGATAAGCTGTTTAGAAAATTTTTCTTGATTACTCCAAGAAAAAATATAATAAATTAATAAAAAAATAAAAAGGACAAACAATATAAAAGAAATTATAAATTGAAATTTAAAAAATCTTTTATTTATCTTATGTTTGCCTTTAAAATTTGTATCTAAAATTTGATTCATATTTTTACTCCAACTATTTTTTCTTTAAATAGTGTATGCAAAAAAATAAATTTTATAATGAAAAAACTTGCTTTTTGTAAATCTCAGGAGCAACTTCAAAACGAATTTTAAAACAAGTAAAATCTTCTAATTCGTTTTCTTCTAAACAATCTAAATATATATCTAATTCATCTAGATTTTTACAAGCTGCTATTATAATTGGATTTAATTTATAATTAAACATTAATTCTAAACCTAAATCTATAGCTTGAAAAATAGAGCCATTTTCTCTGTGAAGAATTAAGTCAATAGATTCTTTAAACCTAGAAACAGGGGAATTTTTAAACCTATTTAAAGGAAGTTTTATATCATCATATGGCAAATAAGCCAATTGTTCTTTTTCTGAAACTATTAATGTGTTTTGGGTCATAAATGCAATCTCCTTAATAAATAATATTAAATTTATTATAACTATAAAAAATATTTTAGTAAATAAAAATAATTGAAAAAAATATTACATTTTTATTACATATAAAGCGGTTGTTGAAAACAAATTGGACATATGATATATTAAATAAGAATAAACAAAGGAGAAAATAAGGTGTATAGATTAAAAGATTTTGACAAATCAAGTAAAAATATGCATATTATGCTAAGAGCAATTAGCATAATGATATATATAATAATAGTTCCAATAATCATATTTAATATAACACTTGTTGTTAAATCATGCCTAAATCCAAATGAAACGCCAACATTTTTTGGAATAAAAAGTTTTGTAATTGTTTCAAAAAGTATGGAACCTACTATAATGACAGGCGATGCAATTTTTGTAAAACAAATTTCAGAAGAAAATTTAAAAGTTGATGACATAATTTCTTTTGAAGATGGAGACTCGGTGAATACTCATAGAATTGTTGAAATTGTAGAAAATAATGGAACTAAAAGATATAGAACAAAAGGTGATAATAACAAAAAAGCAGACAGAGATTTAGTTAAATATTCACAAATTGAAGGTAAATATGAATTTAGAATAAAAGGTTTTGGAAAATTTATAGAAATTCTAAAAAATAAAATAACATTAGTAATTCTACTAATAATACTAGTTTTAGTTTCTACTATGCAAGTTAGATTAAGCAAGAAGAAACTAGAAAGAAAAGAAAAAAGATATAAATATAATTTAGAACATAGAAAGAAGGTTTTATAATTTGTATAAAGCAGTATTTATCGATATTGATGGAACTTTAAAAAACGATAAAGGACAAATTACTAAAAAAACAAAAGAAGCAATAAAAAATATAACAAGTAAGGGAATATATGTTGTAATCTGCTCAGGAAGACCAATACATAGTACAATAGAAGTAAGCAAAGAAAGTAATGCAAGTAATTACGTAATATGTTCTAATGGAGCACATATATATGATTATAAACAAGAAAAAACATTGTATTCTAACAAAATGAGCAATGAGAACTGCATAAAACTATTTGAAATTGCAAACAAATATGATACAAAATTTGTTTTAAATACTGAAAATGGAAGATATGTAAACAAAAATGAAATTGATGAAGATGATGATTTAATAGATAAACCAATAGCAGAATTTTTGAAAGAGCATGATGTTTCACAATGTATATTTATATCACCAAAATTGGAGACAATAAAAGAAATAAAAGAAATTGAAATTCCTAAATTTAAAGATGTGGAAATTAAAAATCAATCAAAATGTTTAACAAATCCAGAGGAAAAGCCTTGGCTTATAACATATTGTGATATTGCAAATTTGGATTCATCAAAAGGAAATGGAATAAAGAAATTTTGCGAAATTATGAATATAGATTTAAAAGATACTATAGCTTTTGGCGATGACTATAATGATGTTCCTATGTTTGAAACAGTTGGACATGCTGTGGTTATGGGAAATGCTAATGATTATATAAAGAAAAATTATGCAGATGAAATTGCTGAAGATAATAATTTAGATGGAGTTGCAAAAGTTCTAGAAAAGATATTATAATTTGGAGACAAACAAATGAACAAAGAAATTTTAAAAATAGATAAATTTAATATAGTTAGTGATGAAGAAAATTATTATTTCTTTAGAGCTTTAAACATGGCTGATAATAATGACATTGAACAAAAAATAACAACTTCTTCAGATGGTGAAATAGAGAGAATAAGAACAGATAGAGAAAGATATGATGGAACAGCAAAATATAAAGAAGATTCAACAATGTCTCTTGAAGAATCATATGACCATATAAAAATGCGCTATAGAAGAGATACTAACTGTATCTCTTTAACTTCAAATGCTAATATTGCTATAAACTATGGTAGAGGTTCATATAAAGATAAATATGTAATGATAAAAGTACCTAAAAAGAAATTCGGAGAACAAACAGTTGAAGCAGGTCAATATATGTTGCAAGAATTATATTCTAGAATAGAAAAATCTGTAGATGAATTGCCAGAAGACACAAAAGATGAAATTTTAGATATATTTTCTAATATAGATATTATAAATGAAACCAAAGAATTACAAGAAATAATTACTAAACGATATACAGCACTAAATGGAGAAGTGAACCCTAAAAATGCACATTTAAGAAAAGGTATTACATATAGTTCACCTAAATCAAGAATTAGTAGTTATCAATCATTAAATGAAGAACAATTACTAGAAGTAAATAAAGTATATGCAAAACTTACAGTACTAGAAAATGAAAATATTTTGAGACATGCAATTCCACATTCTTCAAATTCTAAATTAAGAGAAACAATAGGAATTGCATTTTCATCTACTGAAGTAATTCATTATGGAGAAATAAATAAAAATGAAATTATTGAAGTGCCTAAAGAAATTGTTGATCTATTTTCATTAATACAACAAATAGATGGAATAGATAAAAATAAAGTTGAAGAAATAAAAAAAGAGTTATTAGTTGCTGTACAAAATGGAAAAGAAATTCCTAGAATGCCAGAAATGAATTTTCCTTTAAAAGATGATATATCAATAGAAGAAATGTACTCACTAACAGATGGAAAAGTGGAATATGGAAAAGCAAATTCTATTGTCAAAAACATGTTTTATTTAAGTAAAGCAAGAAAAAATGCAATAGAACTTTCAAACATTTTGAATGAGATACTTGAAAATGATTCAAGATTTCAGGACACAATTCAATACATAAGAGAAAATGGATTTAGAGTTGAACCTGAAATAATATCAAGAAAAAGTGGCAGAGGAGTAAAAATAAGTGAATCTGTTAATTTGAATTTAACAGAAAATGAACAAATATTAGTAGATGAAATTAAAAAATTATCATCTGAAGAGATTGGAAAAGTTTTGCAAAATGGTGGGCTTACAAATGTACAAAATATTGTAAGCAGAGTATATGGAAATACGAAAGAAAATGCGAAAATAGATAAATCAAAATATTATGCAGAAGCAATAACATCACAATATAATTGGCAAGAAATTGGAATAGAAGAATTTAAAATTCCAGAAAAGAACGAACTAATTAGGAGATTACAAGATAAAAATTGTATAGATATATATGAAAAGCTAAAAAATGCTGGAATTGAAGAAAAACAAATACCAACAATTTTATTAAATATTGCCACAAGACAGGGATTTTATGAAGAATACCAAAAAGGAAATTTAGAGCAATTAATAAATACAAGGCAAGATATTTTACAAAATGATATTAATATAGAAATAGTTGAAAAATTTCTAGGTTATTATGATGTGGAAAATACAGGAATACAATTAAAAGATTACCAACAAAAGGCTTTTAATAATGTAAATAAGATATTTGAAGACCATAAATTTGCACAAGTAATTTTGCCTACAGGAGCTGGAAAAAGTTTCGTAGCTTTAACACAAATGCAAAAATATGCACAAGAACATACAAATGAGAAAATGTTATACTTAGCTCCACAAGATGAAATATTAAATCAGATTAAAAATTATATTGTGAAGTATGTGCATGGAAAGCAAGAAACTGTTGGGAAAACAGAAGATGAAATAATTGCAGAAGTATTTCCAAATATAACATTTGAAACCTACTCTGGATTGCTTGCAAAAAGAGGAC
This sequence comes from uncultured Clostridium sp., assembly GCA_900554565.1. GTDB lineage: Bacteria > Bacillota > Clostridia > TANB77 > CAG-508 > CAG-269. Next base: position 28,708 of record USHX01000010.1, read on the forward strand.
AAGAAGTAATAAATGATCAATATGGAATGATTGTATTAGATGAATTGCATAGAACAGGAGCAAAAGAGTGGGAAGACAAGATAGATAAATTATTTGAAAATCAATCAGAAAATGTAAAAGTACTTGGTATAACTGCAACACCAACAAGAGATGTTGATGGAAGAGATATGGCAGAAGAAACTGCTAGAAAATTAGGATGTACTGAAAAAGAAATAAAACAAAGAAAACATTTGGCATCAGATATGACATTAGAAAATGCGATAAGGATGGGATATGTAGTAAATCCAAAAGTTGTTTATTGCAAATATGATTTGATATCTTCAAGTAAAATGGATGATTTAAGAGCAAAAATTGATGACATTGAAGATGAAACAAAAAAGGAAGAAGAATTAAAAAGATATAACGAACTAAGAAATAAATTGAATAATGAAATATATGCTGAAATTGGAGAAAAAGCAAGAAAAAAATTAGAAGAAGATGCTAAAAGGAATTTTGATAGTGGAATTGGAAAAGAAGAAATATTAAGACAAAATGTAAAAAAAGGCGGAAAATATATTGCATTTATACCAGTAACAGATCAAGGTGATATAGAAGATGAAGATGGAAATAGAATTGGTACAAAAACAGGATATGAAAAAATAAAAGCATATCAAGATTATTTAAATAATACCTTTGAAAAAACAGATATTGTGCCACAAGTACATTCACTACTTGGAAGTTATAGCAAAGAAAAAAATAAAGAAGAATTAGAAATGTTTGAGTCAGATAATTCTGAAGAAACAAAATTTATGGTAGTAATGAATAAAGCAAATGAAGGACTACATATTGATGGAGTAGATGGGATTATATGGTTTAGAGCATTAGATGAAAACTCTAGAATATTATATTTGCAACAATTAGGTCGTGCAATATATGCATTAGATGAAGATAATCCTTTACCAGATGATAAAAGACCTGTTGCAATGGATTTGGCTAATAATACTTTGGCTGTTAAAATGGAAAAAGAATTTGAAAGGATTGAACCATTAGATGATTTAGAAGCCTTAACAATTGTGGTAGAATGGATAAATGAACATGATGGAATGATTCCTAGTAGAGAAAGCACAAATAAACAAGAACAGCATTATTATGCTGTTTTAAGGAGGATACAAAATAAATACAGTAAATATTTAGAAGGATTTGATAATTTTAATGACTTGGAAAATGAACGAAAAAATGAAATTACAGAGATTATTAATTTTGCAAGTGAAATAGATTTATGGAATATGGATTTGCCACCAATTTCAAAATCAAATGGCAGTAAAGAAGAATTTGATTTATTTATGGTAGAAGGAGTATTAAAAGATTTCGTTGAATTAGAAGATAGAGTTGATAATAATATTACAAGAAATACTCTTTTAAAAAATGCATTAAAAATAGAAGCTTGGTGCAAAAAATATAATGAAGGAAAGCCAATATGGGAAAGAAGGTTGCCAAGCCAAATATCAAAAGATGAAGAAGAAAAGAAACTTGGAAAAGCTTTAAACACCATAAGAAATGTAAAAATAAGAAAATATGATGGACAAGAAATCTCAAGTATAGAAAATAAAGAAGATAGAAGAACTTTGGAAACAATTGAAAAACTAGACAAAGAATATGGTTTAGGACGAAGCTTAAAAAATGTCTTAGAAATAGAAAATTGGTGTAAAAAAGAAGAAAAGCCAATATGGGAAAGAAGGTTACCAAATGCAATAGCAAAAGATGAAGAGGAAAAAAGGCTTGGACAAGCTTTGGCAACTATAAGGAAAAAAATGAAAAAATATGAAAGGCAGGAAATCTCAGACATAGAAAATGAGGAAGATAGAAGAATTTTGGAAATAATTGAAATATTGGATAGAGATTATGGCTTAGGACGAAGCTTAAAAAATGCCTTAGAAATAGAAAATTGGTGTAAAAAATATAATGAAGGAAAGCAAATGTGGGAAAGAAGGCTGCCAAGTACCTCTTCAAAAGATGAAGAAGAAAAAAGACTGGGGCAAGCTTTAATTGCCATAAGAAGCACAAAAATAAAAAAATATGAGGGACAAAAAATTTCAAGCATAGGAAATGAAGAAGATAGAAGAATTTTGGGAATAATTGAGATACTAGATAGAGAATATGGTTTAGGACAAAGCTTAAAAAATGCCTTAGAAATAGAGAATTGGTGTAAAGAACATAATAGCAGAAAGCCAATATGGGAAAGAAGATTGCTAAACAGATTTTCAAAAGATAAAGAAGAAAAGAGACTTGGACAAGCTTTATGCAATATAAGGAATAAAATCAAAAAATATGAAGGCCAAGAAATTTCAAAAATAGAAAATGAAGAAGATAGAAAAATTTTAGAAATAATTGAAAGATTAGATAATGAGTATAATCCTAAAAAAGCTAAATTGAAAGATGCTAAAGAAAAAAGAGATGCAGCAAAAAAACGAAAAGAGCAAGCTGAAATACTAAATAAGCAGGTATCAGACCAACTATTGAAAGAAGGTATAACTAATGAAAAATAATAAATTAGTAATTTACAAAAACAATATATTTACCCCAATAATTAAATTTTTTAAAAAGATTTTTGCAAGAAAAAATATATTGGAAAGTGAAATCAAAAATACAAGTAATGGCATAAAAGACAGTTTTATTGAAAATATTCAAATTAAAGAAGACAAAGAAAAGCTAGGATTGTATCAATTAAAACAGCAATATGATAATGGGAAAATTGATGAAGAGGATATAGCTGATGAAGATGTTGATAAGCTAGTAGAGTTATACAAAAAAGAAACTGATGAATTAAATGCTGATACCGAAAAAATAAAAAATCATATTAAACAAATGTTAAAAGAACTTAAAAAAGCTTAAGGAGATATACCAAACATAATTAAAACAGAATTAGGACAGAAAAGAAGGTGTTAAAGCCTTCTTTTTATGTTTGTTAGCCTTGACAAACAAATGAAAAAATATTATAATGTTAACCGTGACTAACAATATAAAAAAGAAGGGTGAAATATATATGAATAAAGAACTATTAAAAATAGAAAATTTACATGCAAAAGCTGGAGAAAAAGAAATACTAAAAGGATTAAACTTAACAATAAACAAAGGTGAAATTCATGTAATAATGGGACCAAATGGAGCAGGAAAATCAACACTTGCAAACAACATTTTAAACAATCCAATATACAAAAAAGAAGAAGGAAAAATAGAATTTGATGGAGAAGACATAACAAATGCTAAAACAGATGAAATAGCAAGAAAAGGAATTTTCATGTCATTCCAATCACCAGAAGAAATACCAGGAATTAGTGTAACTAATTTCTTAAAATATGCAAAAAACAAAGTAACAGGAGAACCTGTAAAAGTATTCAAATTTAAAGAAGAAGTAAAAGACTACATGGAAAAACTAAACATGAAGCCAGAATATGCTGGAAGAAGTTTAAATGTAGGATTTTCTGGTGGAGAAAAAAAGAAAAACGAAATTTTACAAATGCTTGTATTAAATCCTAAATTAGCAATATTAGATGAAACAGATTCAGGGCTAGATGTTGATGCAATAAGAACAGTTTCAAAAGGAATAGAAATGTTCAAAAACGAAGAAAATGCAGTGCTAATAATAACTCATGGAACAAAAATTTTACAAGAACTAGATGTTGACTATGTACATGTATTAGTTGATGGTAAAATAGTAAAAACTAGCACAGGAGATTTAGCAGGAGAAATTGAAGAAAACGGATATGAAATTTATAAAAAATAGAAAAGCAAGGGGTGAAATACGTGAAGCAAAAAACTCAAATTGAAGAAGTAAATAACAATATATATGATTTTAAAAAAGAAGATAATTATGATTTCAAAATAAAAAAAGGATTAACACCTGAAATTATAAGTGAAATATCAGAACGAAAAAACGATCCACAATGGATGAGAGAATTCAGACAAAAAGCTTTAGAAGTATATAATGAACTAGAATTGCCAACATGGGGACCAAGTTTAAAAGAATTAAACATGGATGAAATCGCAACATATGTAAGACCAAAAACAGACATGAAAAGCAATTGGGATGATGTACCAGAAGATATAAAAGATACATTTGATAAATTAGGAATACCAGAAGCAGAGAAAAAATCTTTAGCAGGTGTTGGTGCACAATATGATTCAGAAGTTGTGTATCACAGTATAAAAGAAGAGTTAGTAAAACAAGGTGTTATATACACAGACATGGAAACAGCTGTAAGAGAATATGGAGATTTAGTAAAAGAACATTTTATGAAATGTGTACCAGTTAATGACCATAAATTCGTAGCACTACATGGTGCTGTTTGGTCAGGTGGATCTTTTGTATATGTTCCAAAAGGTGTAAAAGTGGATATTCCGCTTCAATCTTATTTTAGATTAAATTCACCAGAATCAGGACAATTTGAACATACATTAATTATAGTAGATGAAGGTGCAAGTTTACACTTTATAGAAGGGTGTTCAGCACCAAAATATAATAAAGTAAACTTACATGCAGGTTGTGTTGAATTATATGTTAAGAAAAATGCATATTTAAGATACTCAACAATTGAAAACTGGTCAAAAAACATGTTAAACCTAAACACAAAAAAAGCAATAGTTGAGGAAGGTGGACAAATAGACTGGGTAACAGGCTCATTTGGTTCAAAAATATCAATGCTATATCCATTAAGCGTTTTAAATGGAAAAGGAGCAAAAACAGAATATACAGGAATATCTTTTGCTGGACATGGACAAGATTTAGATACAGGATTTAAAGTAATACACAATGCAGAAAATACATCATCTGTAATAAATTCAAAATCAATATCAAAAAATGGTGGAAAAGCAACATATAGAAGTTTAGTAAAAATAAGACCAAATGCTAAAAATTCAAAATGTTCAGTATCATGTGAATCATTAATGCTAGATGATATATCAATATCTGACACAATACCAGTAAATGATATAGAAACAGATGAAGTAGAATTCTCACATGAAGCAAAAATAGGAAAAATAAGTGACAAAACAATATTCTATTTAATGAGTAGAGGAATATCTGAAGAAGATGCCAAAGCAATGATTGTAAGAGGATTTGCTTATCCAATTGCAAAAGAACTACCAGTAGAATATGCAGTAGAAATGAATAACTTAATAAATCTAGAATTAGAAGGGAGCATTGGATAATGGAAAAAATAACTTTAAATAATACACCAGTAAGAACTTCTAAATCATTTGGAATAAACAATATAAAACTAGAAAATGTAATAATTCCAGAAAAAATAAATGAATACCAAAATCTTAAGATACAAAATGAAAACAGTAATGTTTTAATAACAGAAGATGTAGAAAATTTTGATATAACATATGGAGTTGGAAAAGATTTAGTAGAACAAGTAAAAAACAATTCAAATAAAAAATTAAAAGTAGAAATAAACGGAAAAAATGAAGAACCTGTTATATTAGACTTTAAACTAGATGAAAACAATAAAGAATTAGTAGAAAATATATCTATAATTGCTAATGAAGGTTCAAAAGCGGACATTACAATAAAATTCAGCCAAGATACAAAATCAGAATGCTATCATAATGGAATATTAAATATTGTGGCAAAAGAAAATTCAAACTTAAATATTAATTTAGTAAACTTATTAGGTGATATAACAAATAATTTTCATACAATAGAAAATAATATAAATGATAAAGCAAATGTGAAATACACCATAATCGATTTTGGCGGAAAAAATAGTATTACCAACTACTATTCTAATATAACTGGAAAAAACGGTAAAAATAGCGTTTATACTGCTTATTTGGGTGGAAAGGATAATACTTTAGATTTAAATTACATTGCAGAGTTAAAAGGTGAACAATCAAAAGTAAAATTTGAAGTACAAGGAGCTTTAACATATAATGCAAGAAAACACTTTAAAGGAACAATAGACTTTAAACGTGGCTGCAAAAAAGCAGTTGGAAGTGAAAATGAATTTTGTATGTTACTATCAGAAAAAGCAAAATCACTTGCCTTGCCAATGCTTTTATGTAGTGAAGAAGATGTAGAAGGTGAACATAGCTGTGCAGCTGGAAAAATAGAACCAAAAGAATTATTTTATTTAATGAGTAGGGGAATAAATAAAAAAGATGCTATGAAGCTAATGGTAAGAGCAAAATTTAACAAAATTATAGAAAAAATAAAAATAGAAGAGTTAAAACAAGAAATTATAGATGAAATTGATAGGAGATTAGAAGAATAATGTTAAGTGAAGAAATAAAGAAAGACTTTCCGATTTTGGAAAACTCTAATTTAACATATTTAGACAGTGGAGCAACAACACAAAAACCAAAACAAGTAATAGAAAAAATAGAAAAGTTTTATAATAAATATAATGCAAATCCACATAGAGGAGCTTATTCTTTGAGTGTGGAAGCAACAAACGAATATGAAAGTGCAAGAGCTAAAATAGCTAAGTTTATAAATGCAAGCAAACCAGAAGAAGTAATATTTTCAAAAAATGCAACTGAAAGCTTAAATTTAATTGCATATTCATATGGATTAGAAAACTTAAAAAAAGATGATGAAGTTGTTATATCTATAATGGAACATCACTCAAACTTAGTGCCATGGCAAAAAATGACAAAAGCTAAAAATGCTAAATTAAAATATATGTATGTAAATGACGATTATGAGATATCTGATGAAGAAATAGAAACAAAAATTACTAAAAACACAAAAATAGTTGGAATTACATATGTATCAAATGTATTAGGAACAATAAATCCAGTTAAAAAAATAATAAAACAAGCTCATAAAATGGGAGCAGTTGTAGTGGTAGATGCATCACAAAGTATTCCACACATGAAATTAGATGTACAAGAATTAGATGCGGATTTTGTAGTGTTTTCAGGACACAAAATGTTAGCTCCACTTGGAATAGGAGTTTTATATGGTAAAAAAAGCATATTAGACAAAATGACTCCATTTTTAATGGGTGGAGACATGATAGAATACGTGTATGAACAAGAAACAACATTTGCATCACTACCAAACAAATTTGAAGCAGGAACGCAAAATGTTGAAGGAGTTATTGGACTAGCAGCAGCTATTGATTATATAGAAAAAATTGGCTATGAAAAAATACAAGAAATAGAAAAAGAAGTTGTAGGATACGCAAAACAAGAATTAGCTAAACTAGACTTTCTAGAAACTTATTACACCAAAAATGATGAAAATCATATGGGAGTGATTTCATTTAATATAAAAGGTGTACATCCACATGATACTGCAAGTGTATTAGATTCTTACAATGTAGCTGTAAGATCAGGAAATCATTGTGCACAACCACTTTTAAGATATTTAGGAAAAGACTCAACATGTAGAGCAAGTTTCTATATATACAATACAAAAAAAGATGTAGACAATTTAGTAGAAGCATTAAATAAAACATATAACATGTTTAAAAAATATATAAAATAACAAGGAGAATAACAATGGAAGACTTAAATGATGTATATAATGACTTAATAATGGAACATAGTATGAATTCATATAACAAAAAACAACTAGAAAATCCAGACTATGAAGAAAAAGGACATAATCCAAATTGCGGAGATGAAATAACATTAGAACTAAAATTAGATGGAAACAAAATAAAAGATTTAGCTTTTTTAGGACATGGTTGTGCAATATCTCAAAGCTCAACATCTATAATGATAGATACATTAAAAGGTAAAACAATAGATGAAGCAAAAGAAATAATAAAAACATTTATTGAAATGATTAAAAGAGAAATAACAGATGAAAAAGAGTTAGAGAAATTAGAAGATGCAATAGCATTCAGAAATATAGCAAATATGCCAGCAAGAGTTAAATGTGCATTACTTGCTTGGCACACAATGGAGGATATGTTAAATAAAGATGGAAAATAAGAAAAAAGTATTATTAGGAATGAGTGGGGGAGTAGACAGCAGTGTATCTGCAATATTACTTAAAGAAGCAGGATATGATGTAATAGGAACAACATTAGAATTATATGGTGGAAGCTGTTGCAATATATCTACAAATTTAGATGCAAAAAAAGTTTGTGAAAAAATAGGAATACCACATTTTACATTTAATTATACAGAAGAATTTAAAAAACATGTTGTAGATGATTTCATAGATTGTTATTCAAATTGTAAAACTCCAAATCCGTGTATAGAATGCAATAGATATTTGAAATTTGGAGTAATGTATGAAAAAGCAAAGCAATTAGGGTGTGAGTATATAGCAACTGGACATTATGCTAAAACAGAATTTGATGAAAACTATGGTAAAATAGTATTAAAAAAAGCAAAAAACTTGGCTAAAGAGCAAAGTTATGTATTATATAACACACCAAGTGATATATTGCCAAAAGTTCTATTCCCACTTGGAAACTTTAATAGCAAAGATGAAATAAGACAAATAGCAAGAAAACATGAACTAGTAGTTGCAAATAAGCCAGACAGTGAAGATATTTGCTTTATCCCAGATGGAAATTATAAAACATTTTTAGAGAATAATTCTAACTTAAAGCCAAAACAAGGTAATATAGTAGATAAAATTGGAAATGTTTTAGGAAAACATAAAGGATTATATTATTATACAATTGGACAAAGAAAAGGATTAGGCATATCATACAAAGTTCCATTATTTGTAACAGGATTTAATAAAGCTAGAAATGAAGTTATTGTAGGTGAGATGGAAGATTTATTCAAAAAAGAAATGGAAGTTTGCAATGTTAATTTGCTATTAATAGATAAATTAGAGAAAGAAATGAAGGTTTCTGTAAAAACTAGATATTCTAGTAAACAAGCAAATGCTACAATAAGTCCATTAGAGAATGGAAATATAAAAGTAGAATTTGATGAACCACAAAAAAGTTTAACACCTGGACAATCAGCAGTATTTTATATTGATGATATTGTATTAGGTGGAGGAAAAATAAAATAAATATAAAATGAATGACTCTGGGCCTCGTAGGTTTCCAGAGTTTTATTTTATAATAAGATAGGACTAATTTGTTCACCATCTAAAGCAAATTTAATTGTCTTTATAATATATTCAGAATCAAAAACAATTGAACGTGGTTTAGTAATAGGATTATCTTGTCTAAAAGGAACAAAATAATAATTTTGCCTATTCAATAATTTACCTATGTTTTCAGCATTACCACTTAATCCATTATTTGTAGAAGGTGCAATTACTAGTGGATTGCCATTCCTTAAATGGGACTTAGCGGCCATAACTGCTGGTGTATCTATAATATCACAAGCAAGCTTTGCCATAGTATTTCCAGAACAAGGAGCTATAATCATAATATCAGTTAATTTTTTAGGGCCAATTGGTTCAGCTTCTGTAATAGTATGAATAATCTTTTTATTTGTGATTTCTTCAATCTGAGAAATAAAGTCTTTAGCTTTTCCAAATTTTGTGTCTAATTCATAACTGTTGTATGACATAATAGGAAGTACTTGGGCACCTTGATTTATAAGTTCTTTAATTTTCGGGATTGTTTTTTTGAAGGTGCAGAATGAACCTGTTAAAACAAAACCTATTTTTATGCCATTTAATTCCAATATTCATCAAAACCTCCTTTCAAACTACATTTATATATAATATGTTTTTAGTAGGTACCCTTTCTACAATTTCTGCTTTATTTTTCAAAAAAAGTATGATAAAATCCACATAAGAAAATTAAAATACAAAGGAGAATGAAAAATGGAAGAAAAATATAACTGGAATCTAAAAGAAATATTTGAATCTAAGGAAGACTTTGAAAAAACGAAAATGGCAATGTTAGAAGAGCTAGAAGAAATAAGCAAATTCAAAGGGAATTTATGTGAAAGTTCAAATTCACTATATCAATGTTATAAGATATATGAAACAGCATTAGAAAAATTAGAAAGACTATATGCATATGGAATGCTTAAATATCATTTAGATATGTCTAATCAAGAAGGAATAAAATTATTTAAAGAAGTAGAAAGTATATCTACAGAATTTGCTACAAAAACATCATTTATAACACCAGAAATTACGTTTGAAGACTCAGATAAAATAAGAAACTACTTAAAAGAAAACAAAGATTTACAAAGATATCAAAGAGATATTAATGATATTCTAGAAGAAAAGGAACACATATTAAGTAAAGAAGAAGAAAATTTATTATCAAATTACCAAGAAGTATTTTCAGCACCTGAAAACACATTTGATATTTTAACAAATGCAGAATTTAAATTTGGAACACTTATAGATGAAGATGGAAAAGAACAAGAAATGACAGATAGTAACTATACATTATTTTTAAAAAGCCAAAATGAAAAAGTTAGAAAACAGGCTTTTGATTTGATGTATAAAAAATATAGTGAATTTATAAATACAATAACTGAATTATATTTATCAAATGTAAAAAAGACAGCAATTACTGCTAAATTAAGAAAATATAAATCAAGTTTAGAAAAGGCTGTTAAATCAGATGATGCAAGTATAAAAGTATATGATACACTAATAAAATCTATACATGAGAATATGAGTGTAAACCATAAGTTTATTGATGTAAAGAAAAAACTATTAAAGAAAAATGACTTTCATATGTATGATTTATATGTAAATCCCTTTGAAGAAGGAAAAGATGGAATAACATTTGAAGATGCAAGAAAAGAAGTAATGGGAGCTTTAAATGTTATGGGTAAAGAATATACAGACAAATTAACAGAAGCTTTTGATAATAATTGGATAGATGTATATGCAAAGCCAAATAAGAAAGGTGGAGCATATAGTATGGGAGTTTATGGTGTTCATCCATTTGTTTTAGCAAATTTTGTGAACAGTAAAAGAGATGTAAGTACAATAGCACACGAATTAGGACATAGTATGCATTCATATTATTCAAGTAAAAATCAAACAATAATAGATGCAAATTATACAATAATGACTGCTGAAGTTGCATCAACTGTTAATGAGATTTTACTTAGTGAGTATCAAACAAGAAATGAAAAAGATAAAACAAAAAAGGCTGAACTTATATATGAATTACTAGAAATGATAAGAGCAACACTATTTAGACAATCAATGTTTGCAGAATTTGAGAAAATAGTACATGATAAAATAGAAGCGGGGGAGACTCTTTCATCAGAAGATTTAAACAATATTTATTATGACTTAAATAAACAATACTTTGGTGAAAATATGATAGTAGATGAACAAATTAAATATGAATGGGCAAGAATTCCTCATTTCTATTCAGATTTCTATGTTTATAAATATGCAACAGGTATATCATCTGCTATAAGTATTGCAGATAACATATTAAACAAGGGAGAAGCTTTTGTAAGTAGATATATAGAAATGCTAAAACAAGGCTGCTCTAAAAAGTCAATAGATTTATTAAAAATGGTAGATGTAGACTTAGAAAGTGAACATGTATATAAACAAGCAATCAACTTCTATGAAGGAAAAATAAAAGAATTAGAACAATTAATTTAAAGGAAATAGATATATGAAAAAAATGAAGATATTAGGAATTAGTATATGGAGATTATTCACTTATTTTATAATATATAGCTTTTTAGGCTATATTGTAGAAACAATATTTGGAATAGCTACTATGGGAGTATGGCAATGTAGACAAAGCTTTTTGTATGGTCCATTTTTATGTATATATGGAATGCGGAGCAGTTATAATTATATTATTTGCACAATTTTTTGATAAAAATAATTTTACATTGTTTTTAGGTGGTTATGCCATAGGTTCTATAACAGAGTATATAACAAGCTTTTTAGTAGAAATGCTTGTTGGAACTAGATGGTGGGATTATTCTAAAAATATACTTAATGTAAATGGAAGAATATGCTTGCTATATTCAATATTCTGGGGAGTTTTAACAGTTATTTTTATACGAAAGATAAATCCAATTATAGATAGGGTTATTGATAAGATAAAAGAAAAGATATCTGTAAAAGTCTTAAAATGTATAGTTTTAGCTATAATTGTATTTTTATTTTTAGATTGTATGGCAACTGCTGTAGCACAAAGGATTTTTCTTGCAAAAATGGCTTTCTTGAATAATATAAATGTTGAAAACAAAGCGGAAACAGTTGAAATATATGAAGAAACAAAAAATAATAAATTTATAAACAAATATTGGAATGATGAGAAAATGCTAAAAACATTTCCCAATATAAAACTAGAGGATAAAGGTGGAAATATGGTATATATAGATAGTTTATTACCAGAAATTCAAACATATTATTATAAATTTTTCTAAAAATCAACACATTAGTAATAGCACTAAAGAAATTAGACAGAAAGGCAAAATTACCAGCAGATATATTCGTATACACAAATTGAATAAGCAAATACATTATTTTATTAGGTATTTAACAAAAGCGAACATTTTTTCAAAAAACTATTGACAAAGAAAAGATGTTCGCTTATAATATATTCATAAAACGAACAAATATTTTGCAAAGGAGAATATGTTATGAAACTAAAAATAACAAATAAAAGAAAATTTAAAAGAATTATATTATTAATAGTATTTGGTATGCTACTAATTCTATTTTTTACATTAAACAATGCTTACTCAAATGGTGAAATTAAATATAAACAAGAATATATATATTCAGGAGACACATTATGGACAATAGCAGAAAATGAAGCTAAAAATAATAAATATTATGAAAATAAAGACATAAGAAATATAATTTCAGAAATAAAACAAATAAATAATATACAAAATGGTGAACTAAAAATAGGTCAGAAGATAGAAATTCCTACATTATAGCCAAAAACAAAAAATAGGAGAATACCTAAAAAGTAATCTCCTATTAAAAATCATTTAGTGGATTTTTTTCAACAGCATTTCTAACTTGGTCATTGCTAACATGTGTATATATTTCAGTTGTAGCAATACTTTCATGCCCAAGAAGTTCTTGCAAAGCACGAATATCAACTTCTCCATATTGATACATTAAAGTTGCTGCTGTATGTCTTAATTTATGTACAGAATATTTTCTAGTATCTAAACCAGCGTGAGATAGTTCTTTATCTACAATATATTGAACAGTTCTATTACTAATTCGTTCACGCCTTTCACTTAAGAACAACGCTTTTTCAGAATATTTATTATCATGTTTTACATTAATTGAATTTCTAACAGGCAAATATTCAGATAAAGCTTTCATACAAGCCTTATTAAGATAAATAGTTCGTTCTTTATTACCTTTACCAATAACATTTAATTTACATTCTTCAAAATCTATATCTCTAATGTTTATACCAACCAATTCTGATAAACGCATTCCACAATTTAAAAATAAAGTAATAATTGTAAAATCTCGTTCAGCATTTCTATTATCTTCATTATAGGCTACATCTAAAAGTTTTCTACTATCATCAAGTGATAAGTATTTAGGTAATCTCTTATCTTTTTTAGGCGTTTTTAAATTAAGGGCTGGATTATGGTCTAGTTTAAATGTTGAACTTGCATCTTGACATAAATAATGAAAAAATATTCTAATAGTAGATATTTTTCTAGCTCTTGTTGCAGGTTTACTATGAAATGTAGTGGTTAAATATCCTAAAAAAGCATGAATATCATCAATTTTAATTTTTTGAATAGTATCTATTGTTAAATCATTTATAGTGATATTTTTAAAATCTGTTTCATTTGTCATATTAAAATGAATTTTTATGAATTTTAAAAACATTGCTAAATCATAGTTGTACTCTTTAATACTATTTGGTGACTTGTTCAAAATCGTTGTAGAATAATCTAAAAACGAATTTAAAAAGTCCGGGTTATCTTGTCTTTTTATCATATGTTTCACTCTCCAATTTATATGATACATTATATATCAAAAAAATAAAAAATGGAATATATAATATGAAAAAATATTGCTAGTAAGTATGACAATATATTATCAGGACTACTGGTAAGTTGTTAATAAATATGATATACTGATTTCGAAAAATATAAAGATTAGGTAGTGATATTAATGCCAAGAAGAAAAAAGAGCAAACATTTAGATTCTGATAGAGAACCAAAAGCAATTACTGAAATGAAAAGAGAAGCTAAAAAAGAAGAAACAAAGAAAAATATAAAATCAAAAAAGAAAAAAGTAATAGCTATATTAATAATTCTAGTAATTATATTTTTTGCTATAAATCTAGGAATATCTACTCACAAATGGAAAACGATTGTAAAAGACATGGCAATAAATCAACCATCAGTAGTAAAAGATATTCAAGGAAATGAAATAGCAAAATTAGGAAGTGAAAAGAAAAAGAAAACAATATCAAAAATTCCAGATAATTTGAAAAATGCATATGTCGCAATAGAAGATGAAAGATATTATAAGCACCATGGTGTAGATATAAAAAGGACAGCATCAGCAATTGGCTCATATGTTATACATTTTGGTTCATCATCTTTTGGTGGAAGCACAATAACACAGCAATTAGTGAAGAACTTAACAAGTGACTCAACAGATAGTATAACAAGAAAAGTAAAAGAATGGTGGAAAGCATGGCAAGCAGAAACATGTCTTTCAAAAGAAGAAATACTTACACTATATCTAAACTCAATATATGTAGGACCAAGTATATATGGAGTTGAAGCAGGAGCTCAATACTATTTTAGTAAAAGTGCAGAAAATTTAAGTATTGAAGAATGTGCATTTATAGCAGGAATAAACCATTCACCAAACTCATATAATCCTTTTTCAGATAAAGACAATAGTGAGAAAATAAAGAAGAGAACAAAAACAGTTCTTAATAAAATGAAAGAATTAGGATATATAGAAGAAAAAGAATATAGTGCAGCAATACAGAATGTAGAAAATGGATTAAAATTCAATCAAGGAGCGATAGCTTCTGATACAAGTATATACTCATATCATACAGATGCACTAATTACTAATGTAACAAATGATATTTGTAATAAATACGATATAAATGAAGAATTTGCATCAAATTACCTTAGCATGGCTGGTTTAACAATTTATAGTACACAAGACTCAAAAATTCAAACTGAAATGGAAAAAGAATGTGAAAAGAAAAAATACATACTCGCATCTAAAAATGGAACAGACACTTCACAAGCAGCAATGGTAATAATTGACCATAAGACAGGAAATGTTCTTCGGATGTACAGGTGGACTTGGTAAAAAAACAGAATCAAGAACATTTAATAGAGCCACACAAAGTGTTAGACAAACTGGTTCAGCAATAAAACCAATAGCAGTACTTGCTCCAGCAATAGATAAAAAAATAATAACAGCATCAACTATATTTGATGATACTGAACAAGATTTTGAGAATGGATATCATCCAGAAGATTATAGCAAACCATTAGGAAAAGTAACTGTTAGAAGAGCTGTTGAATCATCTCAAAACATACCTTTTGTAGAAATAATGGAACAATTAAAGCCAAAAACATCTATAAAATATTTAGAAAAAATGGGAGTAACAACACTTACAGAAGAAGATAACGGATTGCCTTTATCTTTAGGTGGACTAGAAAAAGGAATTAGTCCATTACAAATGGCAGGTGCATATAGTACAATTGCAAATGATGGGGTATATATAGAACCAACATTTTATACAAAAATAGAAAAACATAATGGAAAAACACTATTAAAAGCAAAACAAAAAAGTAAAAGAGTTTTCTCAAAAGAAGTAGCATACATATTAAAAAATTTACTAACACAGCCAGTATTAGGACAAAATGGGACAGCTACATATTGTAAAATATCCGGTGTAGATGTAGCAGCAAAAACAGGAACAACAGATGAAAACTATGATAGATGGCTTTGCGGATTTACACCATATTATACAGCAGTAACTTGGTTTGGATATGATCAAAATGAAAGTGTTGAATTTAATCAAAGAAATCCAGCAGGATTAATATGGGCAAATGTAATGTCAAGAATACACACAGGTTTAAATAGTGCAAAATTTGAAAAGCCCAATACAGTGTTTAGTAGTACAATTTGTGCTGAAACAGGGAAGAAAGCTAGGTCAGGCTGTGAAAACACTTATACAGAATATTACTTATGGTTAACAACTCCAGACTTATGTGATAAACACACAGGAACAGAATTTAAAACTGATTCTACAACTAGCACAGATATAAAAAATAATGTAACAGAAATAGTAAAAGGAATAACAAATGAAATAGATGCAACAGAACCAGCTAGAACAGCTCCACAAACAAACACAGTAACAAATCCTGAAACGACAAACACTACTAAGGAAACTAAAACAAACACAAATTCAACAATAAATAAATCGAACACTACTACTACAAATACAACAACTAATAATAATAAAAATAACAGTAATAATACTGAAAAAAATCATAATACAAGCAATACTACAGAATCAAATGGCAAGACAAATACACAACAGCCAACTAATAGTACAACAGAGAGACCTGAAACATCTAATACAACACAAGAAAACACAAATATGGAATAAAGTTTTGTAGCAGTAATAAAGATAGAAAAAATATTAAAAGATATTGACTTGGAGTTTACTCAAAGTGATATATACAAACATGTAATAAAAATTAATATAAAAAGGAGAGATTTATTATGAAAAAACAAACAGCAGGTAGAAAAAACTTAGGAGAATTAGCACCTAAATTTGCGGAGCTAAATGATGATGTATTATTTGGAGAAGTATGGTCAAGAGAAGATAAACTATCATTAAGAGACAGAAGTATGATAACAATATCAGCACTAATGGCTCAAGGATTATTTCCACAATTAAAATCACATTTTATATTAGGAAAAGAACATGGAGTAACAAAAGAAGAAGCGGTAGAAATAGTAACACAATTAGCATTTTATAGTGGATGGCCAAAAGCATGGAGCGCATTTGGATTAATAAAAGAAGTATATGGTGAAGATGAAACAGAAGAAAAAGAACATGGTGGAGTATTTGGACAAGGAGAACCAAATGTAAATTTTGCAAAATATTTTATAGGAAATTCATATTTAAGACCACCTACAAAAGCAGAGCAAATAGAAATTGCAAAAGAATTTGCAAAAAGTTGAATAATGGTAGGAAATATGCTATACTATAAAATGTTATGAGTAATAAAAATTAAATTTAGAAAAGAAACTCGTAAACTAATTTGTTAAGGAGAAAAAAATTTATGAAAAATCATTTAACTTTAGGCATCTATCCAAACAAGACTTATAAATATAATGTTGTTAGAGATAGTGATTTAAAAAATCATATAAAATATAACAAAATTTATCGGCCAGGTAGATTATTGTATGTTGATGGAAAACGTATTAATAATGCAGTGATAAAACAAGAATATTTAGCTGAATTTGATGCTATTGCTAAAGAATTCTATGAAAATTTAAGCAGAATAAATATGGATATTCCAACAATTCCATACAAATAAAATGTTATAGTAGTTAAACACAAAGTAAAAAAGAGATTAGCAGTGCACTAATTTCTTTTTTTCTGTTACTTGACATTCATAATAAAGAAATAGTAGAATAAACACAGAAAATCATAGGGAGAAGATAATGAAAGAGAAAGTATATAATTTTTTGCTAACAATTCCGAAAGGTAAAGTAGTAACTTATGGTCAAATAGCAGAATATATAGGAAACAAAAAGTTAGCAAGAGTTGTTGGAAACATCCTTCATAGCAATCCAGATGAAGATAAATATCCGTGCTATAAAGTTGTCGATAGTAATGGAAATTTGTCAAAAAAATTTGCTTTTGGAGGCATAGAAAAACAAAAAGAAAAATTGGAGAAAGATGGAATAACAGTTATCAATTATAAGGTTAATTTAGATGAGTATAAAATGCTATAAATTGTAACTTGGTAATTGTATGATAATGTAAAAAGTTCTATGAAAAAATAGAAAAAAGAACATTGAAAATCAAATACAGGTAAAAATCCGATAATCGATCTTGCAAAATATATTGCTGACTAAGTTCAATTAACTTAAGCCATTTAGCAGGCATTGGAGATTTTTGAAAAAATTTATATAAAATATAATATTAAATATAATATTAAATAAAAATTATTGAATAATATAATTAAATTTTAAATAGAAAAATTATTTAGATGTAAAATTATAAAGATAAATTATAAAAATGGTTTAAAATTGATTTTAGAAACAAATATCTGGAACTAGACTAGCATTATTACTTTATTATTTATTACTTATAATAATGTTAGTCAAACAATCGTTTAAAAATAACGATAAAAGCTATATAGGCTATGAATTGCAATAGATTGACAGGTAGGACCTTGACAAAGGTTCTATTATTTTACTACTACTCCTTTTTGCACAAAACTTTGATAATACAAACCAAATGTAATACGTTTTTTATGCACAATGGAATACATATAAAAAGTGAATTATCTTTTTATAACAATATATACAATTTAGTATATTTCGTTTATAGAAAAAAATCTTTTCACACGAAAATTTTGAAATAAATAAATCTTTGCTATTGACAAAAATATTTATTTTTGTGTAGAATTATAACAAATAATATTTCTTATGGTAATACGATAGCAGAAGTACTATTTTGGAGGGAAAGTAGTAAAAAGAACGAATCTATTAAATATGTATAAAGGAGATTAAAAGAATGTTAAAAAATGCTATAGCATATATCTTGAGAAAGAGGAGTAGAACAGTTGTTATATTTATTATTTTAACAATAGTTCTTTCATGCTTATACTCATGTTTAAACAT
>USHX01000011.1 GCA_900554565.1 uncultured Clostridium sp.
AGTCTTTGAATTCATATTATCACCTCCAGTTGGTTGTGTATTTAAGCTTAAATATAATAAAATATCAAGTAAAAAATAAAAATATTTAATATTTCTAAAAATGTAGATAAATTATAACAAATGTGATAAAATTACAAAAAATACAATAAAGAGGTACGAAAATGTCAGAAAAAATAAGACCATTTGTAAAGTGGGCTGGAGGAAAAGGAAGTTTAATACCACAGCTAAACAATTTCTACCCATATGAACTAAAAAATGGAATAATAGAAAGATATATAGAACCATTTGTAGGTGGAGGAGCGGTATTAATAGATATATTGCAAAAATATGATGTACAAGAAGCATATGCATTTGATATAAATATAGATTTAATAAATTCATACAATGTCATAAAAAACAATGTAGAAGATTTGATAACAAATCTAAAACAAATGGAAACAGAATATTTACAATTAGAACAAGAAGAAAGAAAAAATTACTTTTATAATAAAAGAGAAGAATATAATAATTACACATTAGAAGAAAATGAACACAATATTCAAAGAGCAGCACAATTTATATATTTAAATAGGACATGCTTTAATGGGTTATATAGAGTTAATAAAGCAGGAAAATTCAATGTTCCTATGGGAAGTCATAAAAATCCTACAATATGTGATGAAGAAAACTTAAGAAATTTATCAAAATTAATACAAAATGTACAATTTCAATATGGTGATTATAGAAGAAGTATGGAATATGTAACAGAAAATACATTTGTGTATTTCGACCCACCATACAGACCTTTAAATGTAACATCAGGATTTACATCATATACAAAAGAAGATTTTAACGATGATAATCAAAGAGAATTAGCAGAATTTTATAGAGAATTAAATGAACAAAATGTAAAACTAATGCTAAGCAATTCAAATCCGAAAAACACAAATAAAGAAGATACTTTCTTTGACAATATATATCAAGGATTCAATATAGATGAAATATATGCAAGTAGAATGATAAATGCAAACTCAAAAGGAAGAGGAAAAATATCAGAGATATTAGTAACGAACTATAATACTTAATGGAGTGTGATAATGTATACAGGAAAATATTATAAGGATGATGAACATTTTAAATTAATAAAAGGTGACACATTTAAGGTATTGAAAAAGATTGAAGATAAAACAATAGATATGATATTTGCAGATCCACCATATTTCCTATCAAATGATGGGATAACATGTAGTCGGTGGAAAAATGGTAACAGTAAATAAAGGAGAATGGGATTCATCGGATTCATTAAAATATAAACATAGATTTAATAAAAAGTGGATAAAGGAATGTTATAGAATACTAAAAGATAATGGAACTATATGGATAAGTGGAACACTACACAATATCTATTCCATAGGTATGGCACTTGAAGAAGAAGGGTTTAAAATAATTAATAATATAACATGGCAGAAAACAAATCCACCACCCAATTTAGCTTGTAAAACATTTACACATTCAACAGAAACAATTTTATGGGCAAGAAAAGATATTAAGAAATGTAAATATAAATTTAATTATGAATTAATGAAAGAAATGAATAATGGAAAGCAGATGAAAGATGTTTGGACTACAAGTTTAACAAAGCCATTAGAAAAGAAATGTGGTAAACATCCTACACAAAAACCATTAGAAATATTAAAAAGAATAATATTAGCATCTACAGAAGAAAATGATATAATTTTAGATCCATTTAGTGGAAGCGGAACAACTGGAATTGCAGCATATAAGTTGGGAAGAAATTATATTGGAATAGAAAGAGAAAAACAATATCTAGATTTATCGATAAAAAGATATGAAGAAATAAAGGAGGCAATAGATGAATAATAGAAATTTTGAAGAGTGGCTATCAGAATTTGATGACAGTATAGCTAGTTGGAAGTATTATACAGATTTTGATAAAGTGTATGACAATGTAAATAAAATAAAAAATGAGCTTAATTTATTAAATGGATTAATTGGCAGTAAGAATATAGAAAATGATTTTAAAGAACTAATTAATGAATATCCAAAAGTTTTACAAGCAATACCAATTTTAATTGCAAAAAGAGAAAATGTAATAATTATAAAAGATGCAATACAAGACTATTATTACAATTTTAACAAAATGAATTATTCGATAGAAGATTATATTATGTTTATGAGAAAAACTGGAATATTCGATTTATTAGAGAACCATTTAATAGGAAATGTATTTGACTATGTTACAGGCGTAGAAGTTGGAATGGATACAAATGGAAGAAAAGGTAGAACAGGAGATGCGATGGAAGATTTGGTAGAAAGCTATCTCCTTAAAGCAGGGTTTGTAAGAGATTTTAATTATTTTAAAGAATACACTAAAACAGATATAATGAATAAATGGGGAATTGATTTATCACATATAGATCAAAAATTAAAAGGAAATTCTAAGAATAAAAATGCAGAGAAAAGATTTGATTTTGTAGTAAAAACGAACGAAATGCTATATGTTATAGAAACAAACTTTTATGCTACTCAAGGTTCAAAATTAAATGAAACTGCTAGAAGTTACAAAATGATAGAATCAGAATTTAAAAACATGAAAGATGTTACTTTTGTATGGTTTACTGATGGAAAAGGATGGAAGAGTGCAAGGCATAATTTAGAAGAAACTTTTAATGAAATGAAACATATTTATAATATCTCGGATATGAAAAATGGCATAATGACTAAAATATTTAAATAGAAAAGGAAAAATGAATGGAATTATTAGAGGGTAGAAAATATAGAAAAAGAAGAACAGAAAAATCTATTATGGATATAAAAGTAAATGATAGTTACACAATATATGTATTTAAGGGTTCTTTATCTCCAAACGATATAGTAGTTCAATATAGTAAGAATGACGGAAGAGCAAGAACACCAAAACATATACATTGGGTAATAGATATGCTTTTAAAAGAACAAAAGAATCATAATGATGTTATTACTTTTATTAAATGTATGCAAAAAACATGGGATGAAATTGTGGGACTAGAAAGTAATGATTATACAACATTAAGAGATATATTATTAAAATACAAAAATAGAGTGGATAGAGAAATATCAAAATTAACGCTTGAAGGGCGGAGAATATCCAATTGATTTTGTTTTAATTTTATTATTACTACTTATGATTCAAGAAAAGACAAATAGAGCAGATGCATATATGTTTAAACAGATATTGGATGAATTGTTAAAAGATAATATGGATATTTTTTCAATTGTAAGCACTTCTACTTTTAGAGGAAGATAAGAATAAAATATATAAAAAAGATTGTGGGGGCAACTTTTATTAGTTGTCCCTTTATGCATTTTAGAAGGAGGAATGAATTTGAAATATAAACCAGAACAATTTGAATTAGAAGAAACAACAATATGGTCTTTTAAAGAAAGAGGAAATTGGGCAACACATAGAGGAGACTACAGGGGTAATTGTTCACCACAAGTTCCTAGAAATTTGATTTTGAAATATACAAATGAAGGAGATATAGTATTAGATACATTTTGTGGAAGCGGTACTACAATGATAGAAACAAAGTTACTTAATAGAAAAGGATTACGGAATAGATGTGAATGTAGAAGCTCTTAAAATGGCAAAAGAAAGAATTAGTTTTAAAAGCAACAACTTATATGAACCAAAATTAATAAGAGCAGATTCGACCGATTTGAAAGGAATCGTGCCGGATAATTGTATAGATTTCATATTTGCACATCCACCGTATGCTAATATTATTAAATATAGCAAAGATATTAAAGAAGATTTATCAAGATTAGAATTAAATGAATTTTTAGATCAAATAAAACTATTTTCAAAAGAATGTTTTAGAATCTTAAAGAAAAATAAATTCTGTGCAGTTCTAATTGGAGACATTAGGAAAAATAAAAATGTTATTCCATTAGGGTTTTATATCATGAGTATTTTTATCGAAACAGGATTCACATTAAAAGAAATAATTATAAAGGAGCAGCATAATTGCAAAAGGACTAATTATTGGAGCCAAAATTCAAAAAGAGATTTTTATTTGTTGGCACATGAGTACATATTTATACTAAAAAAGACATGATTTGACAAAAGTAAATAAATGTGTTAATATCTACCTTAGATTCGGTATAGCACCTTGTCTAAAAAGTTGAAATATTTTAATATTGGGTATAAAACCTTTTATTTAAGCAAAGTTATAATAGTATTATTTTCTTTGTTTATTTTGACTTGAAGTTTAAGGTCTATCTAAATCTAGATAGATTATTTTTTTGTTTTAAAAGGAGGAAAAATTATGGAAAAAACAAGCAAAGAAAATAATATTATTAGAAAAGAGGTGAAATATGATTCTAAAAATATGCCTAATGCAAAAATACTAATATCAGCGTTACAACATATCGGATATGAGAACACAGTAGCAATATGTGATATTATCGATAATAGCATAGATGCAGATTCTACAAGGATACAAGTATTTATAGAAGAAGATAATGAAAAGCAATTAAGAATAATTATAGCAGATAATGGAAATGGTATGGAGTATGAAGTATTAGATGAAGCATTAAAATTAGGTTCTAACAGTGAACATTCTGAAAGTGCAGATTTAGGAAAATTCGGAATGGGATTGAGCACAGCCGGATTATCACTAGCTAATAGAACAACTGTATTGACAAAAGAAATAAATGCACCATTTCTATTAAAAAGTGTGACAGATGTTGATGTAATAAAAGAATCTAATGATTTTGTTAAGTATATAGGAAATGCAAATCAAGCAGAAGAAGTATTTTTTAATAGTATTGTTAATAATGAAACAGGAACTGTTATAATATTTGAGAAATGTTTAGGAATAACTAATAAGAATATAAAACACTTTTCTAATAAGTTAATCAAAGAGATATCTAGAATATATAGAAAATATATGAATAGAATTACTTTTGAAGTAAATGGGGAAAAAATTATTCCTTACGATCCTTTAATGTTAGATGATTCAGAATTTAAATCAGAGTTGTTTAGCGATGAAGACTATGAAGTTAAATGGAAAGATAATGAAACGGGTGAAATAAAAAAAGGAATAGTTCATGTTAAATTAGCTTTACTACAAGTATATAATGAGGAACTCCAAAAAAATACAGATATTAATATGAAAAATCAAGGATTTTCTGTTTTGAGAAATAATAGAGAAATAGCATTTGGATTTGTACCGAAAGACTGGTTCACTAAACATCCAAACTTCAACAGAGTTAGGGGAGAATTGTCATTTGATTCAGAATTAGATGAGCCAATGGGGGTTAACTTTACTAAGAATGGTATAGATATGGTAGATTCAATAGATAATTCATTAAGGAACGATTTGTTACCTCAAATGCGAGCTATGAGTAATAAAACAAAGAAAAATGCTAAAATATCTAAAGAAGAAATAGATAGTCATAAAGAGGCGGAAAAGGTAATTAATAATAAATCTAAATTGTTAATTACTCCTGTTGTTAAGAAAGAGAAAAGAGATACGAATAAAGAGAAAACACAAACAGAGATAGCTGAACAAAATAGTAAAGAGAATTTACAAGAAAGAGAAAGAAAACCAAAGAAAACACAAGATAGTAATGCTAATGTAGAATTTAGAACTGCAAAAAATGGTAGACTTGCTTCAATTTTTGAAGCTTGGCAAGAAGGAAAAAAAATAATAATAGAGTGGAATACAGAGCATCCATTTTATGATAGATTTGTAATTGAAAATAAAGATAATCAACACTTGGTTACATCTGTAGACTTTTTAATATATTCTTTAGCAGCAGCACAAATTCAAGCTATGGGGGACGATGAAAATAAAGCTATTATGGTAGAAAATATAATTTCTACTATGAGTACAAATATGAGAGCTTTGTTATCATAGATGGAAAGGGGAAATATAATGTCAGATTTAAAAGCAATAGATATTGAAGAATTTATGGGATTTATAGAAAAAACCACTAAAAAAGGCAAAGGATATGTGTGGGATTTCTCGGATTATAAGTTTAAAAGTTTTGTAGAAGAGTGTACAGGTAGTAATATAGATGATGAAAAATACAAAGATGATGAAGAAGGAAATTCAAAGGCTAAAAGACTAAGAAGGTATATTAAAAATGAAGAAAATATAAAAACTAAACAATTGATAAATGGTCTTTTAGATTATGGAACTAAAAAAGGTTTTTTACTTAAGTCATACATACCAAAGATAAAGAAAATAATAAAAGAATTAGAAAAAAATGAAAAGACATTAGAAATTAATTCAAATACAGTAAAAAACAAAAAGGAAGAAGAAGTATTACTAAAGCATATCAAAGAAAGACTATCAAAAGGTGAATATGAATTTGCTATAGATAGATTACATACATTATTGAAATATAAATTTGAAGCTATATTTAAAGAAATAGGAAAATCAATACAGGGAGAGACGCTAGATTCTATAACAGGTGAATTAAATAATATATTGAGAGAAAATGAAACATTTAAAGAGAGCACAACTTTTAGTATTTTAACTGCTACTAAGAAAATAATGAAAAGTTTTGATGATGCAAGAAATCATAAGACATATGCTCATGCTAATAGTATCATGAAAAAGAATGAAGCGGAATTTTTATGTACTTATATTGTAGATTATTATAATTTTATTAATAAAATTGAATATAAGAAGATAAAAATTGGCAAATAGAGAAAGAGTTAATAGGCTCTTTTTCTATACCATATTAATATCTTTGATTAAAACATCTTCCAGTAAATCAGCACTCGCTCTATCAGTAGATTCAAAATCATGAACATAATAGGTATAAGTTGTTCCAGTACTTGCATGACCTAATTTATGGGAAACAGTTTTAATATCAACATTTTCAGCAACAAGTATAGAAGCAAAAGTATGTCTAAGATCATGAAATCGAATATGTGGAAAGTTATTTTTTTTCAAAAATTTAGAAAACCATTTTGGACCTGTAGCAGGATTCATAATATTACCATCATCTGTAGTAAAAATATTTTTTACACCATGCCACCTATCACCAAGAGCTAATCTCATTTTTCCTTGTTCAGCTCTCCATCTTTTTAATAATGAAATACAAGTATCAGAAATTGCAATAGTTCTATTACTAGAGTCAGTTTTAGGTGGCTTTTCTTTGATTCCTTGCCTTCCTAAATAATAAGCACTTCTATTAATAGTTACAGTTTTGTTTTTAAAATCAATATCATCCCAATGTAATCCAACAATTTCACCTCTTCTAAAACCACCTAATGTAGCTAAAGTTACAAAACATTGGTATTTTAAAGGAGCTGTTTCAAATAGTTTATTTAACATTTTAGATGCTGTTTCTTTATCATAACAAGACATTTTGATTCTCTTGTATTTAGGTGTATTAACTTTGGTACAAGGATTATAAGGAACCATATCCCATTTTATAGCAGTATTAAACATTACAGACAATATTTCATGAACTTTATGTATGGTTGATGGAGATAATGTTTTAATATTACCATCTTTATCTTTTCTGTTAGTAGGCTTTGTAGCTAAAAAGTTATATAAATTATCAATATCCAATGTCTTAATTTTATCTAATCTTTTACTACCTAAGTAAGGCAATATATGTAGTCTTAATTTTTCATCATAACTCTGATAAGTATTAGGGGAAAGACTAGGTTTTGCATATGTTTTTAGCAACATTGGACTATATTCATTTAAAGTAATTTTACTAGCAGAATAAGTGCAACCACCCTCTATTGAAGCAATAAATTTTGCAAGTTCTTTTTCAGCTTCTCTTCTAGAAGAACAAGAAACAGTTTTATTATAATATTTTCTTTTACCATTTAAATCAAATCCATTACTAACACGAAGTCGATACTTACCATTACCCATATCAATAATATTACCTGCCATAAGAATAACCTCCTTTATGAATTTCTAACCAATCTAAAAAATCATCATTTGTAGAAAGTCCTTTCTTAATATCATCTTTAAATTTTTTAGCTTCCTTTTTCCAAATCTCAAAGTTCAATTTATAACTTTCAATGTCAGGATATCTTTTAACAAGCATGCACCAATTAGAATAGGTAGAACGATATTTTCTTTGAACATCATCTTTTTTTAACTTGTTGTTATAAGCTATTGCAGCACCAACTTGTTTACAAGTTTTATTAGTAGTTCCATATAAGTTATCACAAAATATTTCATTTGATTTAGAAATGGGAATAAAGAACTTACCACAATTATTACATCTTTTAATAACTTTTTTATTATTCTGAAGTACTTGATTAAAAGAAATTATCACAAAGGAAAACATATCATTTGATTGATAACTAATACTTGGAATAATTTTAAGTTCTTTATTTTTAATATCTTTAATTAGATTTTTTTCAGATTGAAAAGTATCTAATAATTTTTTGTATTGATTGTTAGAATGTAAAATAGTGTCATATTGTGTTCGCATGCTAACATCAATAGAATAATCAAAACTATATTTTTTTGCAGCTAAATAATTTCTTTCTAAAGGTTTTAAATTAGATATAGTTTTATTATTATCTACATTATAAGTATAAGATATTATATTTATTAATTTTGATTGGAACTTTATAAAATCACTGTTATGTTTTAAATAGAATTTATGTATAATTTGTTTAAACTCTATATATGTCATATCTTCTACTAAAATACTATCAATAAACTTTTTAAAAGAATTCTTAAAAAAGTTTTTATATCCGAAAGGTCCATATTTCATAAAAAAGATTAGAAAGTTATCAAAATTTTCAAAATTTGTATTTAAAAAGTCTAGTAGTAAAGTTCCAACAGATTTTATAGAAAAAGAATCATCTATAAACACGATATTATCACTTTCATAAAAATTATTAAAATCTAATAATTCATTATCATTTGTATCAAATCTTAAATTTAAATTTATCATATAAAAATCTCCTTTAACAATTTCAAAACAAACATCAAATAAACAATGTTAACGAAATTAAGTAAATTCAATAAAAACTATTGTAAATGTTAGTGATGTTGTTGTAATATATAAATACTTTAACAATATAATATTTTATAATAGGTTGTTAACAGTATAACATTAAAAAATGTTATTGTCAACAACAACAGCAAAAGGAGGTGAGAAAATGAAGAATTTAGACATAAGAAAGGCTATAGAAAGTAATAATTTTAAGTATTGGCAAGTAGCAAATAAACTAGGAATAACAGATGGCAATTTTAGCAGATTACTTAGATTTGAACTGGAAAGAGTTGAAAAGGAAAAAATATTAAAAGCGATTGAAGATTTAAAGGAGGAAAGATAAAAATGGAACAAAAAGAAATTATATACACCAAAAAAGATGTAATAGAAAAATATAAGCCAATGTTTACTGAGTGGTCTCTTTCAAAATTAATTAGAGAACGAAAAATTAAGTATATAAAGATTGGAAGAAAAATTTTTATTACGAAACAAGCAGTAGATGAATTTATAAAAAAACAGGAAGAAACAAATATTATTTTAGGAGAAAGGAGATTACAAATTGTTTAAAATAAAAAATTGTCCTTTCAATTGGTACTTGAAAGAACAATATAATTGAATATAAGGCTAACCTATATAAACAATCTCTAAACATATTATATACGATTAGCCTAAAATATTCAATAAATTTAAAAATATTTTAGGAGGAATAAAATTGAATATATATGATGAAATTAGAAGTAAATTAACAAATAAACAAGTAGCAAAATATTATTTAGGTGAACCACAACAACATTCTGGAAATAGTATTGGATATTGTTCGCCATTTAGAAATGAAAAGCATCCGTCATTCTGGGTAAATGATGAAAAAGGATTTACAGATTTTGCAGCAAAAGAGCATAGCGGTAATATGGTGACATTTGTAATGCAATATAAAAATTTACCAACATATTTTGATGCAGCAAAGCAATTGATTAATGACTTTGGATTAAATATAGAGATAAAAGAAAATATGTCTTGCTTTAGTAAAAATAGAACAAAAGAAAAAATTACTGATTTAGTATTTGATAAAGGTAATAAACCGAAAGATATAAATTGTATGTTTGATATAACAGAATATACAAGCAAGCCAGATAAGAAAGAGGCGGCATATATAAAAAATCGAATACCCTATCTTGAAATAAAGAAATATTCATTAGATGAAATATTAAATAATATTGTAAAAGGAAAAACAATAATTCCATCAGGAATAAAGGCGAATGCAAAACAAAATTTTAAAGGACAACAATTATTTTTGGTGGATTTTGATAATACCAAAAATGGAATAAAAATAAGTGCAAATGATGAAGAACATACTACAATAGATAAATTATTAAAATATTGCAAAGAAATAAATTTAATACCTACATTTGCATATTATACATTTAGCCATAGTGAGGAACAACATAAATTTAGAGTTGGTTATGTTTTAGAAGAACCTATTGTGGATTATAAAATTGCAGAAAAAATTCCTAAAAAATTGTTAGAGATATTTAAAGATTTTAATCCAGATACTTCTAAACAAAATTTAGCAGATTTCTTTTATGGTGGGAAAAGTATAGCATATAAAAGTGATAATTATTATAATCCAAGGTTATTAGAAGGATATGCATATAATGATGAATTTGAAATATCGGAAGATATATATAAACAATATAATGATTTACTGAGACCAGAAGGATATGAATTTTCTAGCAGAGGACTTGTACAAAAGATAGTAAGAAAAGATATAATAGAAGATAGAGTAGTGAGTAACTTTATTGCTATCCCAACGAATTTTATAACATACAATGATGGAAAAGAAACAAGAACAGAAGTTATTATAAAAACAATTTTAGATACAGGTGAAGAATTACCACAGGTTTCAGTAGATATAAATAATTTTGAAAATGTAAATTGGATTGCTAATGGATTGTGGAGTTTTGATCCTAGAATAACTCCTCGTGGAAATACTAAAGAACATTTAAAGTTTACTTCAAAAATATTAAGTAAATTAGCAACTAAAGAAACAATATATTCACATATGGGATTTAGACAAGTAAACGGTAAATTGCATTACTTATATCATGGTGGAGCAATTGGTGAAAATAAAAGTATAAAAGTTGATTTAAGTGAATCGGGATTAGAACAATATAAATTTATAGAAGATGAATTAGAACCAAAACAAATTAAAGAATGTGTTGAAACTACACTTAGTTTATTGAATGTAGGGAAAGAAACCATTATAGTACCATTATTGGGAACTATTTTCTTAGCACCTTTACAAGAAATATTTAGAGAAATAGGAATAGCTAATGGTTTTGTAACATGAGTATTGGGAGAAAGTGGAACACAAAAAAGTACATTAGCTGCACTATTATTATCACACTTTGGAGATTTCGAGAGAGATACCATTCCATGTGGATTTAAAGATACAGTGAATAGTCTAGAAAAACAAGCTTTTATAGTAAAGGATAGTGTATTGTTAGTTGATGACTATTATCCAAGTCAATCTCTACAAGAATCAAGAAAAATGGAAGCGGTAGCAGAAAGTATATTTGGAATGGCAGGAGATAGACAGGGTAGATCAAGGATGAAGCAAAATGGTAAAGATATTAGAAATTCATATAGTTCAAGGGGAATATTAATGGCAACAGGAGAAAATTTTCCTAATTTTGCAGAGAGCAGAGTAGCAAGAAGTGTAATTGTTGAATTAGAAAAAGATGACTTAAGATTAGATATCCTAACATATTTGCAAAAAAACAAAGATAAATTAAATATCTCTATGAGAGAATATATAAAATGGATAATAGAAAATTATGATAAAATAAAAGAAAGCATAAAAAATGATTTTTCAAGATATCGAGCAAAATTTAATAGAAATTTTGCACATGCAAGAATACCAGAGAACATGGCATCTTTATATATTGGATGTGAAATGCTTTTTGAATTTGCAAAATCTAAAGGTGTTATAGATGAAACTATAATGAACCAATGGAAATTAATTTCTGCAAATAGCTTACTTAAATTAGCGGAAAAGCAAAGTTTAAGAACATCAGATTCAAAACCAGACAAAATGTTTTTCTATGCTATTCAAGAGCTAATAGCAAGTGGAGAAGTGTATTTTAAACCATATTTACATGAGGATACAGTATCAAGTAATGGATATGCAACATTTATTGGATGTTATGATAGTACACAAGGAGTATATTATTTAATACCAGGGGTAGCTTACAAGACAGTTGTACAATACTATGAAAAACAAAATATTAAATTTCCATTAAATCAGGCAGCATTGTGGACGTATTTAAAGAAACATGGAGCATTAAAGATAGTAGAAAAAGATAGAAATACAATAAGAAGAAAAATAAACAAAGAAAGCATTGCTGTTATTGCAGTGGCTCAAGAAAAGATTAGCGAAGATATGGGGAATAAACCAATGAATGAAAAAGTTGAAGAAATACTAAAAGTAGAACCTTAGAAAAATCTAAGGTTTTATTTGTTTTATATAGATTAAGTTTGAAGGAAGTAGTATAATCCAAGTGAAAAGTTAAGCGGTACATAAAAAATATTGAAAAATAAAGTGTTCAAAATTAATATACCGAAATGTACAATAAAAGGAGGAATTATGAGTAAATATATATTTCTAACAAATGAAGGATATACATATCAGCCAAATTCAGAGAGTGTAGAACCAGATTGTGAGAATTCTCAGTTAATTGGAATTACAGAAGGTAGTAATCAAGAAGATGCATTTAACAATTTATTAAAAGAAAGAGAATATTTGAAAAAATTTAATTTTGATGAAGTGTATTGTTACAAATTAGATGACAATTATCAAGAGAGTAAAAAGTGTTTTTATATAAAGGAGAAAAAGTGATGGTGTATAAAATAGTGAAAAAGTATGGATTTATAATTAGATATATTGTATGTGCTGTGACCATTGAAAGCTTAGAAGTAACAGACAGTTACATATTAAATTTATTAGTTATATCTCCAATAATATCGGAATTATTATGGATGATATCTTTTTATACTTCAAAAATAGTAATATATCGTAAATTAGAAATAGATAACTCTACTATAGGTAGCGTAGGATATACAGTTGCATATATTTTATATGCCGTAATATTATTTGGAGTATTATTACTACTTACAAAGTCTAAAGTCATACCAATAATTACTGGTTTTGATTTGAAATTATTTAATTTAATAACTAATTATTTTACTAATATTATAATAGATTTTACAAATAGGATAGTAGAGAACTTAAATACAATCTAGAAAGACTAGGTTGTATTTTTTGTCGAAATTTATATTTTTCTACAAGTTTCGACAAATTATATTAATTAATATATGTTATAATTTAAAAAATATATAGTGGAGAAAAATATGGAGAAAATATATCATAATAGTTTGTTAAAAAAAGAAACAGAATTATTAGAATCAAAAAAAGTAATTTCAAAATTAAATATAAAAGATGAAGAAGCGGAAGGTTATGATAATTTCGTCAAAAATTTTATTGACTTAAAAACATTTCCGTATATCAATACTGAATATGCAAATATAATTGAAGATGAATTTGAAGACTTAGAAAAAGTAGAAAAACTTCAAATAATAGGACATATAGAATCACTAATAAAAGATTTTGATGATGCAATAATAAATTATATAAACAAAAATGAAATAGATGTAATAAGAGATAAGTTTTTTTATGAGGGATGGGTTGAGGAGAAAAAAGATGAAATAATAAGTACTGTCAGAGGTGGAGAATATGCAGAAATGTTATTAAACCAAATTTTAATAAATAATGGCTTTATGAAAGTAATATCCAAGTTAAGTCAGCAGTGGGGAAGATTAAGCCCAACAGGAATTGATATTGTATATGCTAATTTAGAAGAGAAAAAACTAGTATTAATGGAATCAAAATTTTATAAAAAGTATAATGATGCATTAAAATCGGTCGATAAAGATTTGAAAGACATAATTGATGGAACAAAATTAGACAATGAATTATTAGAATGGAAAAAAAGATTAAAACAAATGCCTGAAGAAATTCAAACATGGTATATTGACATGATAGATTCAAATAAAAATAATAAAGAAGGATTATTAGAATATTTTGAAGAGATAAATGTAATAGGTTTTGTTATGGCTAATAAAGACAAAAACTATAATAGAAACTTTGAAGAATATAAGCATGAATATAAAAATAATTCATACAAGGTATTACTTATTTCAGTTCCAATCATATCAAAAGATAAATTTATATCAAGTTGTTTAACAAGACTTGATGAAATAAAAGGAGAAATATAAATGAAAAAAATAGGAGATCCATTATTATATAAAATAGAAAATAATAAAGAATTAGTAAAAGATAAAAATTTTGCACTTTTACTTGCAGCATCATTGCAGACATATTATATAAGCAAACAAGTTGAAGTTGCAGAAACTGAAATACTAAAAATTATAGGAAAGTCAAAAGTAAATCCTAATATTACATTGATGCCTCTACAATTAAAATTTTTAAGAAAGATGAAAGATACTAAAAAATTAATAATAAGCGCACCAACAAGTTTTGGAAAAACTTTTTTAACTATGGAACATATTAGAAGAAATACTGAAAATTACAACACAATATTTTATATAGTTCATACAAATTCACTGAAAGATGAATTAGTAGAAAAATTTAATAAAAATTTGAGTGAATATGAAATTTTAGAAAATATTGATGAAACAGAGGATGTACAAAAAGAACTGAAGAAAAGAATATATGTATTAGTATCTGACGGGCAAAGTTTATATAATTATAAAAATGATATAGATTTACTAGTGGTTGATGAAGCATACAATTTGAATAATAAACAGTCAAATGAAAGATATTATTGTATAATGCAATCCTATTATGCATTATTAAAAAATGCAAAAAAAATTTTTTTATTAGGACCTTTTATATCTGATAAAGAGGGAAATGAATCAAGGGAGTTTGAACTTATAAAAACAAGCTTTTCACCAGTAGGAACAAGAATTCAAAATATGAGAGAAGGAGAGAGTGCGGAAAAATTATTTATAGAAAAAATAAATAAAAATGAAAATACAATAGGGTATTTTAATTCAAAACAAGATATTTATGAGTATTTAAATAAGATATTACAAAATAATGAATTGCAAGATAAATATTTTAACGATCCAATAATAAACATGATGGAAAGAGAATTTCCTTCATATTGGTTGTTACCTAAAATAATGAAAAAGGGGATAGGTGTTTATCATTCTGCATTCCCAAAGTACATAAACATATATAATATGAATAAATTTAATAGCAATGAGTACAAGGGCCTGTTGACAACATCCGCTATATTAGAGGGAGTAAATACTGCTGCAAGAAATCTTATAATTTTTAAAACTATGGATGGAACTCGTCCATTAACTCCATTTAGATTCTTTAACTTATGTGGAAGAGTTGGAAGATTAGGAGAAGAGATAATAGGAGATGTGTATAATTTTGGAGAATCTTATGATGAAAAATATAAAGAAAGAGAGCAAAAATTAATTATAGGCTCAGAAAAATTCGAAGATGAATATGAAGAATTTGATGATAATGTATTAAAAGATAAAAGACAAGTAGATTCTGAAGTTAAGAAGAAAATAAACGAAATTTATAAACAGTTAAATATTGATTTTGATAAAGAGTATCCATCTCTATCGTTTTTTTCTAACGGAAGCAAAGGAATGTTATTAAGCTTAGAAAAATATATAAAATTTAAAGTACAGTTTAAGGAATTTTTAAACTCAAAGGATTCTAAAAATAAAGACAAAAAAACCATTAATAAAAATAAAATTTTAGATTTTATTTATGATAATTACATAAAAGAAATAAAGAAGAATTATAGACCAAATGCAAATTGTGGATTTTTCGCCAGAAAAGTTTTAGAAGTTGTTTTAAGAAGTGAATATAAAGGAATAGATTTAAGTATTAAGAAAGTAATGGTTACAATCGAACAAGAAGTTGAAAAATTCAAAGAACTAACTATAACTCAAAAAAATCAATATGTAATAGAACTTATGAGATTAGTTTATGATTATATACCACATGATTTTTATAATGCAACATATTTATTAACAACATTCATTGAAAATGACACATATTTTACAGAAGAGGAAAAACAAAATTATAAAAAATATTTTTATAATAGAGTGCAACTATACTTGGCAGGAGGAGAAGAAGAGTATAAGAAAACAGTTAAATTGTTAAGAGATATTGGAATGATGCCATCAATGATAAAAGAAATTATAAAAGAAATAAAAAATGATAATTTAAATGATTCTATATCTAGAAAAGAAATAATAATATATATAAAAGAAAAAATAAGAAATCGAAAAATAAAATTTAGTAGTGAAGAACAAGTTGTTTGGAATTTAATTTTAGGGTAGTAAAGGGATAAGAAAAGCTTATCCTTTTTTCTGGTTTCTTTGTCACACCTTGGTCACACTCTCCACAAAAACGCCCAAATTCAAACACAAACTAACACAAACAAAGTATCACCAATTTCATCGATTAACTTACTCTAACAAAACATAACACAATTACACCAAACTCAACAATACCAGCACTTACGGGCTCATAACCCGAAGGCCAGAATAAAGATACGAAAAATTTCTAAATGCCGTTATCCTGCTCAAAGGCATAAATTCCTTGAACAAATTCTTTAACATATGATATAATACGAAAAAAAGGAGGAATTTTATGTGTACAGCTGTAACATACAAAACTAAAGACTTTTACTTTGGAAGAACACTAGACTATGAATACTCATATAAAGAAGAAATAACAATAACACCAAGAAATTACAATTTCAAATTCAGAAACAAAAACAACAAAAACAAGCACTATGCCATAATAGGCATGGCATACATATCAGACGACTATCCACTATATTATGACGCAGTAAACGAAAAAGGGCTAGGAATTGCAGGGCTAAACTTTGTTGGAAATGCATGTTATTATGATGTAAAACCTGATAAAGATAATATAGCGCAATTTGAATTTATTCCATGGATACTTAGTCAATGTGCGAATATAAGTGAAGTAAGAAAATTGTTAAAAAATATAAACATAACAAATATTAAATTTAATTCTCAATTACCATTAGCACAATTACATTGGTTGATTTCTGATGAAAATGAATCTATAACAGTTGAAGCCATTAAAGATGGAATACATGTATATGAAAATCCTGTTGGAGTGTTAACTAACAATCCTAGGTTTGATAAACAACTATTTGAATTAAACAAGTACATGCACTTATCACCAAAAAATCCACAAAACAATTTTTCAAAAGATTTAAATTTAGAATATTATAGCAGAGGGATGGGAGGCATAGGACTTCCAGGAGATTTATCTTCACAATCAAGATTTATCAGGGCATCTTTTGTAAAAATGAATTCAGTTTCAGGTGAAAGTGAAAGAGAAAGTGTAAGTCAATTCTTTCATATATTAAACTCTGTTGATCAACCAAGAGGATGCTGTGAGTTAGATGACGGAAAATATGAAATAACAATATATACATCTTGTTGTAATGCTACAAAAGGAATTTATTATTATACAACATATAATAATCATCAAATTACTGCAGTAGATATTCACGAAGAAAACCTAGATAGTGATAAACTTATTAGTTATAAATTAATTGATAATGGCGAAGTAAGAATGCAAAATAAAAAATAGGAGGGGATATTATGCCAAACATATCAACAGGAATAAACCTAGATTCAAACTTTTTTAACCTAAAAGCAATAGAAGAAAAAGAAGTAAGACCAGAAATCGAAAAACTATTAGTAGAAAACGAAAAAATAATGTGTGCATTCAAAACAATCAGAGACCAAGTAATATTCACAAACAGCAGAATCTTTGTCATAAACGTAAAAGGAGTCACAGGTAAAAAAATCGCATACTTTTCATATCCATATTCAAAAATACAATATTACGGAATTGAAACAGCAGGATTCATGGATATAGACAGCGAATTAATAATCACATTTAGCAATGGGCACATACTACAATTTGATTTCAAATCAAATGTAGACATAAGAATGATAAATTCGTTAATATCTAAATATGTACTATAATGCAACTGGAATAATCAAAAAAGCATAAAATAAAAAGAAAAGGGGAAAGAGTATGAAAGCAGAAGAAAGAGAACTATTAAGATTTTTAGAAGGAACAGACAAAAACTTTATAATACCAATATACCAAAGAAACTATGACTGGAAAAAAGAAAACTGCAAGCAACTATTCAATGACCTAGAAAACGCAATAAGCAAAAAACTAAGTACTCACTTCTTTGGAAGCATAGTATGCAAGCCAGAAGACCTAGAAAGAATAATCATAATAGATGGACAACAAAGAATAACAACAGTATCATTATTATTACTAGCAATATACAACAACATAAAAAACAACAACATAGAAGTACAAGAACAATTAGATGAAAAGATTTTAAATGAATATCTTATAAATAAATACAGTCCAAAAGAAAAGAAAATTAAGTTAAAACCAATCAAAAAAGACCAAGAAGCATTTAAACTATTATTTGAAAACCAAAAAGAAGAATTTATAAAAGAATCAAATTTAACGCAAAATTACGAATATTTATATAAAAGAGTAGAAGAATCAAAATATTCACCAGAAGAGCTATATTCAGCAATAAAAAGGCTGATGATTGTTGTAATTCAACTACATGAAAGTGACAATCCACAACTAATATTTGAAAGCATGAACTCAACAGGACTAGATCTTACAGAAGCAGACAAAATCAGAAACTATATATTAATGGACAAGCAATATGAAGAGCAAGAAAAATACTATACAGAATATTGGAGCAAAATTGAAAAAAACGTAGGATATGATACAACTAGTTTTATAAAAGACTATCTAACAATAAAAATGCAAAAAGTACCAACATATAGCAAAATATATAGAATTTTTAAAGAAGACTATATAATAAGAAACAATTTAGACATAGAAAAAGTTTTAGAAGAAATGCTTGTATACTCTAAGATTTATTCTGAAATAAGAAAAAATAATACAAGCAACAAAAATATAGACAGATATTTATCTAATCTAAACTATCTAAGGTATACATTGTTATATCCATATTTAATGCAATTATTAAAACATTATGAAGAAAATGAATTAAGTGAAGTAGAATTAGATGAATGCTTAAAAACTATTGAAACTTACATTTTAAGAAGAATTATTTGTGGAAAGCCAACAAATGCATTAAGTAAAGGATTTTGCAATTTAGATAAAGAAATAATAACTATAATTGAAAAAAGAAAATTTGATATGAACATGTATGCAGATGTAATGAAATATGTTCTAATCAATAAAAAAGGTCATTTAATTTTTCCAACTGACGAAGAATTTAAAAAAGCATTTAAGGAATTTCACTTATATGAAACACAAATGGCCACTAAAAACTATGTACTTGAGGAACTAGAAAATTATAACAACAAAGAAAAAATATTAAACTTAAATAGCATAGAAAGTAGTGAATTTTCAATAGAGCATATTATGCCACAAACATTGTCACCAGCGTGGAAAAAAGCTCTTGGAAATAATTATGGTGAAATATATGAAAAATATATACATACAATTGGGAATTTAACATTAACAGGTTACAATTCAGAATATTCAAATAAATTATTTATTGAAAAAAGAGATATGGAAAAAGGATTCAAAGACAGTAGATTGCATTTGAATGCAGACCTTGCAAAATTAGAGAAATGGGATGAAGAAGAGATTGTAAAAAGAGCAGAGAAACTAACTTCAAAAGCACTTGAAATTTGGAATATGCCAGAAACAAAATACAAGGAAGAAGATGAATACATATCAGCATATGACTTAAGTGATACTGAAACAAGCTTTATTGGTGAAAAAATTAAAAGTTTCAGATTTGATAATCATGTATATGAGGTTAACAGTTGGAAAGAATTCTGTGAAAATATAGCGAGATTCTTATATGATTTAGATAAAATACCATTTATAGAATTGGTAAAAAGAACTGGTGAAAATTCAGAAGAAAATGCAAAAAGATTTTCAAGTAATCCAAAAGAGTTAAGACGACCTACAAAAATTGATGATGACATATATATAGAAACAAATTATAATACAGATGCAATGTTAAACAGTATAAGATATATTGCAGATGCATATTCTATTGAACAAAGTGAAATTGAATTCATATTAAAAAAATAAACAAACCAAAGCAGAAAATTTTTCTGCTTTTAATATTATTCAACAGTAGAAAAAAGCAAAAAAGATAAAACAATCGCAAAAGAATTTTATTACTTAGGAAGAATTAATACTACAGGCAAACTAAAAGAAATAATTATGCCAAATACAAATAAAAAAGTAATTGAAATAGAGTGGGCTTTAGATACGCCAGTAAGAGAAGACATATATGAATATATAACAAATGATATAAAATAAAAGAAAAGGAGAACTAAAATTGAACACAAAAACAACCACACTTACATCTACAAAAACAAACGAAACAATAGAAGTTATTTGCAAAGAATTTATGCTTTTAGAATACTTAATGAAAAACAAAAATCAAATAATCTCAAAAGAGCAGTTGTATGAAAAAGTTCGGGGATTAGAAAATGAAGCAGAATCAAACAATTTAGAAGCATACATATCATTTGTGAGAAAGAAAATAAAAATAATAGGTTCAGAGGTCCAAAAGCAGTTCGTGGACTTGGATATAAACTAGAAACTCAGGAATAGAACATTAAGAAAGGAATGAGATTATAGTGGAAAAATTAAAGAAAAAAATATTTGGAACTATAATTGCAATACTAACAATATTTTTGGTAAGTGTTTTACAATTAAACTTGCCAAAGATAGCAAAGAAAGTGGAAATGGGCAACAAATGCAAATGGAAATATAGTAATAGACTCTATATCAACACTAGACATGTAAATGACAGAAAGTTCATATTATGAAGGAACAATAAATGGCGAAAACCAAGCAAAAAGTATAACATTAAAATTAGATTCATCATCAAAAATTAAACTAACAGGTGACTCATATGTTACATCTTTAGAAGATGCAGACACATCTTACAGTAACATGGATTTCATGGATACACACTATACGTTAATGGAACAGCAATAAATTAAAAGAATAAAAACAAGCCCTATCAACATACAAATGTAAAAAGGCATAAGCCACAAGATAGGGAGTGGGAAAATGAAAAAATTCCAAAAAATATACAAACAAATACAAAAAAGTAAATTACTAAAAGCTCAAATAATTGTAATATTAACAAGTTTAGTATTAGGTACATTGTTACATTTTACATATGAATGGAGTGGAAAAAACGCAATAATAGCAAGCTTTAGTGCAGTTAATGAAAGCACATGGGAACACTTAAAACTAGTATTTTATCCAATGCTTTTAGCAACAATAATTGAATACATCTTTGTAAAAAATGTAGCAAATAATTATTTAGAGGCAAAAACAATAGGAATATTCACAGCAATAAGCTTCATAGTAATAAGTTTTTACACATATACAGGAATTTTAGGAACAAATTTCTTTTTAATAGACATTTTGATATTTGCAATTAGCATTATTTTAGGTGAATATGTTGCATACAAATTAATGAAAAGAGAAAATGAAAGTAATATAAAAACAAAAATATTAGCAGTAATAATAATGATTTTCTTATTAATTAGTTTTATTGTTTGCACATATAATCCACAAAAAGTTAATTTGTTTAGAGACCCAGTAACAGGAAATTACGGAATTGAATAAAAATCAAAAATATGTCATATGAAAATATGGCATATTTTTATACCTTAAAATTAAAATTGATAAATTATAAAAAATAAAATGCGGAAACTTAGTAGTACCAAAGGTTTGAAAAAACGACAATAAAAATAAAATAAAAAAATCAAAAAAAGTGTTGACAAATTATGTTAAGGCAATTATAATAAAAACAGTTTTATCGAAAAAGATTTTTTATTCGAATTATTTAAAAATCATAAAAACACCAAAAACAAAAAATATATATGTTTGGATATCTGAGGCCATTATGCCCCTTAATTATATCATAATTTCCAAAAAAGAAACCAAGTATAAAAGCACAAAATGTTAGTAAAAGTATAACTAAACACAAGTTGAATCGCAAATTTATGTTAGATTCATACCCACAATCCCCTTAGATAAAAACTACCCCAAGAGATTTTGTCTAACCTTCATTTTATGTATAATGGCCTCAGACATCCAAACATATAAGAAAGGAATTAAATGTTATCAATTGTAAAAAGCATGGCACTTCAAGGACTAGATGGATACTTAGTATCTGTTCAAGTAGACATATCAGAAGGAATGCCAAACTTTGAAATGGTAGGACTTCCAGATGCAAGTGTTAAAGAATCAAAAGAAAGAGTGCGAACAGCAATAAAAAACTCAGGAATTAAGCTGTTAAGTAGAAAACTAGTAGTAAATTTAGCTCCAGCAAATACAAAAAAAGAAGGCTCAAAATTCGATTTACCAATAGCCATAGGAATATTAATATCAAGTGAAAAAATCCCCAAAAACAAAAATGTAGAACAATTTTTAGAAGAAACAATTTTTATAGGAGAGCTATCATTAGATGGAAAAGTAGAAAAAACAAACGGAATACTCCCAATATGTATAGAAGCAAAAAAATTAGGAATAAAAAGAATTGTATTATCAAAACAAAATGCAAAAGAAGCTTCAATAGTAGAAGGTCTAGAAATATTAGCAATCCAAGAATTAAAAGAAATAATAGAATACTTAAATGGAGAAAATTATATTCAAAAACAAAAAAATCAAAAATTTAATTCAATAAATCAAGAAAATTATGAGTTCGATTTTTCAGAAGTAAAAGGACAAGAAACAGTAAAAAGAGCATTAGAAATTTCAGCAGCAGGAGGGCACAATTGCTTACTAATAGGGGCACCAGGTTCAGGAAAAACAATGTTAGCTCAAAGATTACCAAGTATATTGCCAAACTTAAGTTTTGAAGAATCTTTAGAAGTCACTAAAATTCACAGTATATTAGGTATATTAGCAGAAGAAGAGCCACTAATTACAACAAGGCCATTTAGAAGTCCACATCACACAATAACATCAGCATCACTAGTAGGAGGCGGAAAAAATCCAAAGCCGGGAGAAATAAGCTTAGCACATAATGGAGTACTATTTTTAGATGAATTACCAGAATTCAACCAAAAGATATTAGAACTACTAAGAGGGCCATTAGAAGATAAAAAAATAACTATAAGTAGACTAAACATGGCAGTTACATATCCATGCAACTTTATATTTATAGCAAGTATGAATCCGTGTCCATGTGGTAACTATGGAAGTCAAGAAAAAGAATGCACATGTAAACCACAACAAATAAAAAATTATCTAAACAAAATAAGTGGGCCACTACTAGATAGAATAGACTTACATATAGAAGTAGAAGGCGTTAAATATAAAAAACTAGAAAGTAGTAAAAAAGAAGAATCATCAAAAGAAATACGAAACAGAGTAAACTTAGCAAAAAAAATACAACTAGAAAGATACAAAAATGACAATATATATTCAAACTCAGAGTTAACACCTAAATTAATGGAAAAATACTGTAAAATAGATGCAAAAGGAAAAGAACTACTAGAAAAAGCATTTGAAAATCTAAAGCTAAGTGCCAGAGCATATACCAGAATATTAAAAGTCTCAAGAACAATTGCAGACTTAGAAAACTCAAAAAACATACAGGCAAAACACATAATAGAAGCAATACAATATAGAAGTTTGGATAGAAAATATTGGGGAAGATAAAACAATAAAAAAGAAAGGAAAAATCAAATGATAAAAATAAACATAGAAGATACCCGATATCCTAAAATTTTAAAAAATATAAAAAATCCACCAAAGCAACTATATTTAGAAGGAAATATCAAACTCTTAGATACACATGGAATAGCAATAATAGGTTCAAGAAAATGCTCAGAAAATGGAAGTAAAATGGCCAAAAAATTTGCACAAGAGTTAGTATCACAAGATATAACAATAATAAGTGGGATGGCCAATGGAATTGATACATATGCACATATAGGAGCATTAGAAAATAGCGGAAACACAATAGCCGTTTTAGGTTGCGGATTTGATAATATATACCCACAAGAAAACGAAAAATTGTATAAGCAAATAATTAACAACAATGGACTGATAGTTAGTGAATATCCACCAGAAACAGAAGCAAGTTCAGAAAAATTTATCGAAAGAAATCGCATTGTAAGTGGACTATCAATTGGAATACTTGTAATAGAGGCAAAACATAGAAGTGGGACAAGTGTGACAGCAAAAATTGCAAAATCACAAAATAGAAAAGTATTTACAATACCACATGATTTAAGTGATAAATGTGGAATAGGAACAAACCGACTAATAAAAAAAGGAGCAAGCTTAATAACAAGCACAAAAGATATAATAGAAAGCTTTGATTTCCTAGAATA
Source organism: uncultured Clostridium sp. (assembly GCA_900554565.1). Taxonomy (GTDB): domain Bacteria; phylum Bacillota; class Clostridia; order TANB77; family CAG-508; genus CAG-269. The sequence goes on from USHX01000011.1 coordinate 24,532, forward strand.
TAAAGAAGAATTGATAAAAGAACACAAAAACAAGAATGAAGAAAAAAAAGAACCAAAAGAAGAAAAATACAAAAAAATATACAGATTAATAAACAAAGGAGAAAACACACCAATAAAAATAGCAGAGAAAATAGGAAGTTCAATAAAAACAATTAACAACATTCTAATAATGCTAGAAATAGAAGGATATATAAAAAAAGAGAAAGGGGAATATACATGTATTTAGATAATCAAGAATTAGGAAAAATAGGAGAAGAGCTTGCCACAAAATATTTAGCGCAAAACAAATATAAAATAATAGAAAGAAATTTTTGGTGCAAACAAGGTGAAATTGATATTATAGCATATGATTTGCGAAATAAAGAATTAGTATTTTTTGAAGTGAAAACAAGGTCAAACTTTAAATATGGAAGACCTAGTGAAGCGGTAACAAAAGTAAAGAAAAAGCATATTGTTAGAGCTGCTGAATATTATTATAATTATAAAAGTCAAAGAAATAAACCTGTAAGATTTGATGTTATAGAAATAGTTTTTTATAAAGGAAAAGGAATGCTTAATCATATTGAAAAAGCAATTTTATATGAATCATAGACAATTTCACATTTTTAATACATAAAGAATTTAACATATAATCTTTTTATTACATGTCTCGGTTTATTACGAAATTCAAGAAATTCTAAATTGTTTTATGGATTCCTTCCACTAAAGTGAACTCTTTCCATAAAACTACATAAGAATTTCTAAAATTTCTTCATTCACATTCGACATTTCATTCAAAGATTATACATTAAATTCTCATAATAGTAATTTATTTAAAAGTATTGATAATATTGGCTTTATAATATAAAATAATTAAAGATTATAGAAAAGGAGAAAAGCTTATAAAAACAATATAAGTGATATAAAACATATGAAAAATTTATTTATAAATGTAGCAACAAACGAAAAAAATCCAAATTGGGAAAAGTCAATAGCAAGACAAGAACCAATAAGAAAAAAGGAAAATGATGTAAGAAGTGAATTTGATAGAGACTATACCAGAATAATTCACTCAAATGCATATAAAAGACTAAAACACAAAACACAAGTATTTTTCTCACCAGACAATGACCATATTTGTACTAGAAGTGAGCATGTAACACATGTTGAATCAATTAGTTACTCAATAGCCAGTTACTTAGGCCTAAACACAGAGCTAACAAGAGCAATAGCAGTTTCACATGACATAGGGCATAGTCCATTTGGCCATAGTGGAGAAAAAATATTATCTAGAATTTCTCAAAAAGACTTAGGAAAAACATTTTGGCATGAGCAAAATGGACTACATTTTGTAGACTCAATTGAACTTTTAGAAAGCCAAGATGGTTATATAAAAAATCTGAACTTAACATATGCAGTTAGAGATGGAATTATTTCTCATTGTGGAGAAATTGACCAAAATGCACTAAAACCAAGGGATGAATATATAGATTTAAATGATTATGAATATCCTAATCAATACATGCCATATACATGGGAAGGATGTGTAGTAAAAATATCAGATAAAATTTCATATATAGGTCGTGATATTCAAGATGCAATAACACTAGGAATTTTAGACACACATTTAGAAGATTTAAAACAATTATTAAAACCAATACAAGATGAAAAAGAAATAAATAATAGTGCAATTATAAATTATTTAGTTTCAGATTTGTGTCAAAATTCATCACCAGAAAAAGGTTTATGCTTCTCAGAATCTGCATTTGAATTAATGAATAAAATAAAAGAGTTTAATTACAAACACATTTATTTTAGTAATAGAGTAAAACCAGCAATGAAATATTTTGAACTAGTAATAAATGAAATATATGATACGCTGAAATCTTGCTATTCCACAGGAATAACAATGTTTAATATAAAAAAATTAGAAAGATTTTATCCAAAACTTTCTAATGGATTTTATAATTATCTAGAAAATTATAGTGATTTTTCAAATAGAGAAAATTTAAAACTAAAAAACAAAGTTATTTTTGATGTAAATGACTTTAACAGTTATTGTGAATCAATTATTTATTATATTTCTGGTATGACAGACAATTTTGCAATAGAAATATATAATGAGATTATAGGATTCTAATAAAAACATTTAAGAGTAAATAAAAAGTGAAAGCTCATTGCAAAACAAAACTTTCACTTTTATCTCTCTATATTTTTAATCTTTTATTTCATAATTTAAATTCATTAATTTTCTTTTATCCAGTCTTTACCATCGACCACTCTTGTTACCATCATAGATGAAACAGTATCACCTACTACATTTAACATTGTTGCTGGCGGATCTATTATAGTAGCTATAATAGTCAATATTGGAAGAGCTGCAGCTGGGTATCCAAGCATTGAAATTATTAACATTTCAGATATTGTTCCACCACCTATAGGAACAGCAGTTATTAATAAATTAGCAAGTAAAGCTACTCCTAATATTCCGAACACACTTCCAGCAGTTGAAATATTGGTTCCAAATAAGCATACTAAAAACATTATTTTAAAAACAGAACCTATTATTGAACCATCTTTATGAAAGCTTGTTCCCAAAGGTATTGTAGTTTGAGCAATATCTTCTGGTACGCCCATTTTTTTACTACATTCAATATTTACAGGAATTGATGCAGCACTAGAACATGTTGCTAAAGCAGTTAACGTTGAAGGCAATGCATTTTTCCAAAATAATTTGATTCCTTTTTTTCCACCTGCAAGAAAAGCATAAAAAGTATAAATTCCAAAGTAGAATAATAGTGCAACAATAGTATAAATAACAAATGTTTTTAAATAACCTACAGCAATTGAAGCACCAAAACTTCCAACTAAAGAAGCAAAATAACAACCTAAACCAATTGGTGCATAATACATTATTATTTTAACAATATTATTAACTATAACATTTGCAGATTCCAAAAATTTATATACAGGTTCGCCTTTTTCACCAGACATATTTATTGCAATTCCAAATATTATTGAAAATATTAAAAGTGCTATTATATTATCTTTTGATAATAATTTTTGAAAATCATTTACTGTTAGCAAATTAACAGTTCTATCTGCAATAGTAAGTTCTTCGGAATCTTCTTGTGAATCATCTGAAGTTTGTTCTGTTAAAGAAACTCTTATTTTTTCTCCATCTTCTGGATTAACTAATTTAACAAAATATGTACTGGCAAATCCAAACAATACAGAAATAATTGAAGTGAATATAAATACTCCTATTATTGTAACCATGATTTTGCCAAGTCTTTTTGGTTGCTTCATTTTAGCTATTGAAGTGGTTATTGTTAAGAATATAAGTGGTACAATGATGACTAATAAAAGATTTAAAAATATGTCCCCAAAAGGACTTAAAACTGTTGCTTTTTCTTGGAATATAATTCCTACGAATGCACCAACAATAATAGCAACAAGTAAAATTATTGTTGATTTGTAATTTGATAAAAATTTTTTCATAATACTACCTCTTTTCAATTAAAGGCAACTAAAATTATAATTATAATTTCAGGATTTGGCATCATTATATATTAGTATATGCCATTTTGCAATACTTTAATATAAAAAATTGTTAATTATAAATTCTTGAAAAAACAAAATAGTAATAGTATAATAAACAAGAAAAAAGGAGGGAAAACTAAATGTTCAACTTAGTAAAAGATGATTTCGATGAGAATTCAGATGATATATTAAATACAATAAACAAAATGTTAGAAAAAAACAAAAATAATAAAGAAGAAAATAAAGGAAAGGAAGAAAAATAAAATGGGAAAATTATTTGTAATAGATGGAACCGATGGAAGTGGTAAACAAACTCAATTTCAAAAACTACAAGAAAGCTTAAGCAGAGATGGAGTAGACTACAAAGTAGTAAGCTTTCCAAATTATGATAGTCCAAGCTCAGCATTGGTAAAAATGTATCTATCTGGAGAATTTGGAAAAAATGCAAAAGAAATAAGCCCATACATAGCATCAACATTCTTTGCAGCAGATAGATATGCAACATTTAAAACAGAATACCAAGAATATTATAATAATGGTGGGATAATATTAGCAGACAGATATACAACAGCTAATATGGTACATCAAGCAGGAAAAATATCAGATAAAGAAGAAAGAGAAAAATTCCTACAATGGTTATGGGAATACGAATTTGGAATGTATGGTTTACCAATTCCAACAGAAGTATTTTTCTTAAATATGCCAGTTGAAAAATCAATTGAATTAATGAAAAATAGAGAAAATAAATTCACACATGAAAGCAAAAAAGATATTCATGAAAGTGACAAAAATCATTTAATAGATGCATATGCAGCAGCATGTGATGTTGCCAAAAAATATAACTGGTATGAAATAAAATGTGTAGAAAATGATAAAATAAGAACAATAGAAGATATCCATAAAGAAATATATGATGAAATAAAGAAACATATTTAGCAAAAAAACATAAAAAAGGCAACAGTAGAAAAAGTAAGAAAAAATGAGTATGAGTGAGAAAAACAAAGAAAACGCAATATAACAACCAAACCAAAAACAAACCAAAACCAAAAATAAACAAAAAAGTAACCAAAAAGAATTTGGAATAATTTTCAAAAAATGGTATACTATATATCGATGGTGCATTATTCTAGTCATACAAACTTTTGTGAGGGTGGGGCTAAAAATCCACTAAAGGGCACATCGTTGAAGTTTCTTGTTTGTGCGTGAAATGCCAGTTTTGCGTGTAACCAGGGAGTAAAGGGGTTAGGGTATTATGTAATGGCATACATATGATCCCTAGTCTCGCGGAGGCTTAATAGATTTTTTAAGTAAAACCTATGTTGAGTGCCAAGACACGAAATACATAGAGTAGCCTGTCTTGAGTGAATGTATTGGGATTAATTTGTTAAAGTAAAAATAAAATTGGCCAAATTAATTTTACTTCTGAATTATGAAATTGCAATTGCAAAAGAGACTAGCAAAAGAACAACGTGTATGTTAAGGAAAACTTCTAGAATGTTTGCTTAAATCAAAAGCATAGAAATCTAGGGATTAAGGTACAGATTTAAGTGGCGATCTGGTGTCTATTTTTATCTGATAGATTTTCTCCTTAAATGGAAACAGCTACAACAGTAATGTTAAGCGGAGAAAAGAGAAATTCAACCAGACCTAAACTGTAAAATTTACTTAGGTTTTGACCATCTAAATAATAAAGAATGAAAGGAAATATCTGGTGAAAAGATATTTCCTTTATGAGTATAAAATAGATATTTTCTTCTAATTAATAAGAAGAAGAGAAAATACAAAATAAAAAGGAAGGGAGAAATTGCATATTTATGCAAAAAACAAAAATGAAAAATAAAGAAACAAAAGAACACTCGGAATTGAAATGGTTTATAGAAGTATTTATAATGACTTTTATATTATCAATGTTATTTTCATACATATCAGAAAATGGAGTATCAAATTTAAGTTTATTTCCAGCAATATTAATATTAATTTTAGTTATAGCAATGGGAATAATATTTGATATAATAGGAGTTGCAGTAACAGTAGCAAATGAACACGAATTCCATGCAAAAGCAACAAAAAAAGTGAAAGGCTCAAAAGACTCAATAAGACTAATAAAAAATGCTCCAAGAGTTGCAAACATATGCGCAGATGTTATAGGAGACATTTGCCGGAGTACTTAGTGGAGCAATAAGTGCATTAATTTCTATGAAAATAACGCAACAATTTAGTATAAATTTCCCAATACAATTTATACTAAGTGCAACAGTAGCTGCATTAACAGTTGGAGGAAAAGCAATAGGTAAAAATATTGCAAATAACAAATCAACAGATATTGTACATACAGTGGGAATAATACTAAACAAATTCAGTAAAAAATCTTAGGAGTGGTGAGATGAAAGCATTAATAACAGGTGCATCATCTGGAATAGGAAGAGACATAGCAAGAGAATTAAGCAAAAAAGGATATGATTTAGTTCTTGTCTCAAGAGATGAAAAAAAGTTAAATAAAGTAAAAGAAGAACTAGAAAAAGAAAATATAAAAATAGAAATGATAAGTACAGACTTATCTATAGAAGAAAACTGTAAAGAAATCCACAAAAATGTAAAAAATGTGGATATCTTAATCAATAATGCAGGATTTGGTGATTGTGGAAACTTCACAAAAACAAATTTGGAAAAAGAACTAAACATGATAAAAACAAACATAACAGCATATCATATTTTAACTAAATTATATTTAATAGATATGAAGAAAAAAGGTGAAGGCAAAATCCTAAATGTTGCATCAATAGCTGGTTTTATGCCAGGACCATTAATGTCAACATATTATGCCACAAAAGCTTATATAGTAAGATTATCTGAAAGCATAAGAGAAGAACTAAAAAAAGAAAAATCAAATGTACAAATAAGTATTTTATGTCCAGGACCAGTTTCGACAAATTTCAACAATGTGGCAAATGTAAAATTCCACATGAGAGAAGCAAACAGCCAAGATGTTGCAAAATATGCAATCAAGAAATTAGAAAAGGGCAAATTTTATATTGTACCAGGAATTGATGTTAAACTAGCAAAGCTAGGTGCAAAGCTTGCACCGGCACCATTTGTAAGCAAAATAACTTATAAAATACAAAAAAGAAAATTAGAAAGATGAGGATAGTGATTTTTTAATCACTATCCTTTAATAATATATTGGAGATTTCCTACAGTTAATTTTATTATAAGAAGGCTATAAGAAAGTTTTCGCAATCATATATATAATGTCGATTTTTGAAAAAATTTGTTGACTACAATTTTTTTTATTTATATAATATAGTTAAAATGTAACTAAAAGCATACAAAAAAGTTGTGCTGAATACTTTTGTGTGAAATGGAAATAATTTAAACAAAAGAAGGGAAAGTTTTATTATTATGGAAATAAAAAATATAGAAATAGATAAATTAAGGAAAAATACAGGAATTACATTAATAGCGTTAGTTATAACAATAATTATCCTTTTAATTTTGGCAGGAGTTTCAATAGCAATGCTAACAGGAAACAATGGAATACTAACACAAGCAAAAAATGCAAAACAAGCAACGGAAAATGCAGCAGAAAATGAAGAAACAACACTAGCACAAGTAGAAGCAAATACACATTTAGAAAATTATGAGTATATAGACGAAGAAGGTAATAAGGCAATAATACCAGCGGGATTTGCAGTATCAAACAAAGAAAATGAAAAATTAATAAGCAAAGGCTTAGTAATAATAGGAACAAATGGAAATGAATATGTATGGGTACCATGTACAGAAGAAACCTATGCTAGAGAAACATCAGCATGGTGGATAGAAAATGACCCTAAAGATAATCCAACTTTGGCAACAAAAGATGAGCTAACTTTAGGGAATGTTACGCAATCAAGTGGAGAAGATAAAAACGGAATAACAACAACAGTTTTACAAGAAATTGTTGAACAAGTAACTAATGAAAAAATAAGTATTAGAGATAATGGCGGATATTATATAGGAAGGTATGAAGTTGGAAAAGAAGATGGAAAAGAAGATGAAAAAGCAGTAGTAAAACCCAATAGAGATCCATATACTAATTTAATATGGAGTGACGCATACAAAAACGCAAAATCAATAAATGCAGGTAATGGAGCAAGCTCATATTTATGTTCAAGCTATGCATGGGATACAGCGATAAAATTTATAGAAACACATAGTGAGGCAACAAATTATGGGGATACGCGAGAAAATCTCAATGAAAACTGGTCTGATAAAGAAGTTAGAGACAAAAACGGGAAAATAATAAAAGAAGCAGATGAATCAAAAAAATTACAAACGGGGTTAACAAGTCCAAAAGCAAATATATATGATATGGGTGGAAATGTAAAAGAATTTACTACAGAATTAAATCCGAATACATCTGAAGCGATTATATTAAGAGGAGGTTTTTACGATAAAAGCAACATGGCAGCTGGTCCACGTGTGGATACTTCATCAGCTAGTAATCAAAGTCAATTTGGATTTCGTTCTACTCTATTTGTAAAGTAAATATAAAGGAGAAGATTTATACAAATAAAAGAAAAATAAAAGAAAAACAAAAGAAATGCATTGAAATAAATAAGGGAATTACATTGATAGCCCTTGTAATAACTATAATCATTTTGTTAATTTTAGCAGGAGTTTCAATATCAATGCTAACAGGAAATAATGGAATATTGACACAGGCAAAATTAGCAAAAGAAAATACAGCTCAAGCAAAAGAAGAGGAAGAAAACAAGCTATCAATTAACAATAATTATATAAATGAAATGTTAGAAAATGCAGTGCCAGGAAAAGAGGTTACTGAAACAAAAAAAGACGACTATGTTGATAGTAATGGTGAAAAAGCAACAGTTCCAGAAGGATTTACAATAGATGAAACTGAAAACATAATTTCAAAAGGTCTAGTAATACACGGATCAGATAAAACAAATGGAGATAATGGAAGTGAATTTGTATGGGTCTCAGTACCAGACATAAATAATATGGCGCAATGTTCAACAACAGGAGGAAAATGTAATTTGCAACTAGAAAATGGAACATTAAAATGTAAAACACACAATGATAATGAGACAATAGTTGGAAAACTATATGCTACTAAAATATGGAGCAGTGCACTTAGTGATCAACCTAATATTTCATATGATCCAAAATCTGGATTAAGAGAACCAGCAGTAGTTACCGGTGCCGGATTTAGTTATGATGCTAATATAACATTTACTAGTAATTTATTTACATTACAGACGTTGAAAAATAATTATAAAAAAATGGTTACAAGTGTTGCAAAATATAATGGATTTTATATTGGAAGATATGAAATAAGCCTTAGTGACGCAACTCCAACATCTGCTGGTAACTCACAAAATGCTCAGTCAAAGCCAGGAGTAATTCCAACTTTCTCATCAAATGATAGTTCATCTATGTGGTATGGTTTACATAAAGCATAAAATAATATATATCGGAGTAAACAGCTCTGTAGAAAGTAGTATGATATATGGAAGTCAATATGATGCGATGATTAATTGGGTAAAGAACGGAAAAAATGAGGACTCAAAGGCGAATTTGCTGGATCACGTTTAGCATTGTATATTTCTTTATAAAAAAATTCCTAAAGTATTTAACTTTAAGAATCCCAAACTAAAGTTATTATAGCAATAAAATATATACAAATTACCATTGACAAACACGAACAAATATTCTATAATAGAAGCGGTGAGAATATGGAAAAGCAAATATTACATGTAGATGTAAATAATGCATTTTTAAGTTGGACAGCAGTAGAAATGCTAAAAAACGGAAGTGATATAGACATAAGAGAAATACCTGCAATAATAGGTGGAGATGAAACAAAACGTTCAGGAATAGTATTAGCCAAAAGCATGAAAGCAAAAGAATGTGGAATAAAAACAGCACAAACAATATACCAAGCAAGAGCAAAATGTCCAGGGCTAAAAATATATCCATCAAACTTCAAAATATACAAACAATACTCAAACAAATTATATGAATTATTATTACAATATACAGACAAAATCGAAAGGTTCAGCATAGATGAATGCTTTCTTGACATGACAAATTACTTAATGCAAGACACATTAGAAAACAAAGCAAAAGAAATAAGTCGAAGAGTAAAAGAAGAATTAGGATTTACAGTAAACATAGGAATTGCACCAAATAAATTACTTGCAAAAATGGCATCAGACTTTACAAAGCCAGACAGAATACACACATTATACAAAGAAGAAATACCAACAAAAATGTGGCCATTACCAGTATCAGAACTATTCATGTTAGGAAAAAGAACAGTTCCAAAGCTATATAACATGCAAATAAAAACAATAGGAGATTTAGCAAAAACAAGCAAAGAAACACTAAGTAAAAAATTCGGAAAACACGGAATACAAATGTGGGAATATGCAAACGGAATTGACAATTCAGAAGTACAATATAAAAAAGAAAAACCAAAAGGAATTGGAAACTCAATAACATTGCCAGAAAATGCAGGACAAATAGAAAAACTAGAAGAAATATTGCTAGCATTAGCAGAACAAGTAACATATAGACTAAGAAAGTATGAATTGTTGGCAAAAACAGTAAATGTACAATTGAGAACAAACAATTTTGAAGATACATCACATCAAGGAAAATTAGACAACCCAACAGCCACAACAAAAGAAATATATGAAAAAGCAAAAAAATTGTTAAATCAAATGTATCATAAACCAATGAAAATAAGGTTAATAGGACTAAGAGTAGACAATTTAATAGAAAAAGAAAACATGCAAATTTCATTATTTCAAGAGCCGAAAAATGACAAACAAGAAAAATTAGATAAGGTAGTAGATAAACTAAAAAATAAGTATGGATACAATAAAATAACAAGAGCTGGAAAAATGAATACAGAGATAAAGTTGAAAGATATATAAACACTAAAAATGTGGACATCAGAGAGGTAAGAAATGGAAGAAATACAAATAAATGGAGAGAAAATACAATATAAAATAATAAAATCAAAAATTAAAAACTTGTATATACATATAAAAAATGGTGAAGTGACAGTAAGAATACCAGCAAGAATAAGCAAAAAAAGGGCAAAAGAATTTGTAGAAAAGAAAGCAGAATGGATATTAGAAAAAGTAAAAGAACAACAAAATCAAATTCAAAAAGAAGAAAAAATAGAGGAACAGGATATACAAAGATTAGCGAAAATTGTAGAAGAACAAATAAAGAAATATAGTGAAAAACTCCAAATAAAACCAAATAAAGTACGAATTAGAAACATAAATTATGCCTGGGGAAGTTGCTCTAGTAGGAAAAATATAACTATAAATAATAAATTAGCAAAAAAAGAAGAAAAAGTAATTGAATATGTAGTTTTACATGAAATGTGTCATCTAATACATATGAATCACTCAAAAGAATTCTGGAAACTAGTTGAAAAAAATATGCCAGAATACAAAAAATACAAAAATATTTTGAATGGAAAATAATAGCAATAAATCTAAAAAGCACTTGCACATAACATATATTTGTTTTATAATAAAAATAAATTTAAAAACAGGAGAAAAAACAAATAATGTGGAAAATAAAAGAACTAAAAAGAAAAGCCAGAAAAGTTCTAAAGAAAAATTATTGGACAGCATTAGTAGTATGTTTTATAATAGCATTACTAACAGGAGAATTTGGAACATCAATAATAGGACTATGGCAATCAGAAGATTCAGTTGATCCAACATACGTGATGAGAAATGAACAAGTAATAGAAAGAAGCAACTTAGAAAAACAAAATATAATAAGTAGTAACACAAATAGTTTGCTGGATTATTCAGAAAAAATAGATGAAAAAATGCAAGTATTAACAGACATGCAACAAAAAATCTTAGAAATGATAAGAGCAAACCTAAACAGTGCAACCAAAACACAAAAATACATATTTAAAATTTGGGATGCAATAGAATTATTCAATTTTGAACAACCAGAAATAGCAACAGGTCTAACACTAACTGCAATAATTGCATTTGCATTTACAGTAATAATAGCAGACCCTTTAATAGTAGCAGGAAAAAGATATTTCCTAAAAACAAGAAATGAAAAAACAGCAAGAATAGGAGAAATGAAGGAAATATTTAAAAAAGGAAGTTGGATAAATGTTGCAATAACAATGTTGTTAAGAAATATATATAATTTTTTGTGGTATTTCACAATAATTGGTGGAGTAATAAAAATGTATGAATACAGAATGATTCCATACATTTTAGCTGAAAATCCTAAAACAAATAGAAAAGAAGCATTTAAACTTTCAAAGCAAATGATGAAAGGTAACAAATGGAAAACATTTTTATTAGATGTATCTTTTGTTGGTTGGAACATATTATCAGTATTTACATTAGGCCTTTTAAATATTTTATATGTTAACCCTTATAAAGCCACAACAAATGCGGAACTATATGTAGAATTACGAAATATAGCTAAAAAAGAAAAATATGAATATGTTCAAAACCTAAATGATGAAACAATAAAATAAAAAGAAATAGTAGTAATATAAAAAATTGCTACTATTTTTAATTATAAAACACGGAATTAAATTCAATTTATAATTCTAATAAAATTAGAGCAAAACATAAATAAAAAAAACATCGAAACTTGTAGAAAAAGTTAAATAATTAAAAGATTTTAGAATTCAAACTTAGAATAAAATCGAAAAATGTAGAAAGCAACACAAAAAGCAAAAAACTTGCGATGAAAAAAACTTGCAAACCCAGTAAAATAGCAGTATTATAAAAGAATGTTATACATAAGAAAGAGGTAAAGGGTAAAAAGTAAAACTTTTTAAACCATAGTTGTACCTTGAAAAGGGGATGAGATAAAATATGCAAACATTTTTCGGTAGTATATTTATAAAAAGAGAAACATTGAAAGAAGCTGGAATTATATATCCAATAAAGTTAGAATATTACAAGATAATAAATGAAGACCAGCTGGTAAAAGGAAAAGAACCTAAATATGGAATAAAAGTAATCAAGACAGAATACCTAAAAACCAAAACAAAAACAGAAGATGAAACAATAAAATATCTATCAAACAATGAAGAAAAAGTAAATGAGGTATTAGAAGTTTTAAAAGACAATGAAGTAACACCAATATGTGTTCAAGATGTGATTTGCGATTTTTCCAAAAAAGCATTTCTTTTATAAAAAATTGTAATAATGCTTTAATTACACAAGAAGTATATAAAAATCCATTACATAAGAAAGGGATGCAGTGTGCCGAGAAAACAAAAATTCTTGAAAAAGCTTGCAAAATATGATTAATTAAGCTAAAATAACATATAGCAAAATAAAAGGGAAAATGCGTAAAGGAGGAGCACATGGCTGATAAATTAATAATAGTGGAATCACCAGCAAAAGCCAATACGATAAAAAAATTTCTAGGAGGCAGTACAAAAGTAGTAGCATCTATGGGACATATAAGAGACTTGCCAAAATCAAAACTAGGAATAGATATAGAAAATGATTTTGAACCACAATATATAAATATAAGAGGAAAAGGAGATTTAATAAAATCTCTAAAAAAAGATGCAAAACAAGCAAAAAAAGTATACCTTGCAACTGACCCTGATCGTGAGGGTGAAGCAATAGCATGGCACCTAGCAAAAATTTTAGAAGATGAAACTCCAAAAATAACAAGGGTTACATTTAACGAAATAACAAAAGGAGCAGTACAAAAAGCAATAAAAGAACCAAGAGATATTGACATAAATTTAGTTGATGCACAACAGGCAAGGCGTGTATTAGATAGAATAGTAGGATATAAAATAAGTCCAGTACTATGGAAAAAAGTAAGAAGAGGGCTATCAGCAGGACGTGTACAATCAGTAGCAGTAAAACTAATTGTAGATAGAGAAGAAGAAATAGAAAAATTCATACCAGAAGAATACTGGAATATATATGCAAACTTACAAGAAAAAGAATCAAAGAAAAAATTCGAAGCAAGATTTTATGGCAAAGATGGCAAAAAACAAGAAATACATAGTGGAGAAGAAGTAGAAGAGATACTAAAAGTAATAGAAAAAGCAAAATATATTGTACAAAATGTAAAAAAAGGAGAAAAGAAAAGGACACCGGCACCACCATTTACAACAAGTACAATGCAACAAGAAGCATCAAGAAAATTAGGATTCACATTAAAGAAAACAATGTCTGTAGCACAAGGTCTATATGAAGGAGTTAAAATTCCAGGAAGAGGAGCAGTTGGTTTAATAACATATATGAGAACAGACTCAACAAGAATATCTGAAGAAGCAAGACATTCAGCAAAAGAACACATTGTTAGCACATATGGAGAAAGTTACTATGAAAATAGATATTATAGAACAAGCAAAGACTCACAAGATGCGCACGAAGGTATAAGACCAACATATGCAGACTTAGAACCAGATTCAATAAAAGAATCATTAACAAAAGACCAATACAAACTATATAAACTAATTTATAATAGATTTATGGCAAGTCAAATGACAGCAGCAGTATATAACACAATGGCTGTAACAATAGATGCAGAAGGATACACATTTAAAGCAAATGGACAAAGCATCAAATTCAAGGGATTTATGACACTATATGTTGAAGGAACTGATGAAAGAGAAGAAATAGAAGAAGGAATGTTACCAGATTTAAAAGAAAATCAGGAACTAAAACTAGAAAAAATAAATCCAAAACAAAGCTTTACAGAGCCACCACCAAGATATACAGAAGCAAGTTTAGTAAAAGCCTTAGAGGAAAAAGGAATAGGAAGACCAAGTACATATTCTCCAACAATAACAACAATTTTAGAAAGAAGATACATAGAAAAAGAAAAGAAACAATTAATACCAACAGAATTAGGGAAAATAGTAAACAAACTACTTACAGAAAACTTTACAGATGTAATAAATGTAGAATTCACAGCAAAAATAGAAAGTGAATTTGATGAAATAGCAGAAGGACAAGAAGAATGGAAAAAAATGATTAGAGAATTTTATGGACCATTTGAAAAAGAACTAGAAAAAGTAGAAAAAGAACTAGAACATGTTGAATTAGTTGAAGAAGTTTCAGATATACCATGTGATAAATGTGGAAGAATGATGGTTTACAAATATGGAAGATATGGGAAATTTTTAGCATGTCCAGGATATCCAGAATGTAAAAATGCAAAACCAATAGTAGAAACAATAGATGTACCATGTCCAAAATGTGGTGGAACAGTTCAAGTAAGAAAAACAAAAAGAAGAAGAAATTACTATATATGTGAAAATAACCCAAAATCATGTGATTATATTTCTTGGAACAAGCCAAAACCAGGAGAGAAATGGAATCCAGAAGAGGCAACAGAAATAGAAAAAGAGACAAAGAAGAAAACAACAAGAAAAACTAAAACAGCGACAAAGAAAGCAACTAAAACAACTAAGTCAAAAACTACAGCTAAAAATACAACTAAAAAAACAAATTGAGCTAAAATATAAACTAAAATAAATATTATGAAAAATTTTAATACGCTATATATCAAGTAAATGTGAGCTTTTTTGTAGTTGAAAATAATGAAAATTGCTTAATAATACTTGACAATATAGCGTATTTTTGGTATTATTTTAAATGCTTAAGCATATAATTTAATGAAGAGAGCAAAAACATGCGGGAATAGCTCAGTTGATAGAGCGCTGCCTTGCCAAGGCAGAGGTCGCGGGTTTGAGCCCCGTTTCCCGCTCCATATATTCGGCGATATAGCCAAGTGGTAAGGCACGAGTCTGCAAAACTCTGATCCCCGGTTCGAATCCGGGTGTCGCCTCCATAAAAAAATCGATAAAACGTTGGTATATCAACATTTTATCGATTTTTTTATGTATTTATGTAGAGAACAAGAATGTAGTATTTTCAAGGATTTTAGGGATTAAAAAATCAAAAAGTGATTTTATATGTATAAAAATGTGACAAAATTTTATTTATTTATTTTTTTACACTCATCAATAATTTTATCAAAATCAGAAATATACTGTTTATCTTGCTCAATCCTAAATTTTTCAAATTCACTTTCTGCAAATTGCTTTGCTTGTTCAGAAGATACACTACCTTTATCTTGTAAAATGTCATATCTATTTGTTTTTAACATTATATCTAATTCTTCTACCCAATCTTTCATTTTCATAGGTATTTGTCTTTTTGCCCTATTTTCTGCAATATCCAAATACATATTGACTATATCCTGAAGGAATTCTAATTCTTTAGAAGTAAGATAATTTTTAGCAATAGATACATCACTTTTTAAAATTTTGCCATCAGGAGAATGTTTCCAAGAAGTTAGTCCCATATGTTCCTTTTGGCTACTAGCTCTATGGCAAATAATTTCAGCAGCTGTTTCATTTGTTATTGCATAATGAAATTTATTCTGGATTGTAGCATAAAAATCATTTGCAATTTTAGAATTTTTATTATAATCAATACTACACTCTGCAAAAATATCCGTTACCTTTTGATAAAATCTTCTTTCACTTGTCCTAATTTCTTTGATAATTTCCAATAACTCATCAAAGTAATCTTTACCAAATTTGTTTGGATTCTTCAACTTTTCCTTATTTATACTATATCCTTTTATAATATATGATTTTAAAACATCTGTTGCCCATTGTCTAAATTTTGTTGCTTTTTTTGAATTTGTCCTATATCCGAACAGCGATTATCATATCTAAATTGTAATAATCAATATTTCTATTAACTTTACGATTTCCTTCAATTTGAACTGTTGGGAATTTCCCAACAGTTGAAATTTTATCTAATTCTTGTTCTTCGAAAATATTTTTTATATGCTCACTTATTGTAGATTTATCTTTTTCAAATAATTCTGCAATTTTATTAAGTGGTAACCAAATAGTTTCATCATATAAAAAAGCTTCTATTTCTATTTTGTCATTTTCATCTTCGTAAATAATTAAATCACCTTTTGTTAAATTTTGCATATAATTAATCTTCCTTTATTATAATTTTATAGTACTTATTTTATCATATAAAACAATACTTTTCAACATTTGGAACAAATAAATGTTCTTTTTTACATACTTGCAATTTAAAGTTTTATAAAAAATAAATTAATTTAGATGTGAAAAAATAATATTAAAAAATATTTATAAAATTTTACTATGTTTGCTTGTTTTTTTAATAAAAATATTATAACATAACTATCATAGAAAAAGAGCTCTATAAACGTTGCCTTATTTAGTATCATATACATAGTACTATTCAAATAAGCAACAATAAAAAATACACCACATACGCTTTCACAGAGCCAGTGGTGTATACTTTGTGTACAATATATTATATAAAATTATAAGTAAAAAAAGATGGACAATTGCCATCAGAAAAGAGAAAAAATGTATAGTAAAAAAATAGGATTCACAATAGGAAAATTTGCACCATTACATAAGGGACATCAATTATTAATAGAAACAGCCCTAAAAGAAATGGACGAAGTATATGTTGTAATATACGACACTGATATAATTGACATTAATATAAAACAAAGAGCAAACTGGATAAAGCAATTATATCCAGATGTTCACATCATTTATGCATATAACAGCCCTAAAAAATATGGGCTTGATGAAGAAAGCGTAAAAATTCAAATGGAATATTTATCAAAACTGATAAAAAATATTCCCGTAACACATTTTTATAGTAGTGAATTATATGGAGAAAAAGTTTCAAATTATTTAAAAATAGAAAATAGAATAGTAGACATAGAAAGAAAAAGATTTCCAATAAGTTCAACAATAGTTAGAAAAAATTATAAAGAAAATTCAAAATATATTGAAAATTTTATATATACAGAATTAAATAAAAAAACAAAATAGAGGTGAAAAGAATGTCAGAAATAACCAAAAAAGCATTAGCCACATCATTAAAAAAATTACTCTCAAAAAAAGAATTATCCAAAATAACAATAGCAAACATCACAAATGACTGTGGAGTAAATAGGCAAACTTTTTATTATCACTTCAAAGACGTATATGATTTGTTAGAGTGGATATATTTAAACGAAGTAATTCAACCAATGGAAGGAAAAGACACATACAACACATGGCAACAAGGATTTCTTTCTATTTTCGAATATATATTAAACAATAAAGAATTTGTAAGAAATACATATAACTCTATTAGTAGAGAGTTTTTTCTAAGATTTATATATAACCAAACAAAAGAATTATTAATGAATGTAATAGAAGAAAAATCAAAAAGCCTAAATGTTGAAGAAGAAAATAAAGAGTTTATGGCAGATTTCTATAAATATGGATTTGTAGGAATTGTTCAGGATTGGATTGAAAATGGAATGAAAGAAAATCCACATGATATAATATCAAAACTAAATAATATAATAGATGGAAGTTTTGAAAATGCATTAGAAAATTTAGACAAAATGCATAAAATGTAAAAAAATTATACATATATTTTTCTTTGTTTATTGCCAATTTTTTAATATTATTTTTATAATATGGAATAATAAAATGACAAAGGAGGAAAAAAATATGTATTATAGTAGTGGAAATTATGAAGCTTTTGCTAGACCTAAGAAACCGGAAAATGTGGACAAAAAATCTGCATATATTGTAGGTTCAGGCTTAGCTGCATTAGCAGCAGCATGCTTTTTAGTTCGTGATGGACAAATGAAAGGTGAAAGAGTTCATATTTTAGAAAAAGAACCAATTCCAGGAGGAGCCTGTGATGGATATTTATATGATGGACTAGGATATGTAATGCGTGGTGGTAGAGAAATGGACAACCATTTTGAATGCATGTGGGACCTATTTCGTTCTATACCATCAATAGAAACAGAAGGTGTAAGTGTATTAGATGAATACTACTGGTTAAATAAAGAAGATCCAAATTATTCATTAATGAGAGCAACTATAAATAGAGGTGAAGATGCACATACAGATAAGAAATTTGCTTTATCTGATAAAGGAGCAATGGAAATTATGAAATTGTTTTTTACTCCAGATGAAGAATTATATGACAAAAAAATTACAGACTATTTTGATGATGAAGTTTTAAATTCAAATTTCTGGTTATATTGGCGTACAATGTTCGCTTTTGAGAATTGGCATAGTGCATTAGAAATGAAATTATATATAAAACGTTTTATACATCATGTTGGAGGATTACCAGATTTTACAGCACTAAGATTCACAAAGTATAACCAATATGAATCAATGATACTTCCTATGGTAAAATACCTTGAAAACTATGGTGTGCAATTCCATTATGGAGTAAAAGTTGAAAACATTGAATTTGACATTAAAGAAGATAAAAAATTAGCAAAAAGAATTGTTATTCTTCGTGATGGAACAGAAGACCATATTGATTTATTAGAAGATGACTTAGTATTTATCACAAATGGCGGATGTGTTGAAAATTCTTCATTAGGTAGTCAAAACAAACCAGCAGAGTTTAATTCAGAAATTAAACCAGGTGGTGGATGGGATATGTGGCGTAAAATCGCTGCGCAAAGTCCAGCTTTTGGAAATCCGGATAAATTCTGTAGTAATCCAGAAAAAAGTAATTGGATGAGTGCAACAGTAACAACATTAGATGACCGTATTCCACCATATGTTCAAAAAATTTGTAAGAGAGATCCATTTACAGGAAAAGTTGTAACAGGAGGAATAGTTACAGTTAAGGATTCTAACTGGTTATTGAGTTGGACATTTAATAGACAACCTCAATTTAGAAGCCAACCAAAAAATCAATTAGTAGGATGGATATATGGACTATTTAGTGATAGACCAGGAAATTATGTAAAAAAAGCAATGAGAGATTGCACTGGTAAAGAAATATGCATGGAATGGTTATACCATTTAGGAGTACCAGAAGACCAAATAGAAGATATTGCAGAAAATAGTGCTAATACAATTCCTTGTATGATGCCATATATCACAGCATTCTTTATGCCAAGAGCGGCAGGGGATAGGCCATTGGTAGTTCCAGAAGGAAGCAAAAACTTCGCATTTTTAGGACAATTTGCAGAAACAAAAAGAGATACAATATTTACAACAGAATATTCAATTCGTACTGCAATGGAAGCAGTTTATACATTACTAAATATAGATCGTGGTGTCCCAGAAGTTTGGGGAAGTGTATATGATATTAGAGATTTATTAAATGCAACTGTTCAGCTACGAGATGGAAAAAAGATTACAGATATGAATTTAGGCTTAAAAGAGAAAATTGTTTTAAAAGAAGCCATTAAGAAAATTGAAGGTACAGATATTGAAAAAATATTAAAAGAACATAATGTAATTTAATATAAATTTGGGGATTAAAACTTAAAGTCTTAATCCCCTTTAACTTACAAAAATTAAATTTCTTTAAAAAATCTATATTCAGAACCAGAAGTAGTTTTACCCTTATAAGTATAACCATTATAAATACCACCATTATCATCATTAAGATTAACATCAAGTTTCATATTATAAGCAAACTTCTGATTTAAATTATTTAAAATATGAATAGTGAAATTTAAAGTATAATTAATATCATCTAAGTTGACATTAGCCTCTTTTAAAACCTTACCATTAAAAGATATAGACTTACTAGCATCAGAAACAGAATAATTAGTAACAATATCTTTATTTAAATAGCCTAAAGTAATTGGGTTAGAGCAATCTGTATAAAAAGTTGGTTCAGAATAATTTTGACTCTCATTTTCTTGATTTGTATTAATAACTTTAAAATCAATTCTACCATTATCAAGTTCTTTAATATTTTTATATTTACCAAAATTCATTGGATTTTTATAATTCAAAATTTTAGTTCCAATATCAGACTTTGAAGTCATATTTATATTATCAATATAAAGTTCTTTAACAGTATTTTCAGAAGAAAGCTCTGTGTTAGAAGAACTGTTATCCAAATAAATAGATAAATCAGTAAATTGACAAATACTCATATTTTTCAAAGAATGATCTTCAGAATTATCAATAGCATTAGCATCACTATATAATAATACTTTTTGAATATTAAAAACTGAAGTTTCATTTTCATCAGAAAGTTCAATCATTTGATTTGCAAAATTATTTCTAGAAAATACATCTGCTAAAACAAAATGATAAAACAATAATAAAACAACTATAGCCAATATTATTAAAAGTGCGAAAGCTAATTTAACATTTTTTATTTTAAATTTAAAATTTCTCATAATAGAACTCCTTTCAAATCTTATATTATTTAAAATTCTAGAATACTTATAAATATTTTAGTATTCTAGAATTTTGCTTGAATATCATATTTTAAAGGCGATTATATAATGTTTGCATATAGTTAAATACTTTTGTGTGCCAATCTTGGTCACTTGCATATCTTGTGTTAACACCAGATAGTGTAGGACCATTATAATACCAACCAGCGGCTGTTTCGCCATCATAAATTTTAGTTCCAGATGGATTTAAATAATATTTAACTAGAGATTTTGCAACAGTTTCTATACCTTCACTATAATCTGAAAATTCGAAAGATGACTCATATGGTGTGCTATCATAAGAACCATATCCAAATAAGTTTTTCTTCTCATTTGCAATTTGTGAAGTTCCCCAACCGCTTTCATGTATAGCCATAGATGCTAAGAAAATACCATTAATATTATATTTTTTCTCTATGTTATAGAATGTTTGATAATTATTTTCAAAGATTTTGTTTGTATCATTAGGTAAGCCAGTAAATATTTTTTTGTAATCATTAAGTGTAAGACCACTTACACGATTTAATTCCATAGAAATATTAACTTTAAGTAAAATTCTTTGAATTCTATTCTTCTCAGGTGCACTTGGTGTTGTAGCCGCTGATGTTAAGTTAGAAGTTTTTGTAAATCCCTCTACACCATCAAAAGAAACTTTACACCATTCTTCACTAGGTAATTCTAGAAGTTTTACATCTATATAATTTTTAACTTCAGCAACATCGGGAGAAGAATCATCAGCACTTTCTTTTAAAGTTACATTTGTAGTTAAATACATTGTATCTCCAAGATGAACCTTATGTTTTGCTAAGAATTCAGAAGTACCACGATCAATTATTTTAGGTGTAGGGTCAGACAACTTTTCTTTAGCTAAGATAATTTCTTCAACAAAGTTGCCATTTTCATATGTTTTAACAGCTGTAACTTTATCTTTACCTAAAACTCCCTCTTGCTTTACAACTTCTTCACCCTTTGGAAGTGTACCATTATCATTATAATTTGTTTCAAATTCAACATCACGTTCTTCAACAACTTGTTCTTTAACTCTATCCATTCCAGCATTTTCAGAAATGATGTTTTGCATATTTAAACTATGTCTATTAAGTTCATATTGGGTTGTATCTTGCAAATCATCTGTTTTAGCATAACTTGTCCTAAAAGAAACATCTTTTGGAAAGAATAAAGCCATAGAAACTACTAAAATACTGCAACCTGTAACTATATGTGATAGTTTTAAGTCGTTAGATTTGATTTTTCTAGTTGAACCAAAACCAGACATATTTAAGGCTGATTTTTCTTTTAACTCTCGTTGTTTATCTTTCTTTTTTTGTTTTTCAAATTCCTTTGCTTGTTTAGCATATGATTCTCTAACTTCAGGGTTACGTTGAATTTCCTGTAATTCTCTAAAAACTTCTGATAAATTTCTATTTTTATAATCATAGGAATTATTACCATTTGACATAGCTTTTACTCACTTTCTTTATATATTAATACACCATTATTATATAATAACAAACAAAATATGTCCACATTTTTTCAAAAAAATATAGGGTGATCATATTATAAGTTATTCATAAATTTTGAAAAAATCTGTTGACTATGAAATTTTTTATCTATATAATACAGTCAAATTATAACTATTTTTGTTATAAAAGTAGAAACAGAACTTTGAAAAGTTAATACCTGTATATAGTTTGAAATT